>NZ_CP032616.1:3780000-4125000 GCF_003626975.1 Pseudomonas sp. DY-1 | reverse complement strand
GGGGATAACAGGCTGATACCGCCCAAGAGTTCATATCGACGGCGGTGTTTGGCACCTCGATGTCGGCTCATCACATCCTGGGGCTGAAGCCGGTCCCAAGGGTATGGCTGTTCGCCATTTAAAGTGGTACGCGAGCTGGGTTTAGAACGTCGTGAGACAGTTCGGTCCCTATCTGCCGTGGACGTTTGAGATTTGAGAGGGGCTGCTCCTAGTACGAGAGGACCGGAGTGGACGAACCTCTGGTGTTCCGGTTGTCACGCCAGTGGCATTGCCGGGTAGCTATGTTCGGAAGAGATAACCGCTGAAAGCATCTAAGCGGGAAACTCGCCTCAAGATGAGATCTCACTGGGATCTTGAATCCCCTAAAGGGCCGTCGAAGACTACGACGTTGATAGGTTGGGTGTGTAAGCGCTGTGAGGCGTTGAGCTAACCAATACTAATTGCCCGTGAGGCTTGACCATATAACACCCAAACAATCTGGTGATTGTGGGTGCGACTGGTTGAAGTCGACAGACCGAAAATTGGCCTGAACCGCAAAAACAGACTGTCACATACCTGATTCGGGATCGCGTCGCAGACGAGATCCCAACCGAATTGCTTGACGACCATAGAGCGTTGGAACCACCTGATCCCATCCCGAACTCAGCAGTGAAACGACGCATCGCCGATGGTAGTGTGGAGCTTCTCCATGTGAGAGTAGGTCATCGTCAAGCTTCTATCCCAAACCCCCGATCCGTGAAAACGGTTCGGGGGTTTGTCTTTGGGCGCGCAAAATCATCACACAGTCTTCCCAACCCGCACGTCTAACGCGCTGCAGCCCACTTCGATGTAGCAGCAAGCAGCCTCCATTGCTCATAGATTCTCCAGTTAGCACCTGATAACCAATCGATCTGCATGTTTTTCCTGCGTCGTTGCACAGACGGGAATACAGGCCGCTGGCCTTTCCGCTGACCTCACGCAGGAGCCTCCATGAGTCACGCTTATCTCCAGCCGATAGCCGAGGGCGACCATGCCGCGCTATCTGGATGATGCCCAGCGCCGGCAGGTTGAGCGCCTGCAGAGCAGCCTGACTGCGAGAACCGATTGGCCGACCTGGTTGTTGCTCATCGGCGTTTACGCCGGCTGGTTCAGCTTGCACCTGGCTAGCCCGCACCTCGGGCTGTGGCCGACGACCGTGCTGCTCGTTCCACTGGTGGTGCTCTGGCTATCCGTGCAGCACGAATTGCTCCATGGCCACCCAACCCGCTGGGCCAGCATCAATAAACTGCTCGGCTATGCCCCGTTTGCGGTGTGGTATCCCTATACCCTCTATCGCGATACCCACCTGCGTCACCACCGCGATGAGGACTTGACCTTGCCTGGTCTTGACCCCGAAAGCCGCTACCTCGGCCAACGCCAATGGAGTAACAGCCACAGGCTTTCCCGCACATTGCGATGGCTTGATAAGACGCTGCTCGGTCGTCTGCTCCTTGGCCCCCCTCTGGCGCTATGGTCGCTGGCCAGGGAGGAGGCTACTCGCTTGTTGAAGGGTGACCTCAAGGCCTGGATCATGTGGATCGTCCACGGCACGGCTACCCTGCTGATGCTCGCCTTCATCGCCCGTTTCAGCCAGCTGTCCGTCTGGCACTACCTGCTGCTGGTGAGCGTCCCCGCGTTGTCCCTGGCCATGGTGCGTTCGTTCTATGAGCATCGCCCTGCGGAGCACCCGGAACAGCGGACGGTGATCAACGAGTCTGCCTGGCCCTGGAGTTGGCTCTTCCTCCATATCAACCTGCACCTGGTTCACCACGACCTTCCTGGCTTGCCCTGGTACTACCTGCCTCGGGTATACCGCGTGCGCCGTGAACAATGGCTGGCACGCAGCGGTGGTTTTCACGTGCGCGGCTATGGCGAGTTCTTCCGCCGGTACGGACTCCGTCCGATCGATAGCCCCCGTCATCCCAGTGCCCACTGAGGAGCGTTCATGCGCCATGCCGAACTGTTGATGTACGTCGCTCCGCAATGTGTGGAGGAGGCCAATGCCATCTGGTTAAAACGGATACTCGAGCTGCTTGGCGAGGATCGGATTGCCGCCGATGGTCTCAGCCTGCCAGAACTCTGGACCTCGCCCCGCCTGTTGCTGACCCAGACCTGTGGATATCCGCTGATCACTCAACTGCGCGGCCGGGTTCGCGTTCTAGGCCGTCCTGACTACGTGCTGCCCGACAGTACAGACGGCTGGCATTGCAGTCTGATCCTCGCCCGCGTTCACGACGCCCGAACCACACTCGATGATTTCCTCTGTAGTCGCGGCGTGCTCAATGACGCCGGATCGAATACAGGCATGAATCTCTTCCGCCATCGCCTTGCCCCGTTGCAGCAAAGCGGAACCTTCTTCTCCAGCCTTATCCACAGCGGTAGCCACCGTGAAAGCCTGCGCCTGCTACGGGAGGACAAGGCCGATCTTGCCGCGGTAGACAGCGTCACCTATGCCTACTTGGCTCGTTACGCGCCGAAAGAGGTGGCTGGCCTGCGCCTGATAGCGCGCAGCGCCCCCAGCCCGACCCTGCCGTACATTTGCACGGCCGATCTCGGTCCCGACGAGGCCGAGCGTGTGCGCGAGGCTATGAACCAGGCGTTGAGCTACCTTCCCAAGGTTGCCGCCGTCCTGGCTATCCGTGAAATCCTGCCCGCGAAAGACGACGATTACCGGCTCCTCCTCGACTACCAACAACAGGCCATCGAGCAAGGTTATGCGGAGCTCCTCTAATTCATTAATGATCTATAAAAATAGAATTTAAATATTTTTGTCGTATAAGACGCCTTGCTAGGATTCATCCACCGGAACACCGGACCCCTCCCTGCATTGACCGATTTATGGAGTGGCCATGTCCGGCGCCGAGAACTCCCACAGCCTTTACGTGGGCACGCTATTCAGCAGTCATTACACCTGGCTCTGCGGACGCTTGCGCCGCTACCTGGATTCCCCGGCCAGTGCTGAGGACGTCGCGGCCGACACCTTCGTCCAGTTGCTTAGCGCGCCGCTCATCGAGCCCATCCGTCAGCCCCGAGCCTTGTTGACCACCATCGCCCAGCGCCTGGTCTACCAGGTCTGGCGTCGCCGCGACCTGGAGCGCGCCTACCTCGATGCCCTGCTCAACGAACCCGAACATGAGGCGCCCTCGCCGGAAGCGCTGGCACAGATGCTCCAGGCCCTGGAGGAGATCGACCGCCTGCTGGACGGTCTTCCAGCCAAGGTAAAAGCCACTTTCCTGCTGTCCCAGGTCAACGGTCTGACCTATCCCGAAATAGCCGCGGAACTGGGTATCTCACTGCGTTCAGTGAGCGACTACATGGGCAAGGCCATCACCCGCTGCCTGCGCGTTAGCCTGGAGTACCGACATGAGCAATGAGCAGGACGCCCTGATCGAACAGGCTTCACGCTGGATAGTGTTGTTACGCTCGGGAGCCGCCAGCGATGCAGACTTCCACGCGTTCAGTTCCTGGCGTGCGCAGGACCCGCGCCACGAACGCCTCTGTACGCACCTCGAGCAAACCCTCGGCGTCTTCCGGCGCCCGGTGGTGCAGGACGCCGGTAGCGAGTTGCTGCAACGGGTACTCGAGGCGCCCTCCAGCCGGCGTCAGCTATTGCATCGCGCCCTGGTGGGCAGTGGCGTGGTGATCGGTGCCGGCGTGCTGGGTAATCGCTTCACGCCATTGGACGAACTGACCGCCGATCTTCGTACCAGCACTGGCCAGCGTCGTAGCTTGCACGCGGCAGACGGCAGCCGCTTGGTACTCAATGCTCGCAGCGCAGTGGACCTGGACTTTGATGACAGCAGACGGCTCGTGCGCCTGCGAGGTGGCGAACTACTTGCCCAGGTGGCGCGCGCAGATCGCAGACCCTTCGTCGTGCAAACCAGCATAGGCCGGGTGTCTTCCGCCGGTGCCGGAATGATGGTCGCCGAACGGGATGGCCGGAGTCGGGTCCTCGCCCTTGGCGGCCCGCTGGAGCTGGTTAACCGAAGCGGTGTTCGGCTGCGACTTCCCGCCGGCCAGGCGGTGGATTTCGACCCCCATCGCTTCGGGCCGGTGCTGCAGGCGAGGCTTGGCGAAACTGCCTGGGTCGACGGACTACTGGAGGTCCGCGATATCCCGCTGCGGGACGTGATAGCAGCGCTGCGCCCCTACCGTGCTGGCATCCTGCGCGTTCACCCAGCGCTTGAAAGCATGCGCGTCAGCGGCCTGTTCCGCCTGGACGCCAGCGATCAGGTGCTGGACGCCCTCAGCCGTACCTTGCCGTTGCGCATCGTCCGCCGCACCAACCTGTGGATAAGCCTGCTCCCCGCCTGAGCGGTTCTAAGGCCATAACCAAACGATCTGCAAGATTCCGCAGCGCCGATGCACACCCCATGCGAAGGCGCTGCAGGGAGCAGCGCCACAATGGATTCCTTGGGGGAGTCATCTTGCGTCCTATCGCTGCTTCGAATCGCCGTCGTCTTGCGGCCTTTGCCCTCGGCCCGCTGGCCAGCTTCATCCTCACTTGCGCATACGCGGCCGAAGAAACCCGGCACAGCTTCCACATCGCACCCGGTCCGCTGGACGAGGTACTGCTCAGCATCAGTCGTCAGAGTGGGCAGGTCATCTCCTTTACGCCTGAAGTGGGCCGCTTTTCCGCTGCCGCCGTGGAAGGCGATCTTTCGGCAACCCAGGCAGTGAATGCTGCCCTGCGGGGCACTGGTCTTGAGCTGCAGGTCAGCCCGGCTGGCGCCTTCATCGTCAAGGGCAGCGGCGAGCGTCCCGTCGCGCCGCCATCCACCCAGGTCGTGCCCCGGGCCGCAGTGCCGGAGGAGCCGGTGCTGGAGCGAGTAATCTCCGTCGGTACCCGCCGCCACGACACTACTGCCCTGACCAGTGCTGCCCCAGTGGATGTCATCGACAGCAAGGAACTGGTCCGCATCGGGGCCACCAGCCTAAACCAAGCGCTGTTCCAGCTGCTGCCCTCGTTCAACTTCCCGCAGAACCAGAGCGCCACTCGTGGCCAGGACCCCAAGGGCGCATCCCTGCGAGGCCTGTCCCCGGATCAGACCCTCGTGCTGGTGAACGGCAAGCGCCGCCATGCCTCGGCGGTGGTCAATATCTCTGGCGGCGTGCCATTCATCGGCGCCCAGCCGGTAGACCTGGACATGATCCCGATCAGCGCCGTCGACCACATCGAAGTGCTGCGCGACGGTGCCTCCGCACAGTACGGCTCGGATGCCGTGGCCGGGGTGATCAACATCGTCCTCAAGGAGCGCGACAACGGTGGCCAGGCCAACGCACGCGTTGGCCAGTACGGCCAAGGCGACGGCTTCAGCAAGTCCGCGGATGTCTGGCACGGCCTGGCCTTGCCCGGCGATGGTTTCCTCACCCTCAGTGCCAATGGGCTGAACAACAAGCCCACCGATATCGGCGACAAGTTCGTCGCCGAAGGCAAGGTGCAAGACCCGCGTTGGGGTGGTGCCAGCCGCGAGAAGTACAATCTGGCGGCCAATGCCGAAGTCGGCCTGGACGACCGCTGGCGTCTCTACAGTTTCGCTACCTACGGCCAGGACGAATCCTTCAACAACACCCCGCCGCTGCTGGCCGGCAGCCCGAACAACGTGCCGGCGATCTACCCCGACGGCACCATTCCCAAGTATCGCTATCGCTATGAAGACGGGGCGCTGACCTTGGGTTCTCGTTTCGAGGATGCCGACATCGGTCGCTTCGATTTCAGTGCCACCTACGGCCGCGACAAGCATGACGAGAAGGCCTTCAACACCGTCAACCCGAGCTATGGGGCGGCGAGCCCGACACGCTTCGAAGTCGCCACCCTGATCAACGAGCAGACCAACCTTGCCCTGGACTACGTCCGCGATCTCGATGTCGACTGGGCCGCCAGTCCGTTGACCTTCTCCGCCGGCGCGGCCTGGCGTGAAGAGGAATACCGACTGGAGGAAGGCGACTTTGCCTCCTACTCCTTCGGCGGTATCGATGGCGTGCAAGTGGGTGCCATACAGGCTTCCGGCCTGCAACCGGACGATGCCGGCACCTACAAGCGCGAGGTCGGCGGCATCTACCTCGGCCTGGAAACCCAACTCACCGAGAAATTCCAGTTCGGCCTGGCCGGACGCACCGAGCACTACGATGACTTCGGCACCACCAGCACCGGCAAGATCTCGGCGCGCTACGAGCTGACCCCGGAGATTGGCGTGCGCGGCACCCTCAACAATGCGTACCGGGCGCCCACCCTGGGGCAGATCGGCACCTCCTGGACCACCACCACCAACGTCGACGCCAACGGCAATCCTGTACTCACCCGCATGCTGCCGGTCAGCCACCCGGCCGCGCAGGCCCTCGGTGCCCAGGACCTCAAGCCGGAGAAGTCCACCAACTACTCCCTCGGCCTGGTGTTTCGCCCCAGCGACCATGCTTCGCTGACCATCGATGCGTATCAGATCGACATCCGCGATCGCATTCTATTCAGCGGCGGAATCTCCGGCCCGGAGGCCGAGGCGATTCTCACCGCTGCGGGCTTTGGCCAGTACGCCTGGGCGCAGTTCATGACCAACGCCGCCGATACCCGCACCCGCGGCGTCGATATCGTCGGCAAGTACGAGATCGACCTGGACGTCTACGGTGACCTCGACCTTTCCGCCGGCTACACACGGACCCGCACCCGCATCGAGAAGGTCCACGCCAACCCCCACGGTTTCGAGACGGTCACCCGTGAGTCCCGTGGCTACCTGGAACACGGCTACCCGGAAGACAAGCTCGTGCTGGGCGCCGTGCATCGCCTGGGGCCCTGGACGGTCAGCCTCTACCAGACCCGCTACGGCGAGTACCGCAAGTACGCCGCCTCCGCCAGCAATGCCCAGTTCGACCAGACCTTCTCCGCCCAGTGGGTCACCGACCTGGATGTGAACTATGCGTTCACCCAGCAGCTGCGCCTTTCGGTGGGCGCCAACAACCTCTTCGACAGCCATCCCGACGACTTCAACCCGCGCCTGCGGCAGACCCCAGCGCAGCAGTACAGCTACCTGGCCCCGGCAGCGCCGGAAGGGGCCTTCTATTACACCCGGCTCAGCTACGACTTCTGACCGGCCACCCATCCAAGGACGCTATGAGGTGCCCATGACCACCATCAAGAAACTGCTGGGCGGCTCGCTGCTGGCCCTGGGGCTGCTTGCGCAGTCCCTGCCTGCGGCGGAGCAGCGCCAACCCATCCATTTCGCCGACATCACCTGGGAAAGCGGCAGCCTGATCACCGAGCTACTCCGCCTGCTGGTGGAGAAGGGTTATGGCTATCGCACTGAAACCCTGCCCGGCAGCACTGTCAGCCTGGAGGCGGCCCTGGCGCGGGACGACGTGCAAGTCATAGGCGAGGAGTGGGCCGGGCGCAGTCCGGCCTGGATCAAGGCCGAAGGCGAGGGCAAGGTGTTCGCCCTCGGCGATACCGTCAAGCACGCCACCGAAGGTTGGTGGGTGCCCGAGTATGTGATCAAGGGTGACCCGGAGCGTGGCATCCCGGCCCTGGCGCCGGACCTGCGCTCGGTGGCGGACTTGCCGCGCTACAAAGCGGTCTTTCGTGACCCGGAAAGCCCCGAGAAGGGTCGCTTCCTCAACAGCCCCACCGGCTGGACTTCGGAAATCGTCAACAGCCAGAAGCTCAAGGCCTATGGCCTCACCGACAGCTTCGTCAATTTCCGCACCGGCTCCGGCGCGGCGCTGGATGCCGAAATCGGCTCGGCCATACGCCGCGGCAAACCGGTGCTCTTCTACTACTGGTCGCCAACCCCGCTGCTGGGTCGCTACAAGCTGGTGCAATTGGAAGAACCGCCTTTCAACGCCGAAGCGTGGAAGACCCTGGCCGATGCGCGAAACCCCAATCCGCGCGGCACGCGCTCCATGCCGGCGCGGCTGACCATCGGTGTCTCCGCCCCCTTCCGCACCGAGTACCCGGAGCTGGTGACCTTCTTCGAGAAGGTCGACCTGCCCATCGGGCTGCTCAACAGCACCCTGGCGGAGATGAGCGAGAAACGACTGCCGCCGCGCCAGGCAGCCGAACGCTTCCTCCGCGAACAGCCCGCCATCTGGCAGGCATGGGTACCAGCCGACGTCGCTGAGCGCGTGCGCGGGAGTCTCTGACGTCATGTTCCCGCAATCCCTGCACTACTCCATCGCCGACGCGGTGAACCGCTTCGTCGACTGGCTCGTTCTCCATTACGGCGATGCTTTCCGCGAGGTCTCCGACAGTCTTCTGCAGCTGGTCGCCGGCATCGAAGGCCTGCTGCGCGTCTGTCCCTGGTGGCTGCTCCTGTCCCTGGTCGGTGGTCTTGCCTGGCATGCCTCGCGCAGTTGGCGCCGGGCGGCTGTCCTGGTGGGGCTGCTCTTCCTCATCGGCGTGGTCGGTCTCTGGGACAAGCTGCTGCAGACCTGCGCCCTGGTGCTGGTGTCGACCTGCCTGAGCGTTCTGGTGGGCGTGCCCATCGGCATCCTTCTGGCACGTAAGCCACTGGCGCGGCGCCTTCTGATGCCGATGCTGGACGTCATGCAGACGCTGCCGAGTTTCGTCTACCTGATCCCGGTGCTGATGCTCTTCGGCCTCGGCAAGGTGCCGGCCATTTTCGCCACCCTGGTCTATGCCCTGCCGCCGCTGATCCGACTCAGCGAGCTGGGTGTCCGCCAAGTGGATGTATCGGTCACCGAGGCTGCTGCCTGCCTGGGCGCCAATCGCTGGCAGAGCCTGCGCTACGTACAGTTGCCCCTGGCCCTGCCGACCATCATGGCCGGCCTCAACCAGACGGTGATGATGGCCCTGTCCATGGTGGTGGTCGCGTCCATGATCGGCGCCCGCGGATTGGGCGAGGACGTGCTGACCGGTATCCAGACCCTGAACGTGGGCCTGGGTTTCGAAGCGGGCCTGGCCATCGTGGCGCTGGCCGTGGTGATCGATCGCATCACCCAGGGATACGGCGATCCGGCGCAGCGGGCCGGCAGAATCAGATAGGCCGCCAGGGGACGCGGGATTAGGATGCGGAGGACTGCAGTACTAATAAGAACGGAGAAAACATGTCCCCCTCCCGCAAACTCCTGGTGCTCTATACCGGTGGCACCATCGGCATGCAGATGACCGATGCCGGCCTCGCACCGGCCTCGGGATTCGAGGCCCGGCTACGCGCCGAGCAGGCCACCCAGCCGCAGCGTCCGACGCCACCATGGATGTTCCGCGAACTGCTGCCGCTGCTGGACAGCGCCAACATGACCCAGGCCAACTGGTTGACTATGCGCGATGCCATCGTCGAAGGAGTGGAGCGGGACAGTTGCGATGCGGTACTGGTGTTGCATGGCACCGACACCCTGGCCTACAGCGCCGCTGCACTGTCCTTTCTGCTTCTCGGCCTACCGGTGCCGGTAGTGCTTACCGGCTCGATGCAGCCTGCCGGCGTCGATGGCGGCGATGCCTGGCCAAACCTGTTTGGCGCCCTGGCGCTGCTGGCCGCAGGCGTTGCTCCCGGCGTGCACCTTTATTTCAACGGTCTGCTGCTCAATGGCACTCGCGCCAGCAAGCAGAAGAGCGATGCCTTTGACGCCTTCATCGAAGCCCGGCGCTTGCGCAATGGCCAGCGCGCCTCGACATTCCCGGCCGAGCTGGACTACCACATGCAGCGCCAGCCGGTCAGCCTCGCCGTGCAGCCGCTGTTCCCCGGTCTCGCCGCAACGCAGCTGCGCGCGGTGCTGGATAGCGGCGTCCAGGGGCTCCTGCTGGAGTGCTATGGCAGCGGCACCGGCCCTTCGGACAACGCCGACATCCTCAGCGCCCTCAAGGACGCCCACGCACGCGGCGTAGTCCTGGCGGCTATCAGCCAATGCCCTGAAGGCGCAGTGAAGTTCGGCGTCTATGCTGCCGGCAGCCAGCTGGCCAGCAGCGGCCTGGTCTCCTGCGATGGCATGACCCGCGAGGCAGCCCTGGGCAAACTATTCAGTCTGCTTGGTGCTGGCCTGGCTCAGGCAGAAGTGGAGCGCTGGCTTGCGCTCGATCTCTGCGGGGAATCAGCTGACTGACAGCGCACGTCGCCTTTCGACCAGAAACGCGAAAGCCCGCACTTGGCGGGCTTTCTGATTTGGCGCATCCGGCGGGATTCGAACCCACGACCCCTGCCTTCGGAGGGCAGTACTCTATCCAGCTGAGCTACGGATGCGTATGGGGGCGCCATGATACCGATGTCAGACCCTTGCGTCCATGCGGCAAAACCTTGTTCGCAATGTTGAACGATGGTGCCGCTTCTGGTCATCTTTGATCAGGATTTCGACAAACTGCACCCACTTTTTGTTGATTTTATCGAACGGCCTATTGCCCTTAAGTTTCTCGCACCCTAGGATTCCGTTTGAGATTTCAAACGCCCCCTCGCCCCTCCATAAGCCGGGCCGTTCCAATCACTCCGTCCTGGCCAATCCCGCATTGGCTGAAGAACAACAACCTGCCCCGGCGCCCGTGCAGCGCCGGTGTGAAGGAGACAGAGATGCAATTGAAAGACGCCAAGCTGTTCCGCCAGCAAGCCTATATCGACGGCACCTGGCTGGACGCCGACAGCGGCCAGACCATCAAGGTCAACAACCCGGCCACTGGCGAAATCATCGGCACCGTGCCGAAGATGGGCACCGCCGAGACCCGCCGCGCCATCGAGGCTGCCGAGCGTGCTCTGCCGGCCTGGCGTGCGCTGACCGCCAAGGAACGCGCCAACAAACTGCGTCGCTGGTTCGAGCTGCTGATGGAAAACCAGGACGACCTGGGCCGTCTGATGACCATCGAACAGGGCAAGCCGCTGGCCGAGGCCAAGGGCGAGATCGCCTACGCCGCTTCCTTCATCGAGTGGTTCGCCGAAGAAGCCAAGCGCGTCTACGGTGACGTGATCCCCGGCCACCAGCCCGACAAGCGCCTGATCGTGATCAAGCAGCCGATCGGTGTGACCGCTGCCATCACCCCGTGGAACTTCCCTGCCGCGATGATCACCCGCAAGGCCGGCCCGGCTCTGGCCGCCGGCTGCACCATGGTGATCAAGCCCGCTTCCCAGACTCCTTACTCCGCCCTGGCCCTGGTCGAACTGGCCGAACGTGCCGGCATCCCGAAAGGCGTGCTGAGCGTGGTCACCGGCAGTGCCGGCGAAGTCGGTGGCGAGCTGACCAGCAACCCGGTCGTGCGCAAGCTGTCCTTCACCGGCTCCACCGAGATCGGCCGTCAGCTGATGGCCGAGTGCGCCAAGGACATCAAGAAGGTCTCCCTGGAACTGGGCGGTAACGCTCCGTTCATCGTCTTCGATGACGCCGACCTGGACGCCGCCGTTGAAGGCGCGCTGATCTCCAAGTACCGCAACAACGGCCAGACCTGCGTCTGCGCCAACCGCCTGTACGTGCAGGACGGCATCTATGAAGCCTTCGCCGAGAAGCTGAAGGCTGCTGTGGCCAAGCTGAAGATCGGCAACGGTCTGGAAGACGGCACCACCACCGGCCCGCTGATCGACGAGAAAGCCGTGGCCAAGGTCCAGGAGCACATCGCCGACGCCGTTTCCAAGGGCGCCAAAGTGGTTGCCGGTGGCAAACCGCACGCCCTGGGTGGCACCTTCTTCGAGCCGACCATCCTGGTCGACGTACCGAAGAACGCTGCCGTGGCCAAGGAAGAGACCTTCGGTCCGCTGGCTCCACTGTTCCGCTTCAAGGACGAAGCCGACGTCATCGCCATGGCGAACGACACCGAATTCGGCCTGGCTTCCTACTTCTACGCCCGTGACCTGGGCCGCGTATTCCGCGTGGCCGAGGCCCTGGAGTACGGCATGGTTGGCATCAACACCGGCCTGATCTCCAACGAAGTGGCGCCCTTCGGCGGCGTGAAGGCTTCTGGCCTGGGCCGCGAAGGTTCCAAATACGGCATCGAGGATTACCTGGAGATCAAGTATCTCTGCCTCGGCGGTATCTGATCCAAAGACGGGGCAAGGCGCGAAAGAGCGCGCGGCGCCCCAGTTCCACCCCTAGAGAAAACGAGCCTCCGGCAAGCCCGCGCAGTCGATCATCGAATGCTGCGCTGGCCCCTACCGGGGGCATTAATCCTTGAGATTGCGCCGCCCGATGAGCGGCCGTGAGGAACTTATGAGCAAGAACGAATCCCTGCTGAAACGCCGTGCCGCCGCTGTTGCCCGCGGTGTCAGCCAGATCCACCCGATCGTCGCCGAGCGCGCCGAGAACGCCACCGTCTGGGACGTCGACGGCCGCGAGTACATCGACTTCGCCGGCGGTATCGCCGTACTGAACACCGGCCACCTGCACCCGAAAGTGATCGAGGCCGTTCAGGAGCAGCTGACCAAGCTGACCCACACCTGCTTCCAGGTGCTGGCCTACGAGCCCTACATCGAGCTTTGCGAAGAGATCGCCAAGCGCGTGCCGGGCGACTTCGCCAAGAAGACCCTGCTGGTGACCTCCGGCTCCGAAGCCGTTGAGAACGCCGTGAAGATCGCTCGCGCCGCCACCGGCCGCGCTGGCGTGATCGCCTTCACCGGCGCCTACCACGGCCGCACCATGATGACCCTGTCCCTGACCGGCAAGGTGGTTCCGTACTCCGCTGGTATGGGCCTGATGCCGGGCGGCGTGTTCCGTGCCCTGGCTCCGTGCGAACTGCACGGCATCAGCGAAGACGAGTCCATCGCCAGCATCGAGCGCATCTTCAAGAACGATGCCCAGCCGCAAGACATCGCTGCCATCATCATCGAGCCGGTTCAGGGCGAAGGTGGTTTCTACGTCAACTCCAAGGCCTTCATGCAGCGCCTGCGCGCCCTGTGCGACCAGCACGGCATCCTGCTGATCGCCGACGAAGTACAGACTGGCGCTGGCCGTACCGGCACCTTCTTCGCCACCGAGCAACTGGGCGTCGTGCCTGACCTGACCACCTTCGCCAAGTCCGTTGGCGGTGGCTTCCCGATCTCCGGCGTAGTCGGCAAGGCCGAAGTCATGGACAGCATCGCTCCCGGCGGCCTGGGCGGCACCTACGCCGGTAGCCCGATCGCTTGTGCCGCGGCCCTGGCCGTGCTGAAAGTGTTCGACGAAGAGAAACTGCTGGAGCGCAGCCAGGCTGTAGGCGAGCGCCTGAAGGCCGGCCTGCGTGAAATCGCAGCCAAGCACAAGGTCATCGGCGACGTCCGTGGCCTGGGTTCGATGGTTGCCATCGAGCTGTTCGAAGGCGGCGACGAAAGCAAGCCGGCCGCCGAACTGGTTGGCAAGATCGTGGCCAAGGCTCGTGAAAAAGGCCTGATCCTGCTGTCCTGCGGTACCTACTACAACGTCATCCGCTTCCTGATGCCGGTCACCATTCCCGACGCACAACTGGACAAGGGCATCGCCATTGTCGCCGAGTGCTTCGACGAACTGGCCTGATTCCCCAGGTAGTGAAAAGAGACCCGCTTCGGCGGGTCTTTTTTTGCCTGGATGATCAGGAGTGACACATACGACTCTCCCACCCTCTGGGAGCGGGTCGCGCAGGGCTGCGTATGAAGCTCCGCAGAACAATCCTTAGGTCTACCTGGCGAACGAGATCCCCTCTACGACAGGAACCGCATGAGGTTGTTTTTCGCTACCGACCTTGGCCTAGATCACTATCCTCCGCCTGGCCCCCGGTTTAGACTGCCGGCCTTCTGTTCTGACGACGAATCCGACCTGCCTCTCGGCCATTTCCCGGCCCTGCGTAGATTGTCGGTGACGACCTATCTGCCACCCGAGGTATCCATGCCCGTCCTAGCCCAGGCTCCGGAAGTCCTGATTGCCGAGGCCGATCCGTGGACGTCGGAGCTACTCGCCCAGCTCGTGTTGGACATATGCGGCACCGCCAAAGTGTTGCAGGTGGCCGATGGCCTCGAAGCCCTGGCACGCTGCAAGCGGCGCTTGCCGGAGCTGGTAATTGCCGATGGAGAGTTGGGCGGCATCGATGGAGTCGAACTGCTGCGCCAACTGCGTCGCCACCCCCGCACCCCCGCGTTACCTTTTGTGTTGATCAGCGCCCGCGTGGATGCAGCCAGCGTGCGTGCCGTGCGGCCCTTGGCGCCGACGGCCTACCTGGGTAAGCCGTTCAATGCGGCCAAGCTGCGCAAGCGCCTCAGCACACTGCTGCCGGCCAGCGACTCCGTTGTCGGCGGCCAGGCGCCCGCGCTGTTGCTCAACAACCTCAAGGAGTACCTCGACAGTGTGCGCGAGGAGGGGCAGGGGGCACCGCTGCTGGATGATGTTCGCGAGGCGGTCAGCCAATGCCTGCACGCCGATCAGGTCGACCTGCGCGACCTCGATGAAATCTTCTCCCGCGACCCGCAGATCACCGCACGGCTGATCGCCGCCGCCAACAGCGCTGCCCAGCACTTCGGCATGCCCTGCCAGACGCTGGGTCAGGCCATGCAGCGACTCGGCGTCACCCGCGTCCTCAATCTTGTGCTCGGCATGGCCCTGGAGCGCAACGCGCGGCTGCACGACCCGCGCCTGGCGGAGCTGGCCGAACTGGCCTGGCAGGCCGCCCAGCGCAGTGCCGAGCTGGGCTACTGGCTGGCCAGCGAACTGGAGCTGGATGCCGAGCTCTGCTACACCGCCGGACTGTTGCACAACTTGGGTGAACTGGCCCTGCTGCGCAGTCTGCAGGATTGGCAGGATTCCGGGGGCAGCCTGAGCAACGATGAACTGCAGGATGTGATGCAGCGGAGGGCGGCGGGCTTCGGCTCGGCCCTGCGCATCCGTTGGCGCTTGCCGTTCGGTCTGCGCGAACTGGTGGCGGCTTTCCACGGTCTGGGCGCTGGCGTGTTCTCCCGCGAAGCGCTGGTACTCAACCTCTGTGCGGCCCTGCTGTGCCTGTCGCACGGTGCAGCCCCGACAAGCCTGATGGAACAACGAGCAGCACGATTGCTGCGGCTCGATCCCGCACTACTGGAACGTCTTCCGGCGCGCTTGCTGCCCTGACGTTGTCCGGGCTGGCGCGCGAGCGCCCGCATTGTCTAGTCTGCTGAAGTGCTCGCACTTCTTGTACGAGCCGTACAGGATTTTTCACCCAGAGTTACAGCTGAACTGGATCGCCACGCATGGCAGATATGGAGCGGGCACCCAAGGTGCTGATTGCCGACCCTGACCGCTGGAGTGCCGAGCTGCTTGTCGAGCTGGTGCGCAAGGCGCGATGCGACGCACATCTCGAGGTGCTGCCGGACAGCCAGAGCGTGCTCGAGCATTGCCGCACAGGTTGGCCGGACTTGCTGATTGTCGACTACGGGCTGCCGGGCATCGGTGGCCTTGAGCTGCTGCGCGAAGTCCGGCGGCAGCGACGCCATCCGCCAGTCCCCTTTTTCCTGATCACCGAGCGCGTGGACGCCGCCAGCGTTCGCGCAGCCTTGCCATTGGCTCCTACCGCCTACCTGGCCAAGCCCTTCAATGCCGAGGACCTGCTGCAGCGCCTGCGTAACCTGTTGCTGGAACCGGGCGAGGAGCTAGCCTGCCCGGTTCCGTCCGTCCCGAACATGCAGAGCCTGGAGGAGTACCTGGGCAAAGCGCGTGAAACCTCGTCCGGGGCGCCGTTGTTGAAGGTGGTGCATGAGGCGTTGGATCACGCCATGCAGTCTCACAAGCGCGACCTGGCCGAACTGCAGCCCCTGTTTCTCCAGGACCCGCAGCTTACCGGTCAGTTGATTGCCGCCGCGAACAGTGCTGGCCAGCACCTGGGCAACAGTTGCCAGACCCTGGATCAGGCCGTTGCCCGGCTGGGGTCGCAGCACAGCCTCAACCTGGCGCAGGGGCTGGCGCTGCAACGCAGTGTCGACCTGACGGACCCACTGCTGCTACCCCACGGCGAACGCATCTGGCAGCAATGCCAGCGCACCGCCGAGCTGGCACGCTGGCTGGCTCAATGCCTGGAGGGGGATGGCGAGCGTTGCTACACCGCTGGCCTGTTGCACCTGCTCGGCGATCTGGCGGTATTGCGCAGCATCCAGAGCTGGCGCGACCTGGGAGGCGAGGAGCTGACGGCCGAGCAGGTCGAAGAGGCACTGCGTACGCATGGCGCTCCATACGGCTCGGCCCTGCGCACGCGCTGGCGCCTGCCCCTGGAACTGCGCCAGCTGATCGCGGCCGCGTACCAATTGGGCGGAGGTGTCTACTCCAAGGATGCGCTCATCCTGCACATCGCCAAGCTGGCCGCCGAGCTTCCGGAAGGCGAGGACGCGGCCCAACTGGCCAAACACAAGGCTGCGCGAATGCTCGGCCTCGACGCCACATTGCTGGCGTCGCTGCCGAAGCTCGGGATGTCGACTCAGGCCAGTGCTTCCTCGACGAAATCCAGCCGATCCTGACCGAAGAACATCTCTTCACCGACAAAACAGGTGGGTGCGCCGAATACTCCGCGTTTCACTGCTTCTTCGGTAACTGCCTTAAGCGCGTCCTTCACCTCCTGTTCACCCACCAGGGCCAGCATCGCCTGGGGATCGAAGCCGGCCTCCTGCAGGACGGCGGCCAGCACGACGGGGTCGCCGAGATTGCGCTTGTCCTGCCAGAGCGCGCGGAACATGGCATCTAGATAGGCTCCAAAGCGTTCTGGCTGACGCATCTGCACGCCGATGGCGGCGCGCATCAGCGTCAGCGTGTTGATGGGGAAGAAGGGGTTGAAGTGCATCGGCACGTCATAGCGTCGGGCGAAGCGCTGCATATCGATCATGGTGTGCCGCGCCTTGGCCGGAACGGCGGCAGGCGAGGCATTGCCGGTGGCCTGGAACACACCGCCCAGCAGCATTGGGCGATAGTGCAGCGTGGCGCCGGTCCTGGCGCAGATCCCCGGCAGCTGGGTCCAGGCCAGGTAGCTGGCCGGGCTGCCGAGGTCGAAGAAGAATTCGACGGTTTTGGTCATGAGGGTTCTCGTCGTTGGTTTCGGCTACGGCCAGGTAGGAGCGAGCGTGCTCGCGAACGAGGCCGTGCGGGAGCATTTCGCGAGCAAGCTCGCTCCTATGGGATCACCAGCGTTCCATCCAGGGCCGCAGATCCAGTTCGAACGTCCACGCATCGCGCGGCTGGCTGTGCAGGTACCAGTAGTTCTCAGCGATGTGGTCGGGATCGAGGATGCCGTCCTGGTCCTTCAGTGCGTAGCGCTCGGGGAAGCTGTCGCGGATGAATTCGGTGTCGATGGCACCGTCCACCACAACGTGGGCGACGTGGATATTTCGCGGGCCAAGCTCGCGCGCCATGCTCTGGGCCAGGGCGCGAATGCCGTGCTTGGCCCCGGCGAAGGCGGCGAACCCGGCGGCACCGCGCAGTCCGGCGGTGGCGCCGGTGAAGAGGATGGTGCCGCGCTCGCGCGTGACCATGCGACGGGCGACCGCCTGGCTGGTGAGGAAGCCCGAGAAGCAGGCCATCTCCCAGATCTTGAAGTACTTGCGCGCCGTTTCCTCAAGGATGCTGCAGGGCACGTTGGCGCCGATGTTGAAGACGAAAGCTTCGATCGGGCCGATGTCGCGTTCGATGGTTTCAACCAACTCGGCGACCTCTTCTTCCTTGCGTGCATCGGAGGCGAAGCCGTGAGCTTCGCCACCTTCGGCACGAATGGCATCCACCAGGGGCTGCAGTTTGTCGGCGCTTCGCCGGGTCACGCAGGCGACATACCCTTCGCGGGCGAAGCGCCGGGCGATGGCGCCGCCGGTGGCGTCACCGGCACCAATTACCAGTACCACTTTCTTGTTCTCGGTATCGCTAGCCATGCTGTTCACCTTTGCTGAACGATCGTTAGCTGAACGGACGTTATGCTATGCTCGCCAGTGCGTCAAGCCAGTCCACCGGAGGTCGTCGTGCGTTATTCAGCCACCCACAAGGAAGAAACCCGGCAAAAACTGCTGGAAAGCAGTGGTGCCATTGCCAAGCTCGGCGGCTTTTCCACCACCGGCGTCGACGGCTTGATGAAAGCCATCGGCTTGACCGGAGGCGCCTTCTACAGCCACTTCCCGTCGAAGAACGACCTCTTCACTGCCATCGTCCAGCGCGAACTTTCACAGAGCCTGATCGGCCACGTCGCCCGTGGCGAAGGCTTCTGCCGTGACAAGCTGGAGCGCTGCCTCGACCGCTATCTGAGCATGGCCCATCTGCAGAACCCCGACACCGGCTGCGCCATCCCGGCGCTGGGGGCTGAAATCGCCCGCGCCGACCTTCCCGTTCGTGAGGAGGCCGAGCACTGGATGCTGCAGTTGCAGCGTGCCTGGGCGGAAATCCTTGAAGACGGCGAGCTGGCCTGGGCGATGATTTCCCAGTGCGTCGGTGCATTGGTGGTGGCGCGCATGCTCGCCCGCGAAGAGACCCAGGCCGAGGTGCTGAACGCGAGTCGCGGTTTTCTCGGCCGGGTGGTGGATGACCTGCTAGAGAAGTGACTGCTCGGCGCAGACGCTCAGAATCTGCTCGCGCAGCCAGATGTTTGCCGGGTCCTGGTCGAAGGGCTGAGCCCAGAGCAGCTCCAGGGAAAAGCTTGGCAGGTCGGGCAATGGACTTGCGGCGGTACGGGGGTTACCCAATAGCTCATACACCCGCGCCGGCAGCACCAGCAGCAACTCGCTGGCCGGGATCAGTTGCAGGGCGGCCAGGTAATTGTTGGTGCGGGCGGCGAACTGCCGGGAGCGGCCTTGCTGCTGCAGCCAGCCATCGATCATGTTGCGATCCGAGTCCCAGGGTGTGGGGAACACCTGGCGTCGTGCGCAGAATGCATCCAGGTCCGCCACGGGCTCCTTTTCGGCGGCACGTACGCAGAGCAGCTCATCCTTGAGCAGCGCCAGGCTCACTATTCCGGGGTGGGCGCGGTGCTGATTCGGGCCGAAGCCCAGGGCCAGGTCGAGCTCACCCTGCACCAGGGCCTCGGCGGGAATTTCCCGGCCCAGGCGTTGCACCTCCAGGCTCACCGGGTAGCCCGCATCGCTCAGTCGGCGCAGCAAAGGCGGCAGGATCAGCAGCTCGAAGTACTCCGGCGCGCAGAGGCGGAACGTACGCGGTGCCTGGCTGGGGTCGAAGGCGCGGGACTCGCTGAAGCAGGCGTTCATCAGATCGATCATGGCGCGGGCGTGGGGGCGCATGGCCAGGGCCTTGCGGGTGGGTCGCATGCCGCTGCGAGTGGCGATGAAGAGCTCATCGTCGAGGGTACCGCGGAGTTTTCTCAGGCTGTAGCTGACGCTGGAGGCACTGAGGTTCAGTACCTCCGCGACTTCCCCCAGGTGCTGCCGCTCGTAGATTTCGAGAAACACCAAGAGGTCCTGGAAATCGATCTTGCGTAGTCCGTTCGCGAGCAGCATGGTCGGGTTCCATGGGGCAGGAACGCCATCAGAACCCGAGCCTGTCGACATGGCAAGCACTCAGGCGGTGGCCGTGCGCGCCGGGCTCAGGCGAGCCAGCCAGAGCATGCCGAGGACAATCAGCACGGCACCGGCCCAGGCCAGCGGCGCGGGTACCTTGTGCAGCCAGACGCTCTGCAGCAGCAGGGCGAACAGGCCGCTCAGGTAGCTGTAGGCGATCACTGTTGCCGGTGGCAGCCAATGGATGGCCCTGTGCAGGAGCCAGAAGGTCGCGAGGGTAGCGGTCAGGGCCAGGTAGAACAGCCAACCGATGTCGCGCAGGGCGATGCCTTGCAGGCCGTCCCAGCGCTGGCCGAGGGTGCTGACCAGGACGAGCAGCAAGCCACCTGCCAGCAGGTTGCCGCAGGCCAGGGAAGCGGCGCCGCGTTCGGCACCGAGCCAGGGTTTCAGACGCTGGCTGAGTGGGGCATAGAGCGCCATGGCGAGACAGCCGATACCGTAGACCGTATAGGCATAGGTATCGAAATGGGCATTGTCGAGGCCGAGCAGGGCCAGGGCGCCGAGCGCGGCGATGAGGGTCGGCCAAAGCCGTTGCAGCACCGGTTTGCCCAGCAGCAGGCGTTCACCGCCGAGCGTCAGCAGCGGCACGCTGACGTAAAGCAGCGCGGTGTCCAGTGCCTTGGTGTGTTTCAGCGCTTCGAACAGGCTGCCGAAATAGAGTGCCAACAACCCACCCAGCACCACATGCGCCAACAGTGCGCGTCCGCCAGGAAGACCGGGGCGGCGAAACAGAAGCAAGGGCAAGAACAGGCTTCCTGAAAGCAGCAGGCGCAATGCGGTGAGTGGCAGGGCGTCGAGCGCCGGGTTCAGCTGGGCAGCGGCGAAGAACGATAGCGCTACCAGCAATGCCCAGAGCAGCATCGAGGCATGGGCATTGAGGCCGGGGGAAAGCAGCGGGCGCATGGGCAGGTTCCTTATGTGTGCCGGTGGCCATTGCGCCAGCGTCGTGAATCTCCGGCAAATCAGAAACTCGGGGGTGGATTCGGGAAATTGAATTGCCCAGCATCGAACTAGAGTTATCCACATGCCCCGTCTGGAGGTGCCCTGCATGGGCCAGCATCCATCGCCGCGCGTCGTCATTGCCGGTCTCTGCTCCTTGTTGCTGAGCGCGCAGGCCCTTGGCGACCCCTTTGCCGCGTCCAGTCGCGCCAGCTTGCTGGAAGACAGCCACTTCCTCCGCGATGCCGCATCCGAGCGCATCCAGCAGATCCGTTTTTCCTTCCGTGAACCGCCCCTGGAAGAGGGACAGACGCCGGCTTGGGCGCGGGCTTTCGGCAGTCACGGCTCGGCGGATGCGGACCACCGGGCGCCCCGTCGTGAGCGGGATATCGGCGGACTCTTGCTGGGCAGCGAGCGCAAGCTGGGTAACTGGTTCGCTGGTGTGATGGGCGGCTACTCGACCACCTCCGTGGAGGTGCAGGGTGTGGATGCGGATATCCACAGCCTGCATCTGGGCGCCTACGCCGGCACCAAGATCTACAACCAGATCGGCGTGAAGTTGGGGGCGGCCTGGAGTGGCCACGACGGTGACACGCGCGCGGCCGATGCCGATAGCGGCCAGGTGTTCGGCGAGCTCAGCTACTCCCTGGATTTTCGTGACTTCAGCGCAGAAGGTTTCAGCGAGCTGGCCTACGTGCGCCTGGACAGCGATTCGCGGGGTAGTCTCGGTAGCCAGCGCGACGAGATCGGCTACAGCACCTTCGGCCTGCGCGGTACCACGCGCATCGAGCTTGAATCGGGGCGGCGCCTGACCGCGCGCATCAGCTCGGGTTGGCGGCATGCTTTCAGCGACAGCCGGATCGACGACGAGAGTGGCGCCGCCGTGGCACTGACCCGGGACGCTTTCAGGCTGGACGCGGGGGTGGATTACCAGCTTACCGAACAGGCCTACGCCGGGCTGTTCTATAACGGCACCTATGCCGAAGACGCGCGGGACAACGGGCTGACGGCGCGGGTGAGCCTGAGGTTTTGAGACGGAATCGACGACGAGGTGAAGCTTGTAGCGAATTCATTCGCGAAGCAGGCCGAAGGGCTGCCCCTCATGACGCTGGCGTCGTATCGATCGCGAATGAATTCGCTCCCACAGGGAAGAGGCACCGCGAATTCGGGCTCAGATTTCCTGCATGTCGAAATCGTTCTTGCCGACGCCACAGTCCGGGCAGATCCAGTCGTCTGGCACGTCGTTCCAGGAGGTGCCGGCGGGGATGCCCTCGTCGGGCCAGCCCTTGGCTTCGTCGTAAATCAGGCCGCAGACCACACAAATCCAGGTTTTCATGCCGCTACCTCATGCTTGCAGCTGTGCTCGGGGAAGGCGTGCGCCCAGGGGCGCGCGTTGTCGCGATCATAGGGGCAGCGGCGCGCAGCCCGTGCCCTATCCAACGGTGGGTTGGGCGGGCTGGGTGACTGGCTGCTCCTTCGGGTGCCAGCGGTTGGCGCGGCCAAAGGTGCCGAAATCGTTGAAGCGCACGCCCATCTCGCGCATCACCCTGTGCGCTACCGGCGCCGTCAACTGACGGATGTAGAAGGGCTCCTTGACCACGAAATGATGGATGGCGTGAGTGCTGCCGAAGTTGAAGCAGAACGCTTGCAGTGGCCACATCCACCAAGGGTTGAGCACCTGGGTCTGCTGGATCACGTTGCCCAGTTCGACGTCGCCGTAGTAGTGCATGTTGGAGCTGACGAAGTGCAGGCAGAAGGTGCGCAGTACGTTCGGTCCCACCAGCACCACCACGGCGATGTTGACGATGCTCATCACTTCAAGGGTGCCGGCCGACCAGGCGATAGGGGCATTCAGGGCCCAGGCCAGGGTGTCGATGGCGTGGAAGCCGAGGAAGACGTACCAAGTGGCCCAGTTCAGCAGCGCCAGCGGCGCGTAGACCTTCAGGGTGCGCCAGAGGATGCCGCGCTTTTGTGTCCAGGTCTTGGCTCGCAGCATGCGGATGAGCGAGGACATCACGTTGTCGCCCACCATCAGCAGACGCGCCAGGCCCCACGGTTCGCCGTTGGTGATGGCGCGTTCTTCGAGGTCGGTCTCGGTACCGGACACCTTGTGGTGGTTGAGGTGCAGGTGGCGACGAATCCAGGGGTTGATGGTGCTTGGCCGCGCCATCCAGACCAGCGCCATCATCAGGTTGTGCGGCACCTTGCGCTTGCGGAAGTACATGCTGTGAATCAGGTCGTGCTCCAGCTCGTGGGTCAGCGACGCAAAGAAGGCGTTGAGCAGCAGGCAGGCCCACCAGGCGATCTGGTCGTTCAGATAGAGCAGGGCGGAACCCAGCATGCCGGCCAAGGCGAAGGCGAGGATGCCTGCGCCGATGGCGTCCTGATGTTGCAACACGGGAAAACGCTGGCGCAGTGCGTTGCCACTGGCCATCACCACTTCACGAATATGCGCTGATCGCTGCTGGTCATTCAGCGTGCGGGGGCTTGCAGGCTTGGCGGACATGCTTCCATCCTCTTGTCGGAGATGGTTCTACTGTGCCGTTCCGAGCCGTCGCCGCGCCCGACCGAGCACGCCAACCTGTTGACCGGAAACGCCAACCTGCATGAGCGAACCCACTACCCTCGCCAGTTGGACCCGAGCCCTGCGCAAGCAGCTGGACGCGCTCGGCCTCGACAGCGCGGAACTCTGCCGCCAGGCCCGGCTCGATCCGGCGTTGATGGACGACCCCAACGCGCGCTACCCGCTGTCCGCCACCACGCGTCTCTGGCAGTTGGCCGTAGACGCCAGCGGCGACCCGGCCCTGGGGCTGAAGATTTCCACCTACGTCAGTCCCACCACCTTCCACGCCCTGGGCTATGCCCTGGTGGCCAGCGCCAGCCTGCGGGAAGTCTTCGAGCGCATCGTGCGTTATCACCAGGTGGTCAGCGACGCGCTGGAGCTGGAGCTGTCACGCGAAGGTGAGCGCTACCTGTTCCGTCTGCGGGTGCGTGAAGACGGCTTCGAGCCGGCGCCGGAAGCGGTGGATGCCTTTGCCGCCATCTACGTGCGCACCTGCCGCAACCGCATCGGCCGAGACTATGCGCCGCTCGCCGTACACCTTCGCCGCCAGCAGCCGGTTGACCCGCAGCCCTGGCACGCGGTATTCCGCGCGCCGCTGGCCTTCGGTGCCGATGAGAACCTGCTGGAGTTCGCGGCGGACGACTTCGAGCGACCGTTGGAGGACTCCAATCCCGAACTGGCCGAGCACAACGAAGCGGTGCTCAAGCGAACCCTGGAGCAACTGCAGCAGCCCACCTGGTCGCGCAAGGTGCGTGCCTGCCTGGAGGCCCAGCTTCCGAATGGCGAACCTTCAGCCGAGCGCATCGCCCAGTCCCTGCACCTCAGCTTGCGCAGCCTGCAGCGGCACCTGGCGGATGAGGGCTGCAACTACGAGCAGCTTCTGGGCGACACCCGCCAGGCGCTGGCGCTGGTCCATATGCGCGACCCGCGCTGCTCCATCAGTGAAATTGCCTACCTGCTTGGCTTTGCCGACACCAGTAGCTTCAGCCGTGCCTTCAAGCGCTGGACCGGACAGAGCCCGAGCCAGTACCGCGAAAGCCTCACCGCAGGTCGCTGAGCGCAGCGAGGCTGGTTACGTGTAGGGGCGATTCCAATCGCCAAGCGAACCGACGGTACGCCCTAGGTAATCGCAGACGGCGGCTGCGCCACCCTGGGCGAATGAATTCGTACCCGCAGTTGCCGGTTACGGCTTGCCCTGTGCCGCGCGCTTGAGCCGTTCAGGATCGAGGATCTCGATCTCGCCATAGTTCAGCCGCAGCGCACCCTGGGCTTCCAGATCCTTGAGGATCTGGTTGGTGGTCTGGCGGGATATCGCCAGCATCATTGCCAACTGCTCCTGGGCCAACTGGATGACGCGCCGTTGGCCGGAGCGCTCGCCGTAACCCTCGGCGATCATCAACAAGCGCCTGGCCAGGCGCTGGGGCGCGGGCAGCAGGCTCATTTCCTCCAGGGCGATGAAGGCCAGGCGCAGCTTCTGGCTCATCAGCAGGGCGAAATCGCGCCAGTGCCAAGGCTCGCGTTTGAGCAGCGACAGCAGCGGCGCCTGGGGCAGGTTGAGCAGGGTTACCTGGCCCTCGGCGAAGGCGTCGTGGGTACGCGATTGTCCGTCGAACAGGGAGATCTCGCCGAACCAGTGCGGTGGCTCCACCAGCACCAGCAGCGCTTCCTTGCCGCTCTCGCTGATGCTGCCAACCCGGATCGCGCCTTCCAGCACCGCATAGAGCCCGCAGGGTGGGTCGCCACGACGGAACAGACGCTGACCAGGCTCCAGGCGCCTGAGCTGCGCCATGGCCAGCAGTTCTTCCTGCAGGCCGGCGGGTAACTGGCTGAACCATTGACCAGTGCGCAGGCGATCGAGGTAGTGCTTGAATTCGGTCATGGTCTTTGTCGGCTAGCTGACAGAGGTTGTCTCGGGCATGACGCCATTATCGGCGCAATTGCCTGCAAACCTGAGGACACAACAATGAAAACCCTCATCGACCAACTTGGCCAATACGCCGAGTACCACCGTGACCGCCGCAACATCGCCACCCATTTCGTCGGCATTCCGCTGATCGTGGTCGCCGTCGCCGTGCTGCTGTCGCGCCCCGGCTTCGAATCCTTCGGCCTTTGGTGGTCACCGGCTGCGCTGGTCAGCCTGGTCTCTGCGCTCTACTACTTCCGCCTCGACCTGCGATATGGCCTGGTCATGACAGCGCTGCTCGCGTTGAGCTTGTGGCTCGGTGCTGCTCTTGCCGTGCAAAGCACCGCTGCCTGGCTTGGCGCCGGGTTGGGGATGTTCGTCGTGGGCTGGGTGGTCCAGTTCATCGGGCACTACTACGAGGGGCGCAAGCCGGCCTTCGTCGACGACCTGACCGGGTTGATCATCGGGCCGCTGTTCGTGGTTGCCGAACTCGGTTTCCTCCTGGGGCTGCGCAAGGAGATCGAGCACGCGGTAGAAGAGCGTGCGGGCCCGACGTGCATTCGGGAGAAGAAGGCCGCGGTTTGATTTATCCCGGCGGAGGCGGATTCATTCGCCCATGGGCGCGCAGCGGCCCCGTAGGCTGGTGCAGAGCGCAGCGAAGCCCAACAGGCCGGGATGCCCTCTCCCTGAAGGGAGAGGGGGCTGTCCCTGCGAGCGTCCAGTCCCGAGCATTTCCCTGCGGTATCTGGCTTTCTCACCCCTATTTCTGAATCAGGGGGAGAGGTCGCCCAGCGTCAGCAACTGCCCACTCATCGACCGCGCCTGACGGTCCACCATCATGGGCGCGTAGGGCCGGCCGGAGGCGCTGACCAGTGTGTTGCTCTGGCTGTTCAGGTCGCTCAGTGCAGTCCTCAGGAACCCCCAGCGAGTCTTCAGCTTGGCCAGCGCCGGGTCGGCCTTGTCGTCCAGCGGCGCCAGCTCCTTGTCTATGTCCGGCAGCAGGCGACGTTCGTCCTGGCCGATATAGGTATCGCCGTTCTCGCGGGCAATTTCGAAGGTGCCGATGTAGGACCGGCTCAGGTACTGGACATTGAGGTACTCCACCTTGGCGGGCAGTTCCTCAGCTCCGCCCGTGCCGGCCTGAGAGCGTGCGGCGATGAGGAAGTCGCGCAAAGCCTTGGCCAGCTCCTGGGGAAAGCGCCACGGCACGTCTTCTTCCTTGCGGCCGTAGGAAACGCCCTGTTCGAGCTGGGTAACAAACGCGTCATGGGCCTTGCGCAAGTCCCCGCTCGGCGTGGAGATGCGCTGGTAGTCGGCATCCAGCGCCTTGAGGTCGCTACGCATTCGTTCGGCATGGACGTCCTGGAAGCCTTCCCCGCGAAACAGCAGCAGGCTGGCCGTGGCACGGCTGGCGTGGACCTGTACCAGTTCCAGAGGGGAGCGTTCCGTGGCGAGACCGGGCATGGCGACGCCCAGCAGAAGAGCGATCAGCGGATACAGCAGAACCTTGCGGATCATGGCGGGTGCTCCTGTTCTTGTTGTTCTGAGGAGTCGATAAAGGTGCCGGCACAGCCTACTGCGCCGTGGCTCTCACGCTACTACCCGAAAGAATGATTTGTTGTGGGTGAATCGATGTTTTTCAGGCTTTGCCCTGCAGCTTGCGCAGCAACTCGGCGCTGACTGGGTCGGCGGGGAACAGGGTTTCTAGCCCAAGCTCGGCCAGGGTGACGTCGACCGGAGTGCCGAACACCGTGATGGTGCTGATGAAACTGATGACGCCAACAGATGTGCGCAGTTGCAGCGGCACGAGCACCGCCTCGCTGGGCAGACCTTCCGGTGGAGGTGGTGCGGGGTAGCCATTGAGCTCATCGAACAGCGCCTGTAGTTCCGGGTCGCCGCTGACTTCGATATCCCGATGCAGGCGTTCCAGCAGATGCGCGCGCCACTGGCCGAGGTTGACGATATGGGGCGCCAGGCCCTTCGGGTGCAGTGACACCCGCAGCACGTTGAGTGGCGGCGCCAGCAGTTCCGGCGCCACTCCCGAGAGCAGGGGCGCCACAGCACCATTGGCCGCCAGCAGGTTCCAGTGCCGGTCCACCGCCAGCGCCGGGTTGGGTTCGTGGGCCTTGAGCAATTGCTCGACCGCCGTGCGCGCGCCGGCCAGGGCTGGGTCGTCGAGCGCACGTTGGGAGAACAGCGGCGCATATCCGGCTGCGGTCAGCAGGCGATTACGCTCACGCAGGGGAATCTCCAGTTGCTCGGCCAGGTGCAGCAGCATCTCGCGACTGGGATGGGCGCGACCGGTCTCGACGAAGCTCAGGTGACGCGTGGAAATCTCCGCGTCGCAGGCGAGGTCGAGCTGGCTGAGGCGGCGCCGCTGGCGCCATTGGCGCAACAGCGCGCCGACGGGGTGGGCAGATGTATTCATGGCACCGACGATAGTTCAGGGAGGGAAGCTCGGCCATTACCTGGCAGGTAATCGACCCGCTGCGGGTTTCGCGGAAATCTGTCGCCAAGCGCCACTCCGGCGCCCCATCGACAGGAGAACCACCATGACTCATCTCGATATGTCCCCGATGCTGCGCCGTGCCCTGCAAGCCGATGCCCTGGCCAGCGGCGCCATGGGGTTGTTGCTGACGCTGGCAGCCGGCCCGCTGGAAGAACTGCTGGGGCTGCCACGTGCGCTGCTTCTGGGTGCCGGCATCGGCTTGCTGCCCTTCGCGCTGGCGCTTGGCTGGCTGGCCAATCGTCAGGCGCTGCGGCGCGGCTGGATCTGGGCAGTGCTGGCGATCAACGCCGTGTGGGTGATCGACAGCCTCTCGTTGCTGGCGCTGGGTTGGGTCGAGCCGACCCTGTTGGGCAAGGTCTTCGTGATCGGTCAGGCGGTGGCGGTAGCCGTGCTCGCCGAGCTGGAGTTCTTTGGCCTCCGCCGTTGCCAGGGTGTGGCCGCGTGAGTGGCATGGGCGCCGGCCGCGGTGGCCGGCGCCTCGGGTCTAGAACAGACCGCGCAGGACGAGGTCGCTGCCCAGTAGCAGCAAACCGACGAAGAACCAGCGACGGAAGCGTTCGGCACTGATGCGCTTGCGCAACCATTGCCCGCCGGCCATGCCCAGCAGCGCAGGTACCAGGGCCAGCAGCGAGGCGCCTAGCACCGCTGGTTGCAGCAGTTCGCCGCTGTGTCCGAGGCTCACTGCCAGAGCGATGGTGGAGGCGCTGAAGGACAGCCCAAGGGCCTGCACCAGTTCATCTTTCTCCAGGCCGATGGCCTGCAAGTAAGGCACGGCGGGAATCACGAAAACTCCGGTCAGTGCGGTCAGGGCGCCGGTTACCGCGCCGATCACCGGCCCCAGCCAGCCTTCGTTGGCCGGTGCCACGCTGAAGCGTACCGATGCGAGTCCGAGCAGCGCGTAGACCACCAGGGCGATGCCGAGAATCGAGGTGGCGCCGGGCAGGTCAGCGGCATTCACCACCCAGGTCATGGCCCAGGTGCCGGCGAAGATCCCGGCGAGCATCGGCCAAAGTCGGCGCAGCATCGCCAGGGGGCTGCTGCCGGCGGCGAGCTGCCAGATATTGGTGACCATGGACGGCACGATTAGCAGCGCGGCGGCCTGCATCGGAGGCATGACCAGCCCCAGCAGGCCCACGGAAATGGTTGGCAGGCCCAGGCCGACCACGCCCTTCACCGTGCCGGCGAGCAGGAAGGTGGCGGCAATCAGGGGCAGGTAGGTAATCAGGGAATCGGCCACGGTTTCACTCCTTGTGTCGGGGCGCAGGATAGCGCCAATGGATACGTGGCCAGTATCCGGGCCGCTGAATCGGGACGATTCGGGGTGGAGTGAAATATGGAATGCAGGGGGAGGTTTGGTGCGCCGGCTGCCCTCTCCCCAGCCCCTCTCCCTGAAGGACGAGGGGCTGGGGGAGAGGGGCTCCGCTCGGTCAGAACCCCGCCGCCTTCTGCCAGGCCTTGGGCTTGAAGAACAGCGTTTCGCCACGCACCAGGCCGATCAGGCTGTCGTGGTCCTTCACCACTTCGGCCTCGATCAGCTCGTCCTGGCCGTCCACCTTCAGGGTCACCCGGGTGATGGCGCCCAGGGGGCGGATGTCGCGGACTTCGGCGGCACGGTGCTCGGCCACTTCGGAACGCGACAGCGAGACTTCGTGGGGACGGAACAGCAGGTGCTGGTCGTCGCCCAGGTGCAGGCGGTTGGAGTCGCCGAGGAAGTGGTAGACGAAGTCGCTGGCCGGACTCTCGTAGACCTCGCCCGGTGCGCCGATCTGCTCGATCACCCCCTTGTTCATCACCACGATGCGGTCGGCCACTTCCATGGCTTCTTCCTGGTCGTGGGTGACGAACACGGAAGTCAGGTTGATCTCTTCGTGCAGGCGCGCCAGCCAGCGGCGCAGCTCCTTGCGCACCTTGGCGTCGAGGGCACCGAAGGGTTCGTCGAGCAGCAGGATCTTCGGCTCCACCGCCAGAGCGCGGGCCAGGGCGATACGCTGGCGCTGGCCACCGGAGAGTTGTTCCGGGTAACGGTCGGATAGCCAGTCGAGCTGCACCATGTTCAGCAGCTCGTGGACCTTCTCGGCGATCTGCTTTTCGCTCGGACGTTCGCGCTTGGGCTTCATGCGCAGGCCGAAGGCGACGTTGTCGAACACCGTCATGTGGCGGAACAGCGCGTAGTGCTGAAACACGAAGCCGACGTTGCGATCGCGTACGTCGTGCTGGGAGACGTCTTCGCCGTGGAACACGATGCTGCCCAGGTCCGGGGTTTCCAGACCGGCGATGATCCGCAGCAGGGTGGTCTTGCCGCAGCCGGACGGGCCAAGCAGCGCCACCAGTTCGCCGCTGTGGATATCCAGGTTGATTTCGTTGAGCGCCTTGAAGGCGTTGAAGTTCTTGCTGACGTTGCGGATTTCAATGCTCACGGTGGTTACTCCTCATCAGCATTCGACTTGAGACGGGACAGGCGCGACTCGCTCCACTGCTTGAGCAGGAGGATGCACAGGGCGAGCACCAGCAGCAGGCTGGCGACGCTGAAGGCGGCGACGTGGTTGTACTCGTTGTAGAGAATTTCGACGTGCAGGGGCAGGGTGTTGGTGACGCCACGAATGTGGCCGGACACCACCGATACCGCCCCGAACTCGCCCATCGCCCGCGCGGTGCAGAGCACCACGCCGTAGATCAGGCCCCATTTGATGTTCGGCAGGGTCACGTGCCAGAACATCTGCCAGCCGTTGGCGCCGAGCAGGCGTGCGGCTTCTTCCTCCTGCGTGCCCTGTTCCTGCATCAGCGGGATCAGCTCACGGGCGACGAAGGGGAAGGTCACGAAGATCGTGGCCAGGACGATGCCGGGCACGGCGAAGACGATCTGGATGTCGCGGTCCTGCAGCCATTCACCGAAGTAGCCCTGGGCGCCGAACAGCAGCACGTAGATCAGGCCGGCGATGACCGGCGACACCGAGAACGGCAGGTCGATCAGGGTGACCAGCAGGCTCTTGCCACGAAACTCGTATTTGCTCACGCACCAGGCGGCGGCAACGCCGAACACCAGGTTGAGCGGCACCGAGATGAAAACGGCGATCAGGGTCAGTTTCAGTGCGGAAAGGGCGTCCGGCTCGAAAATGGCTTCGAAGAAGGTACCCAGGCCCTGCTTCAACGCCTCGCTCAGGACCACTAGCAGTGGCAGCAGAAGGAACAGGGCGAAAGCCAGCCAGGCGAAGGCGATCAGGATACGGCGACCCAGTGCGCTGCCCCGGCGGGCGGCGTTGGCGGAGGACGCGGCGGTCAGGCTTGCGGAACTCATGGCGCTCTCCTCACGGGGTTTCGATGCGGCGTTGCAGCAGGTTGATCAGCAGCAGCAGGACGAAGGCGACGACCAGCATCAGCACGCCGATGGCGGTGGCGCCGGTGTAGTCGTACTGGTCCAGCTTGACCATGATCAGCAGCGGCAGGATTTCGGTTTTCATCGGCATGTTGCCGGCGATGAAGATCACCGAGCCGTACTCGCCCACGCCACGGGCGAAGGCCAGGGCGAAACCGGTCAGCCAGGCCGGCAGCAGCGCCGGCACCAGCACGTGGCGGAAAATCTGCAGCGGTTTGGCGCCCAGGCAGGCGGCGGCCTCCTCAACCTCGCGGGGGATATCGGCCAGTACTGGCTGCACCGTCCGCACCACGAAGGGCAGGGTCACGAACGTCAGCGCCAGGGTGATGCCGAGCGGGGTGTAGGCAATCTTGAAACCGAGGTCGGTGGCGAACTGGCCCACCAGGCCCGCGGGCGCATAGAGCGCGGTGAGGGCGATACCGGCGACCGCGGTGGGCAGCGCGAAAGGCAGGTCGACCATGGCGTCGATGACCTTGCGGCCGAAGAAGTCGTAGCGCACCAGCACCCAGGCCAGCAGGGTGCCGATGATGCCATTGATCACGGCGGCCGCCAGGGCGGTACCGAAGCTGAGCTTGAGGGCGGCGATCACGCGGGGGGCGCTGATGATGGTCCAGAACTGGACCCAGGTCAGCTCGGTGGTCTTGAGGAACAGGGCACCCAGGGGAATCAGGACCAGGAGGCTGAGATACACCAGGGTGTATCCCAGGGTCAGCCCGAAGCCGGGTATGACCGGGGAGATGCGTCGCGACATGTTCTGTCCTTACTCTGCGTTGGAACGCTTGGTTTCTCTCCCGCTGACAGCAAAGAGGCCCGATCCGGAGATCAGGCCTTCGAGCCCCCTCTCCCTTCAGGGAGAGGGTTGGGGAGAGGGGGCGTCTTCCGCGCTTACTGCGCCTGGTAGATCTGGTCGAAGATGCCGCCGTCGTTGAAGAACTTGGGTTGGGCTTCTTTCCAGCCGTTGAAGTCCTTGTCCACGGTCACGAGGTCCAGTTTCGGGAATTGCTTGGCGAACTCGGCCGCGACCTTCTCGTTACGCGGGCGGTAGAAGTTCTTCGCCGCGATGCGCTGGCCTTCCTCGCTGTACAGGTACTGCAGGTAGGCTTCGGCAACCTTGCGGGTGCCCTTCTTGTCGACGTTCTTGTCGACCACCGATACCGGCGGTTCGGCCAGGATCGACAGGCTCGGCGCAATGATCTCGAAGTTCTCGCCGCCTTGTTCTTTCAGAGCCAGGAAGGCTTCGTTTTCCCAGGCCAGCAGCACGTCGCCGATCTGGTTGTTGACGAAGGTGATGGTCGAGCCACGGGCGCCGGTATCCAGCACCGGTACGTGCTTGTACAGCTCCTTCACGTATTCCTGTGCCTTGGCGTCGCTGCCGTACTCCTTCTTGGCCCATGCCCAGGCGGCCAGGAAGTTCCAGCGTGCACCGCCGGAGGTCTTCGGGTTCGGGGTGATGACTTCAACGCCCTGCTTGGTCAGGTCGCCCCAGTCCTTGATGCCTTTGGGGTTGCCCTTGCGCACCAGGAACACGATGGTCGAGGTGTAGGGAGTGCTGTTCTGCGGCAGGCGAGCCTGCCAGTTTTCCGGGATCAGCTTGCCGAGCTTCTGCAGTTCGTCGATGTCGCCGGCCAGGGCCAGGGTCACCACGTCGGCCTTCAGGCCGTCGATCACGGCGCGGGCCTGTTTGCCGGAGCCGCCATGGGATTGCTGGATCTTCAGATCGTCGCCACCTTCGGCCTTCCAGTGCTTGGCGAAGGCGGCGTTGTATTCCTGGTAGAGCTCGCGGGTCGGGTCGTAGGACACGTTGAGCAGTTCGGTGGCGGCGGCGGCCGGACCGGCGATCAGGGCGCTGGCGAGGGCGGCGAGGGCGAAGCGGCGAATCGACATTATCAAGCTCCTGGAACTGGAATTTTTTTTAGGTGTTGGCTAGGGCTGTTTACTGGTGTTCGTCGAAACGCCCTCCGGCAGTCCGGTCGGGCTTCAAGCCTCGTGAGGCTTGAACGGTGTCCTGTGAATCAGTTACCGCGCTGGTTCGGTTGCTGCAGGCGGAATTTTTCCTTGCGTTCGATTTGCACTACCTGGCCGTTGTGCACGGTGATTTCCACCGAGCCGAAACGCAGGCCGTGCAGGGCACTCTGGATTTCACGCAGGATGCTGGCCTCGTCCTGGCCTTCCACGCTACGAAGGGTTGCGCTCATGGTCGTGCTCCTAGAAATGGGGCCCGCGGCATGGTTCAGGAAGGTATTCCGCGTGGCGTGGAGCGAATCTTAAGCAAGCGGGTAATATTCTTAAAAATACTATTTAAGAATTTTTATATAACCGAAATTGCTTTCGAGCGACGCAGATGCTGCCGACAGGGGGGGCCAACGCCTGGCGAAGCCGAATCTGCCGTCTTCAGGCTACCGGCCAGAGCTGCTCGAGTTCTTCCACCGGTAAGGGCCGGCTGAACAGGTACCCCTGGCCGTAGTCGCAGCCCAGCTCACGGAGGAACCCGGCCTGGGCGTCCACCTCGATACCTTCGGCCAGCACGCTGATGCCCAGGCTGTGGCCCAAGGCGGTGACGGCACGAGCGATGGCGATATCGTTCTTGTCGTCCGGCAGGCCACGAACGAAGCTCTGGTCGAGCTTCAGCTTCTGCACCGGCAGGTGCTTGAGGCGCTGCAGCGAGGAGTAGCCCGTACCGAAGTCGTCGATGGCCAGACGCACGCCCAGTTCACGCAGACGAGCAAGCAGGGCCTCGGCGGCGTCCGGGTCCTCCATCACCGCGCTTTCGGTGATTTCCAGCTCCAGCCGCTCCGGTGCAAGGCCCGTGGTGGCCAGCACCCGGGCCACTTCACTATCCAGCTCGGTGCGGTGGAACAGCCGGCAGGACAGGTTCACCGCCACGAAAGACAATGCGTGACCCTGCTCCAGCCAGCACCGCATCTGCCGGCAGGCCTGTTCCAGTACCCAGACGTCGATGCTGGCGATCAACCCACTCTGCTCGGCGATTGGCAGGAACTCACCAGGTGGTACTAGGCCACGCTCGGGATGCGCCCAGCGCACCAGTGCCTCGAAACCGACCAGTTGGCCGTCGGCCAGGCGCTGGATGGGCTGGTAGTGGACTTGCAGCTGACCCAGCTCCATCGCCTGGCGCAGGGCGCTGAACAACTCGACGCGCTGGCGCGCCTGCTCGGTCAGTTCCTGGCTGTAGAAGGCATAGGAATCGCGGCCCGAGCTCTTGGCCTTGAACAGGGCCGAGTCGGCATTGCGCATCACCTGTTCGACATTGGCGTCGACGTTCGGGAACAGGCTGATGCCCAGGCTTGTGCTGATGAACAGGTCATGGCCGTCCAGTCGGAAGGGGGTCGCCAGTTCGCTGCGGATGCGCTCGGCCAGGGCTGCGGCCTGGTCGGCCTGAGGGCAGTTTTCCCACAACACGCCGAACTCGTCGCCGCCCAGGCGCGCCAGGGTCATGCCGCCTTCCATCAGCCCCTGGAGGCGCACACCGGCCATCTTCAGCAGCAGGTCGCCATGGGAGTGGCCGAAGCTTTCATTGATGTGCTTGAAGTGATCGAGGTCCAGCAACAGCACTGCACCGTTCTGCTTCTCACGGTGGGCACGTTCCAGCGCCTGTTCTACACGCTCGGTGAAGAGCAGGCGGTTGGGCAGGTTGGTCAGCGGATCGTGGTGGGCGAGGAAGTCCAGTTCGTGCTGCGAGCGCTTGATCGCACTGACGTCGGAGAATACCGCCACATAGTGAGTCAGCTGACCGTCTTCGTCATGGATGGCGCGGATGTTCTGCCAGAGCGGATAGATCTCGCCGTTCTTGCGCCGGTTCCACACTTCACCGCTCCATTCGCGGCGGTTGTCCAGGGCATTCCACATGGCCTTGTAGAAGCCCGGGGCGTGGCGGCCGGAGCTGAAGATGCGCGGATTCTTGCCCAGTACTTGTGCTTCATCGAAGCCGGTGATGCGGGAAAAGGCACGGTTGACGTGGACGATGCGGCTTTCGGCATCTGTGACCAGCACGCCCTCCTGGGTGCTGTCGAACACAGCGGCGGCCTGGCGCAGGCTGCTTTCGTGTTCGCGGCGGGCATCCAGATAGTCCTTCAGGCGGTGCAGGTGCAGGCAGACAAGGGTGAACAACAGGAGGCTGGTAACCAGCACGAAGAGCAGTCCCTTGGTGGTCTGCAGCTCGGCCAGCAGTACACGGTCGCCCACCAGGGAATAGAGTGCGCGGTCACTGAACAGCACCCACAGGCTAGCGAGAATGAAGTAGGGCAGCACCAATCGCAGGGCACTGAAATTGAAACGCATGGGTGCGGCCTTCCTGGCATGGGTGAAACGGGCAATTGGCGGATTATAGAAGCAACCGACGACCGGAGGGCTTCTATCTAAAAGACAGGATGGTTTTCTCCGGGCGCTTTGTGATAATCCGAGGAGCTATACGCGATAAGCCCCGCTCACTTTACCCGAGGCAACACCATCCATGTGGTACAACGGCTTTCTCGACCTGTCGCTGTGGCAGCTGGTGGCTGTCACCCTGGTGATGACCCACATCACCATCGTCAGCGTCACTGTCTATCTGCACCGCTACTCGGCGCACCGCTCGCTGGAACTGCATCCGGCGCTCAAGCATTTCTTCCGTTTCTGGTTGTGGCTGACCACCGCCATGAATACCCGCGAGTGGACCGCCATCCACCGCAAGCACCACGCCAAGTGCGAAACTGCTGACGACCCCCACAGCCCGGTGGTCAAAGGCCTGTGGACCGTACTGCGCCAAGGCGCGGAACTGTACGCGGAAGAGGCGAAAAATGAAGAGACGTTGCGCATCTACGGCAAGAACTGCCCGGATGACTGGATGGAGCGCAACGTCTACAGCCGCTACCCCATCGGCGGTGTCACCCTTATGGCTCTGATCGACCTGGCGCTGTTCGGCGCGGGCGGCATCACCATCTGGGCTGTGCAGATGATGTGGATACCGGTCTGGGCCGCAGGCGTCGTAAATGGCCTGGGCCATGCCATCGGCTACCGCAACTTCGAATGCCGTGATGCCGCCACCAACCTGGTGCCTTGGGGCATCCTGATTGGCGGTGAAGAGCTGCACAACAACCACCACACCTATCCGAACTCCGCCAAGCTGTCGGTGAAGAAGTGGGAGTTCGACATGGGCTGGGCCTGGATCAAGCTGTTCAGCATCCTCGGCATGGCCAAGGTGCAGCGCGTGGCACCGATCGCCCACCGCGTCGAAGGCAAGGGCAACCTGGACATGGACACCGCCATGGCCATCCTCAACAACCGTTTCCAGATCATGGCCCAGTACCGCAAGCTGGTGATCGCTCCGCTGGTGAAGCAGGAACTGGCCAAGGCCGACGAGTCGGTACGCCACCTGTTCCGCCGCGCCAAACGCCTGCTTTCCCGCGAGACCAGCCTGCTCGACGAAGGCCACCAGGCGCGCATCGCCGCCATGCTGGAACAGAGCCAGGCCCTCAAGGTGATCTACGAGAAGCGCCTGGCGCTGCAGCAGATCTGGGTGAAGACCAGCGCCAATGGCCACGACATGCTCGCCGCCATCAAGGAATGGATTCACGAGGCCGAAGCCAGCGGTATCCAGTCCCTGCGCGATTTCGCCGAGCAGTTGAAGACCTACTCCCTGCGTCCGGCCGCCGCCTGACGCTTGCGAGCCCATGAGAAAGGCCGGCAGAGATGCCGGCCTTTTTGCTTTCTGCGGACGCATCGCAGGCCGAACCGGTGGTTCGGTTGGCGAATGTATTCGCCCGTACAAGGCGGGGACAGGCTGTTCCTGTAGGGGCGATTTCAATCGCCAAGGGCAGCGCAACTGCCCCTCAAGTCGCCCGTCGCCACCGGCATTTCCTGTAGGCAAAAAAAGGCCGCTCGTCATGAGCGGCCTGAACAGGACGTCGATATAGGAGCTGTCACGCATCAACGTCAGGAGGTGGAGAACAGGGAGTGACAGGGATCAGCTGTCCTGGTGGGCGTCGGACTGCTTCTGTTGCTCAGCGCCTTGCTTGGCGATGGCTTCCTGCTGGGCCGCGTCGGCGCGCTGCTCGGCCAGAGCTGCGTTGCGTGCAACAAAGGCGTTGGATTCTTCGGCCAGGGTCAATTGCGAGAAAAATAGAGAAAATACGGCGAAAACGGCAGTAAAAATCGCGTTGTGTTGCATATCTTGAACCTCTCAGATGGTTTCTTGCGAAACATGGCGCCATCTTAGGGAGGTCAGGAAAGGGGAAAAATAGCGGTTTCAGTGAAGAACTATTTCTCTTTGCGCAATAGTTTCGCGTTGATCGCCCAGCGATTCGGATCTTCGAGCAGGGCTTCGTCCTGGGTCAGTAGCGGCGGCAATTCGGCCTTGAGGAACTCGACCCAGGTTTTGATCTTGGCGTCGAGGAAACGCCGCGACGGGTAGATGGCGTAGATGTTGCGCTCGCGCAGGCGGTAATCCGGCAGGAGCCGCAGCAGCTTGCCTTCACGCACGGGCGGGCAGGCGACGAAAGAGGGCAGCAGGCAGATGCCCATGCCGGCCTGCGCGGCCTTGGCCAACGACTCGGCCACGTTCACCTGGAAGCTCTCGGCGGGGAGTACGTTGAATTCACCCTGCTCGCCATTGAACACCCAGCTGTCCTCATACAGCGGGTCCAGCAGCCGCAGATAGCGATGCTGCTGCAGGTCCACCGGGCTGAGGGGTACGCCGTGCTTCTTCAGATAACCGGGGGCTGCGCAGAGCACGCTGAACATCGGCCCCAGTACCTGGGCGACCATCTGCGAATCGGGCAGCTCGCGGGCGAAGGTGATGATGACGTCGTGGCCATCTTCCAGCAGGTCGGGGGTGCGCTGCGACAGGGTCAGTTCCACCACCACTTCCGGATAGAGCTCGCTGTAGCGTGCCACCAGGGGGGTGAGGTGCTGCAGGCCCAGGCCGGTCATGGTGTGTACGCGCAGGCGGCCATGGGGCTTGAGATGGGCACCGCGTGCCTCGGCGGCGGCCTCGTCCACTTCACCGAGGATTTGCCGGCAGCGTTGCAGGTAGCGCTCGCCCACTTCGGTCAGCGCGAGACGGCGGGTGGTGCGATGCAGCAGGCGGGCCTGGAGCTGCTGTTCCAGCTCCGATACCAGCCTTGATACCTGCGCGGTGGACAGGTCCATGGCCTGGGCTGCGGCGGTAAAACTGCCGGTGTCTATCACCCGCACGAAAACCCGCATGCTGTGGAGCGTATCCATTGTTACCCCTTGTGTAAGGCTGCTTCTCGCAAGTGGGAGATTATCCTCGAATCCCAGCTAAATATACTTTGTCCCCATGGGCGGTAATGGCCGAGGTCGTGCCGTTCCCGTCTTTCCCCCACCCGCATCCGCTGCGGGTCCCTTCGAGGTACGCATGACTCCGGATCAAAGATTCGCCCGGCGGGTCCAGGCGGCCATCATCCTGTTCGTCCTGCTGTTCGCCTACTTCCTGGCGGCGGACCTGTGGATGCCCATCACGCCCCAGGCGCAACTGACCCGTCCGGTGCTGCGCATCGCCCCACGCGTGGACGGCCAGGTGCTGGACGTCGCCGTCAGCAACAATCAGCACGTCGAGGCCGGCCAGGTCCTGTTCCGTCTCGACCCCGAACCCTTCCGCCTGGCCGTGCGTGCCGCCGAGCTGGCGCTTGAACAGGCCGAGCAGGACAACCGCCAACTCGACGCCGCTATCGCTGCGGCCCGTGCCGACCAGGTCGCCGCCCAGGCTTCTGCCAGCGAGTTGCAACGCGAGGCTGCGCGCCTCGGGCGTCTGGTGCAGAGCCAGCACGTATCGCGCCAGCTGTTCGAGCAGACCGAAGCGCAGCGTCAGGCCGCCCAGGCCAAGCTGAGTGCCGCCGGTGCGCGCATTCGCGAGCTCGTGGCCCAGCGTGGCGCCGTCGGCGACGACAACCTGCGACTGCGCCAGGCCCGTAACGCGCTGGAGCAGGCGCACCTGCAACTGGAATACAGCGAAGTGCGTGCCGAGCGCGCCGGCACCTTGAGCAACCTGCAGCTGTCCCCCGGCGCATTCCTGCATGCCGGCAATCCGGTGGCCGCGTTGGTGGCGGATGAAGCGGACATCAGTGCCGACTTCCGCGAGAAGGCCCTGCGCTATGTGCGCCTGGAGGATGGTGCTGCGGTGGTGTTCGACGCGCTCCCCGGCCACATTTTTGCGGCCAGGGTCAGCGCCATCGACGCCGGCGTGAAGGAGGGGCAGCTCGACGCCAATGGCGATCTGGCCGCTCCGGCGATCTCCGACCGCTGGGTGCGTGACGCTCAGCGCCAGCGCCTGCACGTCAGCCTGACCGAAACCCTGCCCTATACGCTGCCCAGCGGCGCCAAGGCGACGGTCCAGCTCTACCCGGGCGACTCGCACCTGGCGGACCTGTTCGGCCGTCTGCAGATCGCCGCGATCAGCATCCTGCACTACGTGTATTGATGAACCGCAGGACAGCTCTGACCGAGAACGACCTGAGGCAATGCCTGCGTCTCGCTGGGGGCGGCACCCTCGGGCTGTTCATCTGCAAGTTGATGGGCTGGGACAACGGCTCGTTCTTCTGCGTCTATCCCATGCTCCTGCTCGGCCTCACGCCGGTCATCAACGCCCACATCGTGCGGCAGTTCCTGCTCCAGGCCGTGGTGGTGAGTGTCGAGGTACTGGTGATCTACGGCCTGTTTGGCGACCGACCGCAGATGATAGTGCCGCTGGCTTTCCTGGCCTTCTTCTGGCGCTTCCGTCTGATGGCCCAGGGGGCGCTCTTCATGTTCGGCGCGCTGGGCAGCGTGTTCCTCTCCATCCAGCTTCACTTCGCCAGTTACCCGGAAACCCACCTCTACGACCTGGTCACCAGCAACCTGGTGGCGGCGGGGCTGACGGTCCTGATCGCCTGGCTTATGTTCTTCCTCTTCCCCGATGCCGAGCCGCGTCCGCTGAAGCGGATACCGGCCAAGGACGTGCCCAGCCAGCGCCACGAGGCGATCCTCGGGGCGACTATCGCCACCCTGTCCTTCATGCTGTTCCAGAGCTTCGACCTGAAAGATTCGCTGTCGGCCCAGGTGGCGTCGATCCTGGTCCTGTTCCCCATGCACTGGAACGGCATCCGCTTCGCCGGCCGCATTCGCGCCCTCGGCACCCTGCTGGGCTGCGCCATTGGGCTGGTGCTGCAGCTGGTGCTCTACAGCCATTACGACGTGCTGCCCCTGGTGACCCTGATGTACTGGACCGCCGCCCTCTGCTGCGCTCGCCTGCATGTGCTGGAAGGCGCGCAGGGCATTGGTTTCGGCGCACTGACCACCTTGGCCATCGTCTTCGGCCAGTACCTCACGCCGCAGCACGACGTGGTGTACTCCATCGCCTATCGCCTGAGCTCGGTGTGCGTGTCGGTGTTCCTCACCCTGGTCGCGGTGTTCGTCCTGCACCGGTTGCTCAACCGTTTCGTTGCCTTCCGTCATGCCAGTCATGCCTGACCGTCGGCTCGCGTGCCGTCCGCACTTTTGCCTGCCTAATCTGTCGAAGGCAGGTCCTATGAAGGTAGCGGCCGAATGGAAACGTCCCTCGAATCTCCAAGCGAACTGGAAAAACTCACCCTTGCCCTTCTTCACAGCCGGGGCGAAGTCGAACGGCTGCGCGAACGCGAGGCCATCTTCAGCAGCCTTCTGGGCAGCGTGAACGCCGTGCTCTGGGCCTTCGACTGGGAGGCGCAACGGATCATCTACGTCAGCCCTGCCTACGAGACCATGTTCGGGCGCTCCGCCGCGCTGCTGCTGGCGGACTACAGCGAGTGGCGCAACTGCATCTACCCGGATGACCTGGAATACGCTGCGCAGAGTTTCGCCGAAGTGCTGGAGAAGGGGGCCATCGAGGCCCGCGAGTACCGCATCATCCGCGCCGACGGCCAGCTGCGCTGGATCAGCGACAAATGCTTCATCAGCCAGGGCGGCGGGGAAGGCCAGCCGACCATCGTTGTCGGCATCGCCGAAGACATCACCGAGAAGAAGCAACTGGAGGGTGAACTGCATCGCCTGGCGACCACCGACGTGCTGACCAAGAGCAGCAACCGACGGCACTTCTTCGAATGCGCCCAGCGCGAGTTCGAGCACTCGGTGCAGTTCGGCAGCCCGCTGGCGTTCATCCTGCTGGACGTCGATGACTTCAAGAAGATCAACGACACCCATGGCCACCAGATCGGGGACCAGGTGCTGCAACGCATTGCCCAATGCGGCGGCAATACCTTGCGTCGGGGCGACCTGTTCGGCCGTATCGGCGGCGAGGAGTTCGCCGCCGTCCTGCCCGGTTGCCCGCCGGAACTGGCGTGGCAGATCGCCGAACGCCTGCAGCGGGAAATCCAGCGGATGGGCTTCACCGTCGACGGCAAGAGCTTCGGCGTCACCGTCAGCCAGGGCCTGGCGAACCTTCGTGACGACGGCAACCTCGACAGCCTCTACGCCCGCGCCGACGCGGCCATGTACCAGGCCAAGCGCGGCGGGAAGAATCAGATCGTCCTCGCCGACTGACCCCGATCCCACCTTGTGGGCGCGATTTCAATCGCGAATGACTTAGCTCCCCCAGGTGCGGCTGCACCTACAGTGCAATGAACTCTGGCCGCATGCCTTCCACTCGCTGCAGCACAGGCGGCAGGTAATCGCCGTCACCGGTGAGCTGGTGGAGCAGGCGTTCGCGCAACCTGTGGAAATCCGCGCCGGTGCGCTGGCGCGGGTGCGGCAGGTCGATCTCCACCACCGACTTGATCCGTCCGGGCCGCGGCGCCATCACCACCACGCGGTCGGCCAGGTAGATCGCCTCTTCGGCGTCGTGGGTGACCAGCAAGGTCGTGATGCCGGAGCGTTCGCGGATGGCCAGCAGCTCGTCCTGCAGCTGCTGGCGGGTCAGCGCATCGAGGGCGCCGAAGGGTTCATCCAGCAGCAGGATGCGTGGGCTGGCTACCAAGCCGCGGGCGATGGCCACGCGCTGGGCCATGCCGCCGGAAAGCTGATGGGGGTAGGCCGACTCGAAGCCTGTCAGCCCCACCAGCTGCACGAACTCGTGTACCCGTCGAGCGCGTTCGCCCTGGGTCAGTTTTTCGTTCACCAACCCCAGGCCGATGTTCTGCGCCACGGTCAACCAGGGGAACAGCCGGTGCTCCTGGAACACGATGCCGCGCTCGCCACCGATGCCCCGGACCGGCGCGCCGTCCACGCGGATCTCGCCGTTGTATTCGGTATCCAGACCGACCAGCAGGCGCAGCAGGGTCGACTTGCCGCACCCACTGGAACCGACGATGGCGATGAACTCGCCTTCGTTGATCGCCAGGCTGAAGTCCTGGATGGCCTCGAAGGCCTGGCCATCCACGGAGAAGACCTTGCCGACCCGGTCGAAGCTGACCAGCGGCGCGATGGCGTGGGGTTGGTTGGCCGCATCCCGGGCCGAGGGGTTGAAGGCGTTCATGCGTTTCTCCAGCGCGTCGCGCGCGTTTCGATGCGTTGTCCGAGAGCGCCGAGCAAGGCGCCGACCAGGCCCACCAGGAGCATGGCTGCCATTACCTGGTCCATGCGGAACATCTGCTGGGCGCCGAGCATCAGGCTTGCGATGCCGCCGTCGGATGGCATGAAGTACTCGGCGCCAATGGTCCCCAGCCAGGCGTAGATCAGCGAAAGCCGCAGGCCGGCGAAGATTGCCGGGGCCGCGCCGGGAAGGATCAGCAGGCGCAGACGTCTGGCCAGGTCCAGACGCAGGGTGCGGGCCACTTCGCCCAGTTGCGGCGACAGGCTGGCGATGCCGCGCTGGGTCGCGATGAACAGGGGGAAGAAGGCTGCCAGGCTGACGAACACCACCTTGGCCGCCTCGCCCAGGCCGAACCAGGCAGTGAGCAGCGGCACCCAGGCGAACAGCGCAACCTGGCGCAACGCCGACAGGCTTGGCCCCAACACCCGCTCGGCGTGGCTGGAAAGCCCCAGCAGCAATCCCAGCAGGAGTCCGGCGCCACCGCCGACAACCAGGCCAGCCAGGGCACGCTGCAGGCTGAGCTGCATGGCATGTGGCAGGGAACCATCATCGAAGCCATCCGCCAGGCTGCGCAGCACGTCCAGCGGCGACGCCAGGATATTGCGGTCGACCCAGCCGAGGCTGCTGCTGGCCTGCCAGAGAATCAGCAACGCTGTGGGCAGCAGGACCCCCTGCAGGCGACGCCAACCCCGTGCATCGCTGTGCTGGCGTTGTTCCCCTGTGGCCGGTTGCGGCCAGTGCAGCAAGCGCCGCTCGACGAGCCCGAAGCCACGATCCATCAGAGCGCCTACCAGGCCGATGAGCAGGATGCAGAGGAAGACCAGGTCCAGCATGAACAGCTGGCGTCCCCAGACCATCAGGTAGCCCAGGCCTTCGCTGGAGGCCAGCAGTTCTACTGCCAGCAGCGAAGTCCAGCCGGTCGCCAGCGCCAGACGGAAACCGGTGAGGAAGGCGGGCAGGGCAGCCGGCAGCAACAGGCGCAGGAACAGCAGGTGGCGCGGCAAGCGTAATACGGCGGCGGCCTCACGAAGCTTGGGCTGGGCATCGCGCACGCCGACCAGGGTGTGCAGGGTCACCGGCACCACCACCGCCTTGATCAGCACCACCAGCTTGAGCAGCTCGCCGATGCCGAAGAACAGCATGAACAAAGGAATCCACGCCAGGGTGGGAATCTGCGCCAGGGCCACGAAGGTTGGATAGACCAACGCCTCGGCGCGCCTCGAAGCCCCCAGCCAGGTACCTAGTAGTAGCCCGCCGGCAACCCCGGCCAACAGCCCCCAGAACAGTCGCTGAAGACTTATCCACAGATGGCTCCAGAGCTCGCCGGAGCCGAACTCGAGGCTGCTCTGCCAGACCAGTAACGGCGCTGGCAGTATCTGAGCGCTCATCCAATGGTAGTGGCTCGCCAGCACCCAGAGCAGCGCCAGGCCAAGGGGCAGCAGCCACGGCAGAAAGGCATCGGAATGGCCGCGCCACCAGCCGCTTGGATCGATTGCGGCGGGCGTCCAGGCAAAGGTCCGGCTCATGTCCATCTCCCGAACGGTGGTTCTTAGATTATTCTTAAAAAGAATAATAAACTAATGATTGATTCCTGAAATGGATAAGAGCATGAGTCGATAGCGTCGGGAAGGGATAGGCCGATGCGTTTTCCTCATATTTTTTATGCGGGTTCTGCATGCCACGGTGCAGGCCGCGTCGTGCCTGACTTAGGCAAAAAAATTATTAAAGAATGATTTTTTAATATTTGTTTGGCCTATGGCGTCGCGCCTAGCTTCCGTCCCACAGCGCCGGCCACTGCCGGCGGCAGCCCGCGAAGGAGCCCGCACGCCATGAAAACCCTGCTCAACCAAATACTCGGTGCATTCGCCTCACCCTTGCTGATCGGCGTGCTCGGGGCGTTCCCCCTGGCTGCCCACGCCGAAGCGGCCAAGCCGGAAGCTATCCGCATCGCTGTGCCCGACCTCAGTGCCGGTACGCAGCACAGCGCCGGTGGCGTGGTGGACGTACTGCGTGACCAGAAGGTCTTCGAAGAGGAATTCGCCAAGGACGGAATCCGTGTCGAGTGGCGCTTCTTCAAGGGCGCGGGGCCGGTGGTGAACGAGGCCCTGGCCAACGGCCAGGTGGACTTCGCCTACCTGGGCGACCTGGCGGCAATCGTCGGCAAGGCCAATGGGCTGGACACCCGGGTGATCAGCGCCAATACCCGTGGCGTGAAGAGTTACCTCGGCGTGGTGCCGGGCTCGGGCATCAAGACCCTGCAGGATCTCAAGGGCAAACGCGTGGCGGTGTTTCGTGGCACTGCCCTCCAGCTCTCCTTCGCCAGCGCCCTGGCCAGCCAGGGTCTCAGCGAGCGTGACTTGAAAGTGATCAACCTCGATTTCAATGCCGCCAGTGCGGCCCTGGCCGCCAAGCAGATCGACGCGACCTGGGGTCTCTCCAACTTGATCGCCCTGCGCGAGCGAGGTCTCGCGGAACTGCCGCTGAGCTCCCGAGACCTCGCTGGCGCGGGCAGCACCCAGGCGGTGCTGGTGGCTACCGGTGACTTCATCCGCCAGTACCCGGATGTGGTGGGGCGCCTGGTGAAGGCCCAACAGAAGGCAGTGAACTGGCTGCGCGACGACGCCAACAAAGGTGCCTACGTCGAACTGGTTTCGGGCCTGGCCAGCTATCCGCCGGGCATCCTCGCCAGCGATCTGGCCCAGGAAAGCCTGAGTCGCTATTTCGATCCACACCTTGACGCTGAATTTGTCGGCCTGCTGCAACAGGGCGTGGACCTGGCTGTCAAGGAACGCCTGATCCGCCGTGGTTTCCAGGTTTCCGACTGGGTGGAGCCGCGTTTCCTCGACGCGGCATTGCAGGGGCCGGGACAGGCCTCGCGCTGACAGGGAGTCGCTGACAAGGAAGTCATTTACAGGGAAGTCGTGGAGGCCGCCGCAAGGCGGCTTTTTTATCCACAGGGCATCGCGAATGAATTCGCTCCCACAAGCAGCGCACAGGCCTGAATCCTTGCATAGACAACCCCCTCTCCCTTCAGGGAGAGGGCGGACGATGTATGCGCGAACCTGCGACCCGCCTGGCGAATGAATTCGCCCCTACAGGGGCGCTCAGGCCTGAATACCTGCACAGACAGCTCAGAGGGTTGGGGGGAGGGCGGATCGCTCCTTACGCCGCCTGCTCCAGCGAGTCCAGCTCCACCAGCACTTCGATCAGCGCTCGCGCCGCCGGTGACAGGCGATAACCTGTGCGGGTGACGATGCCGCAGCGCGCGGCCAGGCTGTCCATCCGGTCTGGCAGGTTGCGCCAGTGCAGCAGGGCCAGTGCACCGCACTCCAGCAGCGGGGCGATGGTTTCCTGCTGGGCGATGCCGATGGCATCGGTCTGGCGCACCACCTGTACCAGCGTGGGCACATGGTCGCACTCCAGGTTGAGCTGGAAATCCGCCAGGCCGCTGTAGCTTGCCAGCAGCTTGCGGATGCCTGCCGGCATCCGCGTAGCGGCCAGCGGGTAGTCGAACATGTCATTGGTCGACAGGCTCTCCTTGAGCAGCAGCGGGTGCCCCTGGCGGCAGAAGAACCGGCCATAGCGCGGCGTCAGCGGCTGGGTCTGGAAGCTCGGGTCGGCCTCGAACTGGCGCACGTCGGCGATGAAGAACTCGATCTCGTCCCTGGCCAGGCGGCGCCCCAGTACTTCCCAGTTGTTCACCTCGAAATGGGTGCGGATACGCGGATAGCGCCGCATGAAATCGGCCAGGGCGTCCGGCACCAGCCTGGCGGCCGGCGCGGGGCCGCTGCCGAAGTACAACTCGCCGGCATCCAGCTTGGTCATCTGGTCGATTTCGCGCGCCAGGTTGCTCGCGCCCTGAACCAGGCGCAGGGCGTGCTGCAGCACCACCTGGCCTTCGGGCGTGGGGCGTAGGTCCTTGCTGCCCCGGTCCACCAGCTGGCAGCCGAAATCCTGCTCCAGGCCCTGGATGCTGCGGCTGAAGGCCGGTTGGGTTATCCCCATGGCGTCGGCCGCACGGACGAAGCTGCGGTGTTCGAGCAGGGCGATGAAGTAACGGAGCTGGCGCAGGTCCATGGTGCTTTTCCGGCATCGAAAATATAGGGCGAAGGCATTTGTCGCGGCATTGCGTGGGGTTTTAAATGCAGGCTCTTATTCCGTCAAATGAGTATTCGATAATTTATTAGATGTATATCGAATAAGCATATGGCTCATCTCCCTGACCGTGAGGACCGCACCATGAGCAATGCCGCACTTGCCCAACAGCAGGCCATCGAACTCGATATCCATCCCGTTGCCGGCCGAATCGGCGCCGAAATCCGGGGCGTGACGCTGTCCGGCAATCTGGATGCCGCTATCCTCGAAGCCATCCAGGCAGCCCTGGTTCAGTACAAGGTGATCTTCTTCCGGGGCCAGACCCAGCTGGACGACCAAGGTCAGGAAGCCTTTGCCAAATTGCTTGGCGAGCCGGTGGCGCACCCCACCGTGCCAGTGCGCGAGGGTACCCATTACCTGCTGCAGTTGGACGGCGCCGAGGGGCAGCGCGCCAACTCCTGGCACACAGACGTCACCTTCGTCGACGCCTATCCCAAGGCTTCCATCCTGCGCAGCGTGACCGCTCCAGCCGCCGGTGGCGACACTGTCTGGGCCAACACCGCGACCGCTTACCAGGACCTGCCGGTGGCGTTGCGTGAGCTGGCCGACAAGCTCTGGGCCGTGCACAGCAACGAATACGACTACGCCGCCACGCGCCCCCAGGTCAGCGCCGAGAAGCTGGAGGCGTACCGCAAGGTCTTCACTTCCACCGTCTATGAGACCGAACACCCAGTGGTGCGGGTGCATCCGGTGAGCGGCGAGCGCACGCTGGTGCTGGGGCACTTCGTCAAACGCATCAAGGGCCTCTCCCAGCCGGATTCAGCGCATCTGTTCGCCGTGCTCCAGGGGCATGTCACCCGCCTGGAAAACACCGTGCGCTGGCGCTGGCAGGCTGGCGATGTGGCGATCTGGGATAACCGCGCGACCCAGCATTACGCAGTCGACGACTACGACACCCAGCCGCGCATCGTCCGCCGCGTGACCCTGGCCGGTGACGTACCGGTGAGTATCGACGGGCAGCACAGCCAGACCATTCGCAAGAGCTGATTCCCCCACCAGCAAGCCCCCACCGGAACGATCCGCTGGGGGCTTTTTGCTTTTGTAGGGTGCGCTGCGCGCACCGATATCCCTGCGCCAGAGGCGTTGTGCGTGCAGCGCACCTTGCGAGGGCTAGATGCCTGCCGGGCATATATTCAATGCCCCTAAAGCATCGATTAATTTTTATCTTTTATTTTCAACGACTTATGAATCGCATATCTCTAAAGGTAATTAGTAAATCATTAAAAATTACTTTTAGAGATAAGTTGTTCAGCCAATCATCTCCCCATGGCCGACCGCTCTAGCTCGGCCATCTCGCCGGTCACTGGCCGGTTGCCTGTTCAACACGCCCGGCGGCACAGCCGGGCTTTTCAACTCCAGGAGTCTTGCCGATGGGCAATTTCCTCGAAGCCGATAGCGGCCGCGAACTGCACTGGCAGGAAGTACGCCGCCCAGGCGAGGTCCGCGACCTCGGCGTACCGGTGCGCCAGGCGCTGGACCGCACGGTCTTCCGTAGCCCTGGCGCCACCCGCGTGCTCAGCCGCCGCGAGGCCTGGCTGCTGGGCGCCTTCGCCCTGGTCCTGCACGGCGCCGTGCTGCACTGGCTGAGCCAGAAGCCCACCCCGCCGCTGCCGGAAGTGCCGCCGCAGATTCCGCCCATGACCATCGAGTTCACCGCCCCGGCCCCGCCGGTGGTGGAACCGCCGCCGCCGGAGCCGCCGCCGCCCGTGATCGAGCCGCCGCCCCCGGTGGTGGAGGAACTGGCCGTGAAGCCGCCGCCACCCAAGCCGGTGCCCAAACCCAAACCCAAACCCAAGCCGAAACCGCAGCCGCCCAAGCCCGCGCCGAAGCCCGTGGCCAAGCCGGTCGAACCGCCGCCCGCACCGCCCAAGGCCGAAGCCCCGCCCGCGCCACCGGCTCCGCCGGCGCCGACCCCGGTGACGCCACCCTCGGCCAACGCCGGCTACCTGAAGAACCCGGCGCCCGAGTACCCCGCCTTCGCCCAGCGGCGCGGCTGGGAGGGCACGGTGCTGCTGCGCGTGCATGTGCTCGCCACGGGACTGCCAAGCGAGGTCCAGGTGCAGAAGAGCAGCGGCCGCGAACTGCTCGACGAGGCCGCGGTGCGCGCGGTCAAGCGCTGGACCTTCGTGCCGGCCAAGCAGGGCGAAGTCGCCCGCGACGGCTGGGTCAGCGTGCCCATCGATTTCAAATTGAACTGATTCAGCGACTTTGCCTGTAGAGAGGAATTCACCATGGACCTGCTAACCAACCCCTTCGCCTCCATCGAGCACCTGGTGATCTGGCTGCTCATCGGCTTCTCCGTCGTCACCTGGGGCCTGGCCCTGGTCAAGGGCATCCAGTTCGCCCGCCTGAAGCGCCGCGACCGCCAGTTCCAGAAGCGCTTCTGGAGCGCCACCAGCCTGGACAGCGCCGCCGAACAGCTGCAGCAGCATGCCGGTGCCGCCGCTCACGTGGCCCAGGCCGGTTTCGCCGCGATCCAGGTGCAGGGGGGCCAACCCGGCGACCTGAGCCAGGCAATCAACCATCAGGACCGTCTGGAACGCGCCCTGCGCCAGCAGATCCAGCGGGAACGCCGCTCCCTGGAGTCAGGCCTGGCGGTGCTCGCCTCGATCGGCTCCACCTCGCCCTTCATCGGCCTGTTCGGCACCGTCTGGGGCATCATGGAAGCCCTCAAGGGCATCAGCGCAGCCGGCTCGGCCAGCCTGGAAACCGTGGCCGGACCGATCGGCGCGGCGCTGGTCGCCACCGGCGTGGGCATCGCCGTCGCGGTGCCGGCGGTGCTGGTTTACAACTACTTCCTGCGCAGCCTCAAGCTCACCGCCGCCGACCTCGACGACTTCGCCCACGACTTCTACCTGCTGGCACAGAAGAGCGCCTTCAAGCTGCTCGTCAATCCCGCCCCGGCGCGTGCCGCGGGCGCCGTGAAGGAGGCGTCCTGACATGGCCTTCTCCACCCAGGACAACGACGAAGTCCTTTCCGAGATCAACGTCACCCCGCTGGTGGACGTGATGCTGGTGCTGCTGGTGGTGTTCATCGTCACCGCGCCGCTGCTGACCAACGCCATCCCGATCAACCTGCCGAAAACCGAGGCCGTGGCCCCGCCCGAGCAGAAGGACCCGCTGGTGGTGAGCATCGACGGCACCGGCAAGCTGTTCATCAACAAGGACGAGATCCAGCCCGACCTGCTGCAGACCAGCCTGGAAGCGGCCAAGACCAAGGACCCGGAACTGCGCGTGCAACTGCAGGCCGACGACCAGGTGGACTACGGCGCCGTGGCCCGTGCCATGGCCTCCATCGAGCGGGCGGGGATCACCAAGCTCGCGGTGATTACTGCGCGCTGACAAGTTTTGGTCACCTTTCTTCAGGCAGGGGGAAGGTGGCCTTTTTATTCGCAACGACCTACGGGAACGCGCGCGGTGTCATTCTTGGACTCCGATCAACTCCGTCCCGTCAGGTGGAGGGTGGCCGGGCCGATCATTAACTTCATCGTAACGATTGCGCCCCGGGCTTGATTGATGACCCACCGGTCGCGCTCCTAAGGTTCGCTCCACGACAGCGGAACTCGTGGAGCCACCATGACAACAAGACCCTCTCCCCCGCCGCAGTGGTCGCGTCGGCGCGCTGAAAAGCAGCGCCGTCTCGACCAGGTACGCAACCTCGCCGATGGCGTCGTGCTGCCCAGCGAACGGATCGTCGAAGCCCTCGAAGCACTGATCGCCCCTGGCGACCGTGTGGTGCTCGAAGGCAACAACCAGAAGCAGGCGGATTTCCTCTCCCGCTCCCTGGCCAAGGCCGATCCCGGTCGTCTGCACGACCTGCACATGATCATGCCCAGCGTCAGCCGCGCCGAGCACCTCGATCTCTATGAACGCGGCATCGCCCGCAAGCTCGACTTCTCCTTCGCTGGCCCGCAGAGCCTGCGCATCGGCCAGTTGCTCGAAGACGGCCTGCTGGAAGTCGGCGCCATCCATACCTACATCGAGCTCTACTCGCGCCTGCTGGTTGACCTCATCCCCAACGTCGCCCTGGTGGCCGGCTTCATGGCCGACCGCGAAGGCAACATCTACACCGGCCCCAGTACCGAAGACACGCCGGCCCTGGTGGAACCCACCGCGTTCAGCGACGGCATCGTCATCGTCCAGGTCAACGAGCTGGTGGACGATGTGCGCGACCTGCCGCGCGTGGACATCCCCGCCTCCTGGGTCGACTTCGTGGTGGTCGCCGACAAGCCGTTCTACATCGAGCCGCTGTTCACCCGCGACCCGCGCCACATCAAGCCGGTGCACGTGCTGATGGCGATGATGGCGATCCGCGGCATCTATGAAAAACACAAGGTCCAGTCGCTCAACCACGGCATCGGCTTCAACACCGCCGCCATCGAACTGATCCTGCCCACCTACGGCGAATCCCTCGGCCTGAAGGGCAAGATCTGCCGCAACTGGACGCTCAACCCGCATCCGACCCTGATCCCCGCCATCGAGACCGGCTGGGTGGAGAGCGTGCACTGCTTCGGCACCGAACTGGGCATGGAGGACTACATCGCCCAGCGCCCGGACGTGTTCTTCACCGGCCGCGACGGCTCCATGCGTTCCAACCGCATGATGTGCCAGCTGGCCGGGCAGTACGCCGTGGACCTGTTCATCGGCGCCACCCTGCAGGTGGACGGCGACGGCCACTCCTCCACCGTCACCCGTGGCCGCCTGGCCGGCTTCGGCGGCGCGCCGAACATGGGCCACGACCCCCGCGGCCGCCGCCATGCGACCCCGGCCTGGCTCGACATGACCGAGCCGGTGACGATGCTCGAACGCGGCAAGAAGCTGGTGGTGCAGATGGTCGAGACCTACCAGGAAGGCGGCAAACCCACCTTCGTCGAAACGCTGGACGCCGTCGACGTGGCGAAGAAGGCCGGCATGCCCCTGGCGCCGGTGATGATCTACGGCGATGACGTCACTCACCTGCTCACTGAAGAAGGCATCGCCTACCTCTACAAGGCGCGCAGCCTCGAAGAGCGCCGCGCGATGATCGCCGCGGTCGCCGGCGTCACCGCCATCGGCCTGCGCCATGACCCGAAAGAGACCCTGCGCATGCGTCGCGAAGGGCTGATCGCATTGCCGGAAGACCTCGGCATCCGCCGTACACAAGCCACGCGGGAACTGCTGGCGGCGAAGAGCATCGCCGAACTGGTGGAGTGGTCCGGCGGCCTTTACAACCCCCCAGCCCGCTTCAGGAGTTGGTGATGAGCGCACTGATTGCCCGCAATACCGACCTGCCCCTGGCCGACCGGCTGGCGGACCTGGCGGTGGACGCCCTGATCGACGAAGCCGACCTCTCGCCCAAGCCGGCACTGGTGGACCGTCGCGGCAGTGGCGCGCACAGCGACCTGCACCTGGGCCTGATGCATGCCTCTGCGTTGTCTCTCTGGCCCTGCTTCAAGCAGATGGCCGAGGCGGCGCTGGAGCTTGGCGACGTCGGTCAACCGCTGCGCGAAGCCCTCGGCCGGATTGGCCGCGAAGGTGAAGCGGCGATGCTCAGCATCACCGGCGGGGTGAATACCCACCGGGGTGCCATCTGGGCCCTCGGCCTGTTGGTGGCGGCACAGGCGCTGAAACCTGAAAGCCGCGACGCCCACGCCATCGCCCTGCGCGCTGCGCGCATCGCCCTGATCGATGACCGTGCGGTGCTCCACAGCGACAGTCACGGCGCCCAGGTCGCCCGTCGCTACGGTGCCCGTGGCGCGCGGGAGGAAGCCCAGCTCGGCTTCCCCGCTGTGATCGAACAGGGCCTGCCGCAACTGGCCCGCAGCCGTGCAGCGGGCGCCGGCGAGCAGAACGCCCGCCTCGATGCGCTGCTGGCGATCATGGCCACCCTGGCTGACACCTGCGTGCTCTGGCGCGCCGGCCTGGAAGGTCTCGCCGCCATGCAGCAGGGCGCCCGTGCCGTACTCGACGCCGGTGGCAGTGCCAGCCTTGCCGGCCGCCGCCAACTGCGCGCGCTGGACGCCCGCCTGCTGCAACTCAACGCCTCGCCGGGTGGTGCCGCCGATCTGCTGGCCGCCTGCCTGTTCCTCGATAAAGCCGGGAGCCTGTGACCATGGAAACCCTGTCCTTCCAATTCCCCGCCGGGCAACCGGCCCGAGGCCGCGCCCTGGTCGGCTGCGTCGGCTCCGGCGACCTCGAAGTGCTGCTGGAGCCCGGCAGCGCCGGCACCCTGTCGATCCAGGTGGTGACCTCGGTGAATGGCAGCGGCCCGCGTTGGCAGCAGCTGTTCCAGCGCCTGTTCGACGGTCAGTCGCTGCCGGCCCTGAACATCGACATCCACGACTTCGGCGCCACGCCCGGCGTGGTGCGCCTGCGCCTGGAGCAGGGGCTGGAGGCCCTTTCTTCTCAAGAGGAGCCCGCACATGACTGATATCGCACGCCTGCTCGAAGCGCGCAGTTTCGTCGAACTCGGCGCCCGCCAGCGCGCCCGCGAGCTGCTGGATGCCGGTAGCTTCCGCGAACTCGTCGGTCCCTTCGACCGGGTCATTTCCCCCTGGCTGCCGCAGCAGGGCATCGTGCCCCAGGCCGACGACGGTGTGGTGGTCGCCAAGGGCAGCATCAAGGGCCAGCCAGCGGTGATTGCCGCCATCGAAGGTGCTTTCCAGGGCGGCAGCATGGGCGAAGTCGGGGGTGCCAAGATCGCCGGTGCGTTGGAACTGGCGGCTGAAGACAACCGCCAGGGCATTCCTACCTGCGCCGTGCTGCTGCTGGAAACCGGCGGCGTGCGCCTGCAGGAAGCCAATCTCGGGCTGGCTGCCATCGCCGAAATCCAGGCGGCCATCGTCGCGCTGCGGGAGTTTCAGCCGGTGATCGGCCTGGTTGCCGGTCCGGTGGGTTGCTTCGGCGGCATGTCCATCGCTGCCGGTCTGTGCAGCCACCTGATCGTCACCCGCGAAGCGCGCCTGGGTCTCAACGGCCCGCAGGTGATCGAGCAGGAAGCCGGCATCGAGGAATACGACTCCCGCGACCGTCCCTTCATCTGGAGCCTCACTGGTGGCGAACAGCGCATGGCCAGCGGCCTGGTGGACGCCTATGTCGCTGACGATATCGAGGCCATCCGCGAAACCCTGCAAGGCCTGCTGGCCCAACCGGAACAGGGCCTGCCGCGCAGTCGCCGGCACGCCTGGTTCCTCGAGCGCCTGGCGCAGCTGGGCGAAGAGTGCGAACAACTGGACGCTGCCGCTGTGCGTGCCCTTTACCAAGGAGAACGGACATGAGCCGTGGACTGAACTGGCTGCACGGCCTTGCCGGTGGCGCAACCCTGCAAGGCTTCCCGGCTTCGGTGAAGGTGATCGACGGGGAGCTGGGCAATCGCGCCGCGCGCTTCATCGCCGTTGTGTCCGATCCACAGAATCCTTTCCCCCGTGCCCGCAATGGTGAGGTCGGCTTGCTGGAGGGATGGGGCCTGGCCAAGGCGGTGGATGAGGCGATCGAGGCCGACAAGGGCGGCACCCAGCGCGTGATCGTGGCGTTGGTGGATGTCCCCAGCCAGGCCTATGGCCGCCGTGAGGAAGCCCTTGGCATTCACCAGGCACTGGCGGGAGCGGTGGACGCATACGCTCGTGCCCGCCACGCCGGCCACCCAGTGATCGGGCTGCTGGTGGGCAAGGCCATGTCCGGTGCCTTCCTCGCCCACGGCTACCAGGCCCAGCGCCTGATAGCGCTGGATGACGGCGGGGTGATGGTCCACGCCATGGGCAAGGCCGCCGCCGCGCGCATCACCCTGCGCAGCGTGGAGGAACTGGAAGCCCTCGCCGCCAGGGTGCCGCCCATGGCCTACGACCTGGAGAACTACGCCTCCCTTGGGTTGCTGTGGGAGCGGGTTGCGGTGGGCGACGCGCAGCAGCCGAACGAAGCCGATGTTGGTCGGGTGCGCGAATGCCTGCTGCGGGCGGTGGACGACATCGGTTCGAGTACCGACCTGTCCGGGCGACTGGGTGCGGAGAACCGAGCCGCGTCTTCGCGTGTGAGGGAGATGTTGCGGGCGCAGTGGTAGTTCGCTGCCCCTCTCCCCCACCCGTCTCCCTGAAGGGAGAGGGGCCGGGGGAGAGGGGGAATCCCTGGCACCCAGATACCAAGGAGCCACGAATGAACAAGACTCCAAAACCCCACGATCTGCTCTGGGGCATGACCCTCGACCACCTGCCTGCTGAAGCCCCTGCCTGGGCGCGGCAGGCACTGGCCGCCGGCCATCCCGTGGTGGTGCGTCGTGCGCTCTGCGAGCCCGGCCTGATTGCCGTCGGCATTCGTGGCGCCACACGTGACCAGCGCTTCGCCGCGATGATGCCGATCCGTGCCATCCAGCGTGCGCTCAGCCCCGAACAACTGCGGCCTCGTTCTGCCGCCCAATACCCAGCGCTTCGGTCGCTGGAAGCCGTCGCCCCGATACTCGCTGCCACCAGCCTGCCCTGGGGCCCCACCGGCAGCGTCGGATTCCAGCTCGCCACCGGCATTGCTGTGCTGCACGAGGCCAGCGACCTCGACCTGATCCTGCGTACGTCGATGCCTTTCAGCCGCCAGCATGCTCGCGCGCTGCTGGAGGTACTGGCCGACGCGCCTTGCCGTATCGACCTGCAACTGGAAACCCCCAACGGCGCCGTGGCCCTGCGCGAGTGGGCCGGCGAGGCGCGCCGCGTGCTGCTGAAATGCGCTGAAGGCGCCCGTCTTGTGGATAACCCATGGCACGTCCTGGAGCACGCCGCGTGAGCAGCCTGTTTGCCTTTCCAGGCCAGGGCGCGCAGCAGGCGGGCATGCTTCACCAGCTGCCGCCGGAGGCTACGGCCAGCCTGGTAGAGGCCAGCGATGTGCTGGGGGAGGACGTGCTGGCGCTGGATTCGGCAGAGGCGCTGCAATCCACTCGCGCGGTGCAGCTCTGCCTGTTGGTGGCCGGTGTTTCTTGCGCGCGCTTGCTGCTCGAACGCGGGCCGGCGCCGGACTATGTGGCGGGCCTCTCCATCGGTGCCTACGCCGCTGCGGTGATCGCCGGTTCGCTGGGCTTTGCCGATGCGCTGCGCCTGGTGGCCCTGCGTGGCGAACTGATGCAGCGGGCTTATCCACAGGGCTACGGCATGACTGCCATCCTCGGCCTTGACCAGGGCACCGTGGAGCGCCTGCTGGCCGAGGCTGATGGTCCGGTCTTTCTCGCCAACATCAACGCCGAGAACCAGTTGGTGATTGCCGGTAGCGAGGCTGCCATGACCGCCGTCGCCGAGCGTGCCCGTAAGCTTGGTGCCGGTGCGGCGAAGCGTCTGGCGATGAGCGTGCCGTCCCACTGCGAACTGCTGGAGCAACCCGCGCGCGAACTGGCCGCCGCCTTCGCCGGGGTAGAACTGCGTCGCCCCGCGATCCGCTACCTCAGCGGTAGCACGGCGCGGCCGATCTTCGATCCTGAGCGCCTGCGTGATGACCTCGCCTTCAACATGTGCCGTGTCATCGACTGGCACGCCACCCTGCGCACCGCCTACGAGCGCGGCGTGCGCCTGCATATCGAACTGCCGCCCGGCACCGTGCTCAGCGGTCTGGCGCGGCGGGTCTTCGACCAAGGTACGGTGATCGCCTTCCAGGGCGCCCGTCTGGATACGCTGGACGCCTTGCTGCGTGAGGAGGTAAGCCGGACCCGATAACCGCCATGCACTTCGAAGGACAAGAACAAGCAACTTCGACCCGAATGCGAGGACAACAACAATGATCATCTACGGTGTGGCCTTCCTGGCCCTGTGCACCCTGGCAGGCCTGTTCATCGGTGAGCTGCTGGGCAAACTGCTGGGCGTCCCGGCGAATGTCGGCGGCGTCGGTATCGCCATGCTCCTGCTGATATTCGTCGGCAGCTACCTGCACAAGCGCGGCCTCATGAGTGCCAGGTCCGAGGTGGGCGTGGAGTTCTGGAGCGCCATCTACATCCCCATCGTCGTCGCCATGGCTGCCCAGCAGAATGTGCTTGGCGCGCTGTCCGGCGGCCCCATGGCCATACTCGCCGGCGTCGCCGCGGTGGTGCTTGGTTTCGCCATGGTCCCGGTGCTCGACCGGCTCGGGCAAAAGAAGCCGGTGGCGGCCGCCGCTGAATCCCTGACCCCTGCCCAGCGGTGACCGCCATGTACGAATCCATGCTGAAAGTGATCAACGGTTACGGCCTGATCAGCGGTTTCGCCGTGATCGGTGTGACCATGTGGCTGTCCTACTGGTTCTCCGACAAGCTCACCCGTGGCCGCCTGCACGGCTCGGCCATCGCCATCTTCCTCGGCCTGGTGCTGTCCTATGTCGGCGGCGTGATGACGGGCGGGCAGAAGGGCCTTGTGGATATCCCGTTGCTGTCCGGCATTGGCCTACTGGGCGGTGCGATGCTGCGGGACTTCGCCATTGTCGCCACGGCCTTCGGGGTGAATATCGAGGAACTCAAGCGTGCCGGCGTGTCGGGCGTGGTGTCGCTGTTCTTCGGCATCGGTACTTCGTTCGTTGCCGGTGTCGGCGTGGCCCTGGCCTTCGGCTACACGGATGCGGTGAGCCTGACCACCATCGGCGCTGGCGCAGTCACCTACATCGTCGGCCCAGTGACCGGTGCGGCCATCGGCGCCAGCTCCGAGGTCATGGCGCTGTCCATTGCCGCCGGCCTGGTGAAGGCCATCCTGGTGATGGTGGTGACACCCTTCGTGGCGCCATTGATCGGCCTGAACAACCCGCGCACGGCGGTCATCTTCGGTGGCTTGATGGGCACCTCCAGCGGTGTGGCGGGCGGCCTGGCCGCAACCGATCCGAAACTGGTGCCCTATGGCTGCCTGACCGCGGCCTTCTACACGGCGCTCGGCTGTCTGCTCGGGCCGTCACTGCTGTTCTTCGCCATGCGCGGCATCACGGGCTGACCCCGCCCTGCCCGACAACGCCCCGGCCAGTGCCGGGGCGTTGTCGTTTCAGCCCTCGTTGCGCAGGCTGTACATGCGGCACTCGGCGATCAGCGCGAGCAGGTTCGGGTCGCGCTCGCGGGCTTTCAGGAAGACCACGCCGATGTGTTGCAGCAGGCGATAGCGCGCCTGCAGGCGGATCAGCTTCACCCTGTTTTCGTAGACCGCCGCGATGCGCCCGGGCAGCAGCGCGTAGCCGACCCCGGAACTGACCATGCTGAGCAGGGTGAAGATGTCGTTCACCTGCATCGCCACCTTGGGCTCGAAGCCGGCCTGCTGGAACACCCTTGCGCCGTCGCGGTGGGTGGCGAAACCCTGGGTCAGGGTGATGAAGGTGGAGTCGGCGAGGTCCGCCAGGTCCACTTCGTCCTGGTCGGCGAAGGGCGAATCGGTGGGGACGGCGAGGAAGATCTCGTCGGAGAACAGCGGCAGTTGCTCGCAATCCGGGTCGTTCACGCTGTCATCCAGGGAGACCAGGATGGCGTCCAGTTCCATGTTCTTCAGGCGGTAGAGCAGGTCGACGTTGGAGCCCAGGGTGAGATCGATGTTCAGCTCGCTGCGTCGCAGCTTCAGGCCCATGACCAGCTGCGGCACGGTCTTCACGGTCAGCGAATAGAGCGCGCCGAGCTTGAAGCGTTCGGCAGAGAAGCCGGCCGCCTCGCGGGTCAGACGGACCATTTCGACGGTGTCCTGGATCAGCTTCTGCGCTTTCTCTTCCAGCACATAGGCGCTTTCCAGTGGCGTCAGGTTGCGGCCTTCATGCTTGAACAGCGGGCAGCGCAGGGCGCTTTCCAGGGAATGGATGGCGCGATGCACGCTGACGTTGCTGGTGTTCAGTTCGGCCGCTGCGCGGGACAGGTTGCCGCTGCGCATGAAGGCGAGGAAGGTCTCCAGCTTCTTCAGGGTCAGTTCTTCGTCGATCTGCATGGGCGCCCGGCTGCCTTCATCGCGTTTGTGGATGGGTATCGCTCCGTTCGCGGAGCGCCGCCCGACCCATCCTACAGAGTGGCCGTGGCGCTGCGGAGAGGGACTTTAAGTGAATAAGCCAATAAGGAATAAGCAAATAAATTCTTATTCCTTAACAGATATATGGCGAGCACCTAGACTGCCCAGCATCGAAATTCAGCAAGGAGGGCTCGCCATGCGCAGCCAGGCCATTCGCTACCTGATCCTGCCGGGATGGCAGGGCTCCCCCGACGAGCATTGGCAAAGCCACTGGCAACGCAGCCTGCCCAATGCCACCCGGGTCGAGCAGGCCGACTGGAACAACCCGGACCGTGCGTCCTGGGTGGAAGCGCTGGAGCGCGCCATCGATGCCGAGCGTACCCCGGTGATCCTCATCGCCCACAGCCTGGGCTGCGTGACCGTGGCCCACTGGGCCGCACAGTCCGACCCGGATGTACTGCGTCGCGTGCGTGGTGCGCTGCTGGTGGCCCCGGCGGATGTACAGCGCCCCGGTTGCCCCGAGCCGCTCAAGGGCTTCGCGCCCATCCCGCGTGACCTGCTGCCCTTCCCCAGCCTGCTGGTGGGTTCGGACAACGACCATGCGGCCAGCCCCGCGCGAGCGCTGGAAATAGCCCGTGACTGGGGCTCGGAAGCCGCGATCCTCACCGGCGCCGGGCACATCAATGTGAAGTCCGGGCATCACCGTTGGGAACAAGGCTTCGCCCACCTCTATCGCTTGCAAGCGCGCGTCGAGCAATCGTCCAGAAAACGCGCCTGATCCAATCCAATTCAGCAATACGTCAGGGCCCGCTGCATCGCAGCCTGGGCCCGGCGGGAGATTTCGCCATGAGCAAGGAAAACCCCGGTCAACCGCTGCTGACTTTCGCCGATGCCGACCGCAGCCCCCTCAGCATCCGCGCCCGTGCGCTGGTGTTCGTCGACGAGCGCTCGCGGCGGTTGCGCGAGGAGGTCGATCAGCTCGCGCCGAGCACCCTGCCCGTGCTGATCCAGGGTGAAACCGGCACCGGCAAGGAATTGCTGGCGCGACAGATCCATCGTTCCAGCGACCGTCCCGGCCTGTTCGTGGCGGTGAGCTGCAGCGCCATCAGCAAGGCCTACGCCGAGGCCGAGCTCTTCGGTCACACGGCCGGCGCTCACAGCGGCTCGGCCAGCAGCCGCGCCGGTTGGTTCGGTTCGGCCAATGGCGGAACGCTTTACCTGGATGAGATCGGCGACCTGCCATTGCCCCTGCAGACCAAGTTGTTGGCGGCGCTTGAAAGCCGCGAAGTGATTCGCGTCGGCGCCCACCAGCCGACCCCGGTGGACGTGCGTCTGGTAGCAGCTACCAGCATCGACCTGGCCAAGGCGGTGCGCGTTGGCAAGTTCAATGCGCGGCTCTATCAGTACCTGGACGAGGGACGGGTGGAGCTGCCGCCATTGCGCGAACGGCCGGACGATATCCTGCCGTTGGCCGAGTATTTCCTCGGTATCTACGCCCAGCGGCTGGACCTGCCTCTCCCCTTGATCAGCACAGCAGCCCAGTCAGCGCTCGAGGCCTACCCCTGGCCGGGCAATACCCGTGAGCTGGAGAACAGCGTGCACTTCGCCCTGCTGGTGAGCGAAGGCGTCGAGATTCTCCCCGAGCACCTCAACCTTCCACCGTTGCCGGGCTACGCCCAGCTCGCCGTGCAACTGCGCCGGCTGGCGGCTAACGACGAAGAGCGCGATCACCTGCGCCAGCTTTTCGCCGAGGTGCTGGCAGGGTAGCCATGCTTCACCGGTCCACCGTTCGAGATTGCGGCGGGCGCTACTCGTGCAGGTAGTAGAGCTTGTTGATGATGCTCCAGCGACCGCCGATTTTCAGCAGCGAGAGGAAGTCGGTGAAGCGCATGTCGGCGTAGTCGTCGACTACCTTCGCCGAGGCGGCGTCGCCGGTGATGTCCAGCGCCTGGATAGTCCAGACGGGCGTTTCGTCTTCAGCCAGCACCGGGCCGGCGTCGAGGATGGCGCCCGCGAAGTCGTCTACCGAGAGCCATTCGAGCTCGCCCTGGAAGTGGCCGATGATGCGGCTCTGCGGGTGAAAGGCACGGCGCAGACGGTGTTCGTCGGCGAACACCATGCCTTCGACATAGTCGCGCACGACGCGGTGGATGGCGTCTTGGTCAGTCTCGTGGGCAGTCATTTCGCGCGCTCCGTTGATATCGGCGAATCAGCCAAGCCGAATGCTAGTTCGCCCGGTGCGGCGCGAGCGATCCATTGCGAATAAGCGCGTGGGGAGTGCTTCCGAATCGATCTCCGCGCGCTCGTCAGTGAATCTGTCCGCTTTCCTTGAGCCGATCACGTACCGCGCGCAAGCGCGGCAGTGGAAGGCAGACGAGGATGGTCAATGCCAGCACCCCCACGCCCATCAGCGGCAGATTGGACAGCCCCATGCTGCTCAGCCAGAGGCCACCGAGGAAGGCGCCGCTGGCGTTGCCCAGGTTGAATGCTGCGTGGCTGAGGGTGGCGGCGAGGCTCGCCGATTCGCCAGCCTGCTCGACCAGCAGCAATTGCAGCGGCGAGGAAATGGCGAAGCTGGCCACGCCCCAGAGGAACAGGCAGCCCAGGGCGAGGACCGGAATCTGCGCGAAGACGAACAGCCCCAGCAGGCACAACGTGCTCACGGTGAAGGCCATCGGCAGTGCATAGCGGAATCCCTTGTCGGCCAGGCGCCCGCCCAGCAGGTTGCCCACGGTCAAGCCGATGCCGAACAGCAGCAGGGCGAAGTTGGCGTGTTCCGGGCTGAAGCCCGAGACATCGCGCAGCAGCGGGCTGATGTAGGTGAACACGCCGAACAGCGCCACCGAAGAGAGGCTGCAGACGAACAGCGCATGCAGCACCGGGCGCCGCAAGATGCCGTCCCAGGCGCCGGCGGCATTGGTTTGTGGCTTGGGCGTGGCGGGCAGCCAGAGTGCTTGCGCCAGCAGGGTGAGGAAACCGAGGGCCGCTACCACCATGAAGGTCACCCGCCAACTGGTGGCCTGGCCCAGCCAGGCGCCGGCAGGAACGCCGAGCACGTTGGCGATGGTAAGGCCGCTGAGCACCAGGGCCATGGCCGAAGCCCGGCGGTGCGGGGGTGCCAGTTCGGCGGCGAGCAGGGTGGCGCAGCCGAAGAAGCCGGCGTGGCTGAAGGCGGTGAACATGCGCATCGCCAACAGCCACTCGTAGTTGGGTGCCAGGGCGCAGCCGAGGTTGCCCAGGGCGTAGGCACCCATCAGCCAGAGCAGCGCCTGGCGGCGCGGCAGGCGGCCGAGCAGCGGACCCAGCAATGGCGCACCGATCACCACCCCCATGGCGTAGGCGCTGACCAGCAAGCCGGCGTCGGAAAGGCTGACCTGGAGGTCGCTGGCCACTTCGGGCAGCAGGCCCATGATGATGAATTCGCTGCTGCCAACGACGAAGCCGCCCAGGGCGAGGGCCAGCAGCGGCAGAGAGAGGAGGGTGCTCGGGTTCATGCGTGTTCCGGTGGAGGGGCTGTATTGCGAGGGGCGCGGATTCTACGCGCATTTCCTTGCAGGGGGCTTACCGATGGAACGGATGGGGCGCGAATCCTGTAGTGGCGAACTCATTCGCCAAGGGCAGCGTAGCTGCCCCATGAATGCTCGAATGGCAGGCCTGCTTGGCGAATGAATTGGCTATGTCTGCGTGAGCTGTTGCGAGAGATTTACCCTCGGGCCAAGCGCCTTGTAGGAGCTGGCATGCCAGTGAAACGCCGCCATTCGCTGGCAAGCCAGCTCCTACAGGCAATGCAGCTGCCTACAACACGTCGTGCAGACATATCCAATTTATTCGCCCCGACAAGGACCCGCCGCATCAGCTGCCGAGGAACTTGCTCAGGAACTGCTTGGTACGTTCTTCCTTCGGCGCACTGAACAGAGCCTTGGCGTCGCCCTGTTCGACGATCACGCCCTTGTCGATGAAGATCGCGCGGTTGGCCACGTCACGAGCGAAGCTCATTTCGTGGGTGACGATGACCATGGTGCGGTTCTCTTCGGCCAGGCCGCGAATGGTGGCGAGCACCTCGCCCACCAGCTCCGGGTCGAGCGCCGAGGTGGGTTCGTCGAAGAGGATCACGTCAGGCTCCATGGCCAGGGCGCGGGCGATGGCCACACGCTGTTGCTGGCCGCCGGAGAGGCGCTTGGGGTAGGCATCTTCCTTGCCCGCCAGGCCAACCTTGGCCAGCAGCTTGCGTGCCTTCTCGACGGCGCGCTCGCGGGGTTCCTTCTTCACCACCACCGGACCTTCGATGACGTTCTCCAGCGCGGTGCGATGGGGGAAGAGGTTGAAGTTCTGGAAGACGAAGCCGACGTGCTGACGCAGCTTGCGGATCAGCGTCTGCTGCTGTTTCAGCGGCTTGCTCGCGTCGATTTCGATGTCGCCCACCTTAATCAAGCCGCCACTGGGCACTTCCAGCAGGTTGAGGCAGCGCAGCAAGGTGGTCTTGCCCGAGCCGCTGGGGCCGATGATGGCCACCACTTCGCCCGGCTCGATGGTCAGGTCGATGCCCTTGAGCACCTCCTGGCCTTTGAAGGATTTGGTCAGGTTACGGACGGTGATCATCAGCTGTCCTGCTCATGCTGGTTGACCCGCGCCTCTAGGCGACTCTGGAAATGCGACAGCACGGTGGCCAGCACCCAGTAGATCAGCGCGGCGGCCAGATACATGGTGAAGATTTCGAAGGTGCGCGCGGTGATCAACTGCGCCTGGCGGAACAGTTCCGGCACCTGGATGGTGGCGGCCAGGGCCGTGTCCTTGACCAGCGAGATGAAGCTGTTGCCCAGTGGCGGCAGGGCGGTGCGCGCAGCCTGCGGCAGGATGGCACGGACCAGCGTCTGGGTACGGCTCATGCCGATGCTGGCGGCGGCTTCCCATTGGCCCCGGTCGATGGAGGCAATGGCGGCGCGGAGGATCTCCGAGGTGTAGGCGGCCATGTTCAGCGAGAAGCCGATCAGCGCAGCGGGTAGCGGTTCGAGCTGGATACCCAGCTGCGGCAGGCCGTAATAGATCATGAACAACTGCACCAGCAGTGGCGTGCCGCGGAAGAACGAAACGTAGATCCGCGACAGCCATTGCAGGGCGGTGAAACCGTATAGGCGCATCAGGGCGAGGACGAAGCCCAGCAGCAGTCCGAAGAACATGCCGCCGAGGCTCAGTACTACCGTAAAGACCGCGCCCTTCAACAGGAAGGGCGCGGAATCCAGCGCAAGTTGAAGGCTTGCGTCGATCATTGGGTCACGTCAGCCTTGAACCATTTCTCGGAGAGTTTTTTCAGGGTGCCGTCGGCTTTCAGCTTGGCAAGGGCCTTGTCGATGGCGGCCAGCAGTTCGGGGTTGCCCTTGCGCAGTGCGATGCCGGCTTCCTGACGGGAGAAGGGTTCGCCGGTCACGGCCAGCTTGCCACCGGTTTTCTCGACCATTTCGAAGGCGGCCAGGCGGTCCACCAGGATGGCGTCGATGCGGCCGACGTTGAGGTCCTGGAACTTGGTGGGGTCGTCATCGTAGGTGCGGATGTCGGCCTGCGGGACGTTTTCCTTCAGCCACTGTTCGTAGTTGGTGCCCAGGCCCACGCCAACCTTCTTGCCGGCCAGGTCCGCGGAGGTCTTGATGTCACCCTCGGTGCCCTTGCGCACCAGCGCCTGGATACCGGAGACGGTGTAAGGGGTGGAGAAGTCGTACTTCTTCTTGCGCTCGTCGGAGATGGTCACCTGGTTGATCACCACGTCCAGGCGCTTGGACTCCAGCGCAGCGAGGATGCCGTCCCACTTGGTCGGCTGGAACTCGGCCTTCACGCCCAGCTCCTTGGCCAGGGCCTCGGCCAGTTCCACTTCGAAGCCGGTCAGCTTGCCGCTCTCGTCCTGGTAGTTGAAGGGCGGGTAGGTGCCTTCCAGGCCGACCTTGATCGCGCCTTTCTGCTGGATGTCCTGGAGCAGGTCGGCGGCGGCGCTGGTGCCGACGAAGCTCGCGCCGAGCACCAGGCTCAGGCTACCGAGGATGAACTGGCGACGCAGGGTTGCAAATGTCATATGAGCCTCACGGGGCAGGGTGGCTAAAGGTGTCGCAACTCTAGGGATTTGGTTATATGCAATAAAATAATTAAAAATTATCTATTGCTGCAAATAGAGCATAAGTAGATGTCACGGGGTACCCGCAGGATGATAGGCGAACAGCGCGGGTGAGCCACCGGTGTGCAGGAACAGCACCGGGCCATTGCCGCTGAAGGCGGCATTGGCGATGCCATCGAGCAGGCCGGCGAAGGCCTTGCCGGTGTACACCGGGTCCAGCAGCAGACCTTCCAGGCTGGCGACCTGGCGCACGGCGTCCAGGGTGCCGGCATTCGGCTCGCCATAGCGTGGGAAGAAATACTGGTCCCACAGCTCAACCTTGAGTCCGTCCGGGACCGGCACGCCGAGCAGTTCGGCGGTGCGCTGCAGCAGGCCTTCCACTTTCGGGCGTTGGGTGGCGTCCGGGCGTGAGACGGTGACGCCGACCACGCGCGTGCCGGGCAGGGCGTATTCCAGTGCCAGGGCGAGGCCCGCATGGGTACCGGCGCTACCGGAGGCCAGGACCACGGCGGAGAAGTGCTCGCCGCTGGCCTTGATCTGCTCGGCCAGTTCCAGGCCAGCGCGTACATAACCCAGCGCACCCAGGGCGTTGGAGCCACCGATGGGCACCAGGTAGGGCTTCTTGCCAGCGGCGCGCAGGCGCTCAGCCGCGGCGGCCAGTAGTTCGTCGGCGTTGTCGAGGTTGGGTACCAGCTCGCACTCGGTGCCGAACAGGTCCAGCAGCAGGCGGTTGCCATTGCCGAGGTAGTTGCTGTCGGCGGTACCAATGGGGTTTTCCAGCAACGCTACGCAACCCAGGCCAAGGCGCGCGGCGAGGGCGGCAGTCTGGCGAACGTGGTTGGACTGGATGGCGCCGGCGGTGACCAGAGTGTCTGCGCCCTGGGCCAGGGCATCGGCGGCGAGGAACTCCAGCTTGCGCACCTTGTTGCCGCCAAGGGCGAAGGGCGTGAGGTCGTCTCGCTTCACGTAGACGCCATGGCCGAGCTTCTGCGACAGGTGCGCAAGCTTCTCCAGCGGGGTGGGCAAGGGAACCAGTTCCAGGCGGGAAAAGCGGGCGAGGGCTGCATCGAGCATGGTGTGGTTCCGATAGGCGGTTGCGAAGGCTGCCACTCTAGTGAGCCGGGGCCTCGCAGGCAATTCGCAGACGCGACATGAAAGTACCGGCCGGTCAGGTTGTGAGCGCTGTCGGGGTGACTCGTTTATATGTCAAAAATAGAATATCAGAATAAGAAAACAGTATTTGTTGGCTATAAAAAATCACCGTAGTGTCGCCTTCAACCCGGCACACCCAGACCGGGGCATCCCAACATTCGCTCGCGGCTGAAGATCCAGCCGGAGCCGCAGATTCGAAAAGGACCACCATGAAGAAGACCTTGCTGTTGACCGCCCTGGCCGCTGCCCTCTCCGTCACCCTCGCCCAGGCCGGCGAGAAGCTCGTAGTTGCCGCCACCCCGGTACCGCACGCCGAAATCCTCGAGCTGGTCAAACCTCAGCTGGCCAAGGAAGGCGTGGACCTGGAAGTGAAGGTCTTCACCGACTACGTGCAGCCCAACCTGCAAGTCGACCAGAAGCACCTGGACGCCAACTACTTCCAGACCAAGCCCTATCTGGACAACTTCAATAGCGGCAAAGGCACCCACCTGGTGATCGTCAAGGGCGTCCATGTCGAACCCTTCGGCGGTTACTCCAGCAAGCACAAGTCCCTGAAAGAGCTGCCGGACGGCGCCACCATCGCCATCCCCAACGAAGGCAGCAACAGCGGTCGCGCCCTGCTCCTGCTGCAGAAGTCCGGCCTGCTCAAGCTGAAAGACCCGAAGAACGCCCTGGCCACGCCGAAGGACATCGCCGAGAACCCGCACAACTTCAAGTTCAAGGAACTGGAAGCAGCCCTGTTGCCCCGTGTGCTGGACCAGGTCGACCTGGCCCTGATCAACACCAACTACGCACTCGAAGCCAAGCTGAACCCATCCAAGGACGCCCTGGTGCTGGAAGACCGCACCTCGCCCTACGTGAACTACCTGGTGGCCCGTCCGGACAACAAGGACAGCGACGCCATCAAGAAACTCTCCGCTGCGCTGACCAGCCCGGAAGTGAAAGCCTTCATCGAGCAGAAGTACTCCGGCGCGGTCGTGCCGGCATTCTGATCACCTGCTAGCCACGGTGGCGGGAGCATGACCCGCCTCTCCTCACGCCGACGAGTCTCGACTATCGTCGGCGTTCTTTTTTTTCTGCAGCGGCTCTGCAGGGGCGAGGAAACTTGTAGGGGCGAATTCATTCGCCAAGCAGGCCGAAGGCTTGCCCTGCAGAGTCGGGGCCCGCTTCGCGGTCCTTGGCGAATGAATTCGCCCCTACAGGAACCCTTGCCCGCCCTGGAGCCCACCATGTCCACCCCCAAACCCGGCCTTTCCACCCGTTCGGTCCACAGCGGCAACGATGTCGACCGCAGGATGGTCACCCGGCCCAAGAGCCTGCCCATCTACGAATCTTCGGTATTCGTCTACGACTCGCTGGAGCAGGTGGACGACTTCCTCGCCGGCAACCCCGACAACTACATGTACACGCGTATCGCCAACCCCAACCAGGCGGCGGTGGAAGACTTGGTGTGCCAGCTGGAAGGTGGTTCGGCGGCCCTGTTCTCCGCGTCCGGCATGGCCTCGGTGAGCGCGGCACTATTGGGGAGGCTGAGTGCCGGTGACCACCTGATCGCCAGTCGCGAGCTGTACGGTACCACCCAGAGTCTGATCGAGAAGGAGCTGGTGCGCTTCGGCATCACGGCCACCCTGGTGGAGATCAACGACCTGGCGGCGGTGGAAGCGGCCATTACCCCGGCGACGAAACTCATCTACACAGAAACCGCCTCCAACCCGCTGGTGCGGGTCAGCAATGTGCCGGCGCTGGCAAGGCTCGCCAGGGCACGCGGCCTGAAGTTGCTGGTGGACAACACTTTCCTGTCCCCTGCGCTCTACAACCCGTTGGCCGAGGGCGCCGACCTGGTGCTGCACAGCACCACCAAGTACCTCAACGGCCACAGCGACGCCACCGGCGGCATCCTCGTCGGCGATGCCGAATGGATCGCCCAGGCGCGCCGCTTCCAGATCAACGCTGGCGGCAGCGCCAGCCCCTTCGAAGCCTGGCTGACCTTCCGTGGCGCCAAGACCCTTGCCTTGCGCATGAAGGCCCATTCGGCCAACGCCCAGGCCCTGGCCGAAGCCCTGGAAGCCCATCCGAAGGTGGCCCAGGTGTTCTACCCCGGCCTGCCGTCGCATCCGGACCACGCCCTGGCACAACGGCTGTTCCCCAAGGGCGCCTCGGGCATGCTCAGCTTCACCCTGCACGGCGGCCTGGCCGAGGTGGATGCACTGATCCGCGCCCTTAAGAACACGGCATTCGCGCCGTCGCTCGCTGGGGTCGCCAGCAGCATCACCCACCCCGGCAAGACCTCCCACCGCGCGCTCTCTCCGGAGGCGCTGGCCGAACTGGATATTCACGACGGCACCATCCGTGTGTCGGTGGGTATCGAGGATGCGGCCGACATCGTCGCGGACTTCGTGCAGGCGCTGGATAGCCTCTGATCCCCCCTCGTGTCAGGCGACGTCGAATCCTGCAGGGGCGACTGAAATCGCCCCTGCAGGAACTCACCCGGGCACGCTTCTAACCTTATTCGTTATCGGTATTTCACGGCGCGTTCTTATGCTCGCTATGCTCTCGCCACAACTTGTTATAACAAGTCAGGATCACGAGCGAACAACGACATGGCCGAATTGCTACCCCTCTCCCCGGTACCGCTCTACAGCCAGCTCAAGGAGCTGCTGCGCGGACGCATTCTCGACGGTACCTACCCGCCTCACAGCCGCATGCCTTCGGAAAGCGAGCTGGGCAAGGCGTTCGGCGTCAGCCGCATTACCGTGCGCCAGGCGCTGGGCGACCTGCAGAAGGAAGGCCTGATCTTCAAGATCCACGGCAAGGGCACCTTCGTTGCCAAGCCCAAGGCCTTCCAGAACGTCAGCACGTTGCAGGGCCTGGCCGAGTCCATGACCCAGATGGGCTACGAAGTCCTCAACCGCCTGCGCAGTTTCAAGCACGTACCGGCCAGCGCTCCGGTCGCCGCGCGCCTGCAGGTGGAGGAAGGCAGCCCGGTGACCGAAATCCGCCGTGTGCGCCTGATCAATCGCGAGCCGGTCTCCCTGGAAATCACCTGGTTGCCGAAGGCCGTGGGCGAGAAGCTGGAAAAGGCCGACCTCGCCACCCGCGACATTTTCCTCATCCTCGAGAACGATTGCGGCATTCCCTTGGGTCACGCCGATCTCGCCATCGACGCGGTGCTTGCCGACGGCGACCTGACCCAGGCGCTGGAAGTGGAGGAGGGCTCGCCGATCATGCGCATCGAGCGCCTGACCCACGCTGCCGACGGCACGCCGCTGGACTTCGAACATCTCTACTACCGCGGCGACGCCTTCCAGTACCGCCTGCGCATCGACCGTCAGAAGGGGCCCCAGGCATGAGCACCCGAGAACAGGAATACGACATCGTCGTCATCGGCGGTGGCACCGCCGGCCCGATGGCCGCGATCAAAGCCAAGGAAAAGAACCGCGAGCTGCGCGTGCTGTTGCTGGACAAGGCCAACGTCAAGCGCAGTGGCGCCATCAGCATGGGCATGGACGGCCTGAACAACGCCATCATTCCCGGCCACGCGACGCCCGAGCAGTACACCAAGGAAATCACCATCGCCAACGACGGCATCGTCAATCAGGCGACCGTGCACGCCTATGCCACCCACAGTTTCGAAACCATCGAGCAACTCGACCGCTGGGGCGTGAAGTTCGAGAAGGACGAGACTGGCGACTACGCGGTGAAGAAGGTCCACCACATGGGCGCTTACGTGCTGCCGATGCCCGAAGGGCACGACATCAAGAAGGTGCTTTACCGCCAGCTCAAGCGTGCGCGTGTGGAAATCAGCAACCGCGTCGTCTGCACCCGCCTGCTGCTGGATGGCGAAGGCGCGGCCTGCGGGGTGATGGGCTTCGACTGCCGCAGTGGCGAATTCCGGGTGATACGCGCCAAGGCGGTGATCCTCGCCTGCGGCGCTGCGGGCCGCCTCGGCCTGCCGTCTTCCGGTTACCTGATGGGAACGTACGAGAACCCCACCAATGCGGGCGACGGTTACGCCATGGCCTATCACGCCGGGGCGGAGCTTTCGAACCTGGAGTGCTTCCAGATCAACCCGCTGATCAAGGACTACAACGGCCCGGCCTGCGCCTACGTCACTGGCCCGCTGGGCGGCTACACCACCAACAGCAAGGGCGAGCGCTTCATCGAGTGCGACTACTGGAGCGGCCAGATGATGTGGGAGTTCCACCAGGAACTCGAAGGCGGCAACGGCCCGGTGTTCCTCAAGCTCGACCACCTGGCCGAGGAAACCATCCAGACCATCGAGGAAATCCTGCACAGCAACGAGCGCCCCAGTCGTGGCCAGTTCCACGCCAACCGGGGCACCGACTACCGCTCGCAGATGGTCGAGATGCACATCTCCGAGATCGGCTTCTGCTCCGGCCATTCGGCCTCGGGCGTGTGGGTCAACGAGAAGGCCGAAACTTCCGTGAAAGGCCTGTACGCGGCGGGCGACATGGCTGCGGTGCCGCACAACTACATGCTCGGCGCCTTCACCTATGGCTGGTTCGCCGGGGTCAACGCGGCGGACTACGTGGCCGGTCGCGACTTCGCCGAGATCGATGCCGATCAGGTGGCGCGTGAGCGGGCGCGGGTCTTTGCCCCGCTGGAGCGAGAGCACGGCCTGCCGCCGGCGCAGGTGGAATACAAGCTGCGGCGCATGGTCAACGACTACCTGCAGCCGCCCAAGGTGACGAAGAAAATGGAGATCGGTCTCGCGCGCTTCGCCGAGATCGAACGGGACCTGGCGCAGATGAAGGCCAGCAATCCCCATGAGCTGATGCGGGCGATGGAAGTGGCGGTAATCCGCGACTGCGCCGAGATGGCCGCTCGCGCCTCGCTGTTCCGCGCCGAGAGCCGCTGGGGCCTGTACCACCACCGCGTGGACTTCCCCGAACGCAATGACGCCGAGTGGTTCTGCCACTGTCACCTGAAGAAGGGCGAGGACGGCCGCATGACCAGCTTCAAGAAAGCGGTGGAGCCGTACCTGATCCCGCTGGATGCCGAGGAGCAGCAGGCCTATGACCGCCTGCGGGTCCGCAGTGACGCCGCATGACGCAGGTATCTGTGGGAGCGGCTTCAGCCGCTCCCACAAAAGAGAAAGCCGAGAGCCACAGGCTCCAAGGAATCGTGAAATGGCCCATCAACCCCAGGAAATCTTCTTCCGCAGCAGCGCGCCGGTGACCATCGACGAAGACAAGTGCATCGCCGAGAAGGGCTGCACCGTTTGCGTCGAGGTCTGCCCGATGGACCTCTTGGCCATCAACCCGGCTACCCAGAAGGCTTACATGGCCTTCGACGAGTGCTGGTACTGCATGCCCTGCGAGAAGGATTGCCCGACCGGCGCGGTGAGGGTGGAAATCCCTTACCTGCTGCGCTGACCGAGCGTGAGAAGCCTGTAGGAGCGAACAACGGACCTGCAGGCAAGAGCTTCGCCAGCAAGCTGGCTCCTACTGAAACGCAATCCGCCATCCGGCCAACCCCGGACGCCCAACCTGAAAGCCCCTCGTTTCCCACCACCCAACCGCGTGGCGGAGACGATTCCAACACTCATGATTCGAGGGGAAAACCCATGCGTCTTCGTGCAACCGTCGCCGGCCTCGCGCTGGCCATCTCCAGCCTGTCCGCGTCCGCGGAAACCATCCGTATCGCCATCGGCACCCAGGACACCACCATCAACTGCGCCACCGGCGGTCTGCTCATCCGTGAGCTGGGCCTGCTGGAGAAGTACCTGCCCCATGACGGCAAGTACAAGGACGCCGACTACCAGGTGGAGTGGAAGAACTTCACCAGCGGCGCGCCGCTGACCAACGAGATGGTCGCCGGCAAGCTGGACTTCGGCGCCATGGCCGACTTCCCCGGCTCGTTCAACGGCGTCGCCCACCTGGATGCCGGCAAGCAGAGCCTGTTCATCAGCGTGCTGTCGGGCAGCACCCGGGGCAGCGGCAACGGCATCGTGGTGCCGGCTTCGTCGCCGGTTCAATCGCTGGCCGAGCTCAAGGGCAAGACCATTTCCGTACCCTTCGCCTCCACTGCCCACGGCATGTTGCTGCGCGCCGTTGCCGCCCAGGGCTGGGACCCGGAGAAAGACGTGCGCATCATCGCCCAGCCGCCGGAGATCGCCGGCTCGGCCCTGCGCAGCAACCGCATCGAGGCCCACGCCGACTTCGTGCCCTTCGCCGAGCTGTTCCCCAACCGTGGCTTCGCCCGCAAGATCTACGACGGCTCCCAGGCCGAGGCGCCTACCTTCCACGGGGCGCTGGTGGATGCGGCCTATGCGAAGAAATACCCGGAAATCGTCACCGCCTATCTGCGCGCCAGCCTGGAGGCCGACCGCCTGTTCGCCGCCGAACCGGAGAAGTACAGCGAGCTGATCGAGAAGGTCACCGGCATCGAGGCCGAGGTGAACTACCTGTTCCACGGTCCGCTCGGCCTGCAGACCCGTGACCTCACCTGGAAGCCCGAGTACCGCAAGGCTGTGGCCACCTCCATCGATACCCTGAAGCTCCTGAAAAAAACCGACCGTGGCCTGGATACCGCCAAGTTCATCGACGACCAGTACATCCGTGCGGCGTTCAAGGCGGCGGGTCAGGACTACGACAAGGCCCTGAAGGATTACGCCCCGCTGCCGCTCAAGGCCAACGACGCCGCCACCGGCAAGCCCATCACCGACTTCAAGCGCCTGGCGCAGATCTGGGTGCGCGGCGAAGACAAGGTGCGCCATTACGCCTCGCCGGAAGCGGCACTGACCGCGCTGGCGCAGCTGGAGCAGGAGGGCAAGGACATCCGTGCCATCTACGCCCAGGCCACCGACAGCGGCATCAAGCTGCTGGCCAACCAGGCCTGGTTCGTGCGCAGCGACAAGGGTGAACTGAGCGCCTTCCTGCTCAAGTCGCAGGCCGAGCAGTACGCCCAGCAGCATGGCGGCACCGCGCTCGATTTCGTCAGTGCCAACCAGAAGCTGGTAGCCCAGCGCTGATGCCAACGTAGGGTGCGCTGCGCGCACCGGAATCCCAATGCGGACTTCCCGGTGCACACGGCGCACCCTGCGGGAATCGGAGGAGCTCCATGACCAACCTTTACCGCTGGCCCCTGCGCCTCGCCTCATTGGCCGTCTGCCTGCTGTTCTGGCAGCTGGCTGCCAATGCGCGACTGGACCTCGGGCTGTTCACCTTCACCTACGTGCCCACGCCCGCCGCCGTGCTCGACGCGGCCTGGCAGCTGGCGCACTCCAGCAAGCTGCTGCCGCACCTCGCCAGCAGCCTGTCGCGAGTCTTCGCCGGCTACCTCGCCGCGGCCCTGCTGGGTGTGCTGCTGGGGCTGGTCATCGGCCGCTCGAAATGGGCTGAGGACAGCCTGTTGCCGCCGCTGGAAGTATTGCGGCCGATTCCCGCGGTGGCCTGGATTCCCCTGGCCATCCTGATGTTCCCCTCGTCCGAACTGTCGATGGTGTTCATCACCTTCACCGGCGCGCTGTTTCCGGTCCTGCTCAACACCGTGCATGGCGTGGAAGCGGTGGACCCGCGCCTGATCGCCTCGGCGCGCAGCCTGGGGGCCGGGCGACTGGCGATCCTGCGCGAGGTGATCCTGCCCGGCGCGGCGCCGAGCATCGTCACCGGCCTTGCCATCGGCATGGGCACGTCGTGGTTCTGCCTGGTCACCGCGGAGATGATCTCCGGGCAGTTCGGCATCGGTTATTACACCTGGGAGTCCTACGTGGTGCAGAACTACGCCGACATCGTCGTCGGCATGCTGCTGATCGGCCTGCTCGGCATGGGCAGCAGCGCCCTGGTCAAACGCCTGGGCGCGCTCGCCACCCCTTGGTACCACGCGCGGAGGAACGCCTGATGAGCAGCTTCGAACGCGCAGTGGAACCCGGCCGCATCGAGGCTCGGGGCGTCTCCATCCGCCTGGGACAGGGCCGCGATGCCTTCGAGGCGGTGCAGGCCCTGGATTTCGCCATCGCGCCGGGAGAGTTCGTCTGCATCCTCGGCCCCTCCGGCTGCGGCAAGTCCACCTTGCTCGGCGCCCTGGCGGGCCACCTCAAGCCCTGCGCCGGAAGCCTGGAGGTGGATGGCCAGCCGGTTGAGGGACCTTCTCCCGAGCGCGGCATGGTGTTCCAGCATCACACGCTTCTGCCCTGGCGCAACGTGCTCGACAACGTCGCCTTCGGCCTGAAGATGCAGGGCATCGGCAAGCTCGAAAGGCAGCGTCGTGCCGCAGAGTTCCTCGGCCTGGTGGGGCTGGGCGACTTCGCCGGACGCTGGCCCAGCCAGCTCTCCGGCGGCATGCAGCAGCGCGCCGAGATCGCTCGCGTGCTGATCAACCGCCCACGGCTTTTGTTGATGGACGAGCCCTTCGGCGCCCTGGACGCGCAGACCCGCTCGCGCATGCAGGAGCTGCTGCTGGATATCTGGACGCGCATCCGCACCACCGTGGTGTTCGTTACCCACGACATCGACGAAGCACTGTTCCTCGCCGATCGCATCCTGGTAATGAGCCCGCGCCCCGGGCGCTTCATCGAAGACCTGCGCCTGGACTTCCCCCGGCCTCGCCGTGTCAGCCTGCTTACCAGCCCTGGCTTCACCCACCTGAAGCGTCATTGCCTGGAACTGCTGCGTCATGAAGAAGGCCGCGAGCTGCCACGCCTGACGCCGCTGGGACTGCCCACCGACCACCCGCCATTGCGAGTCGCCCTATGACCAATCGTGAGACCGACAACCCTGAGATCCTCGAGCTGCTGCCACGCCTGGTGGATGACGATGCTGGTGTGCGCCGCATTGCCTTGATCGAACTCGCCGACCTGGAAGACCCGGAGGGCCTGCCCTGGCTCACCGATGCGCTGGTGGTGGACCCGGCCGCCGAGGTGCGCGCCGAGGCCGCGCGCCTGCTGGAGGCCTGGGAAGAACCCGAAGTGGTGCAGGCGCTTTGTGCCGCACTGGCGGACGCCGCCGACCCCGTGCGCCTGGCCGCCGCCCAGAGCCTGAGCGAGCTGAAGAGCCTGGAGGCTGGGCAGTTGATTCTGCCCTGGGTGACCCATGCCGATGCCTTCGTGCGCAGTAGCGCATTGCGTGCCTTGCGCGAACTGCGCCTGGAGGACGCAGCCGGCCCGGCGCTGCTGGCACTGGCCGATGCCGACGCCGCAGTGCGCCGCGAGGCGGTGGGCATCCTTGGCTGGCTCAAGCACGAAGCTGCGCTGCCACAACTGGCGCGCCTGGCCAGTGACGATGCCGACTTCGAAGTGCGCCGCGCCGCCACCGGAGCCCTTGGTCTTGCCCGTGATGCCGGCGTGTTGCCGGCCCTGTACGCAGCGCTGCGTGATAGCACTTGGCAGGTCCGTGAGGAAGCCGCCACCACCCTCGGCAAGGTCGGCCTGGCTGAAGCCGGTTCGGCGCTGGTGCTGGCCCTGGAGGACGATTACTGGCAGGTCCGCCTGCGCGCTGCCCGTGCCCTGGGGCGCCTGCGTTATCGGCAAGCCCTGGGCGAACTGGCCGGACTGCTCGGCCATGGCATTGCCAACCTGCGCAAGGAGGCGGCACTGGCCCTGGGGGAACTGGGTGACGCCGCCGGGCTGCCTGCACTGCGCGCCGCGGAAGCTGACAGCGATCCGGAAGTGCGCAAGGCCGTGCGTATCGCCCTGGCGCAACTGCAGGGAGCCGCCTGATGGGTGCCCCCAGAGCCCTGCGCAACTCCCGTAGCCAGGCGCGCCTGAGCCTGGAGTGGGATGACGGCGAGCAGCAGCAGATCAGCCATACACGCCTGCGCGGCGCCTGCCCTTGCTCGCAGTGCAAGGCGGCGCGGCTGCGTGGGGTGATCGGGCTGGTGGATCAAGACGTGCGCCTGGAACGCATCGCGCTGCAGGGCTATGGCGTGCAGCTGGTGTTCAGCGATGGGCACGAGCGCGGGATCTATCCCTGGGAGTACCTGCGTGATTTAGGCGGAGCGGGCACTGACCTGTAGGAGCGAGCTTGCTCGCGAAAGGTTGTGCACGGACCGTTCGCGAGCAAGCTCGCTCCTATATGTTGGATTGTGCGAATTCATTCGCGAATGAGCTCGCTCCCTCGTTGCGTACCCAGCACATGCCGGCAGAACGCGGCGCAGACCAGGGCGAAGACGACGAGGCCGAGCCATTCGGCCGTACGACTGAAACCGGGTCCGACGAGGGCCAGCGGTGCACCCTTGCCGGTGGTGCCGATCAGACTGGCGAGCAGGATGCCCATCAGACTCTCGCCGACGATCAGCCCCGAGGCCAGCAACACACCACGGCGACGCGGCACTTCGGCATAGCGGTCCAGCTCCTGCCCCGTGGCCTGAGTGCGCCTGGCCAGGCGGCTGTCGATCAGCCAGCCCAGCGCGGCACCGATCACCAGGGTCATGCCGATGGTCGGTGGCAGGTAGATGCCCAGACCCACCGCCAGTACCGGCAGGCTCGCCTTGCTGGTACGGCGCAGGGCCAGGTCGACGAGGATCAGCGCGATACCCAGCACGACGCCGATCAGGATCATGTTCCAGTTCAGCGCGTTCTTGAAAATGCCGCTGGCGATGGCGGTGAGCAGGGTCGCCTGCGGCGCCGCCAGGGCCTGCTGCGGGTCCATGCCTTCGCGAGGCAGGGCGCCGGAGAAGCCATAGGCGCTGTACAGCAGGTCGAGTACCGGCGGGATCACCATCGCGCCGACCAGGCAGCCGACGATCAGCGCCACTTGCTGACGCCAGGGTGTGGCGCCGACCAGGTAACCGGTCTTGAGGTCCTGCAGGTTGTCGTTGGAGATGGCTGCGATGGCCAGTACCACCGACGTGGTGAACAGGGCCAGGGCGATGGCAACCTTGCCGCCGGCCAGTTGCAGCAGGCCGGACTCCAGGCTGCCCATGCCGAGGATCAGCAGCGATACCAGGATCACCGCGATGATGCCGATGCCGGAGATCGGACTGCTGGACGAACCCACGAGTCCGGCCATGTAGCCGCAGGCGGCGGCGATCAGGAAACCGAAGAAGAAGGCGAAGAACACGCAGCCGGCCACGAAGCTCCAGAACCCCAGTCCGGACAGGTCTGGCGCTGCCTCGTGGAGGAAGGTCGCGAAGACACCGAGCAGGGCCAGCAGGAGCAGGCCGGACAGCAGCAGGAGGGCGTTGGGCGGCATGTCGCGCTCTGTGCGCGCGGTGCTCGTCCCACCCTTGCCGCGAACGGCGCGCAGAGATGTCCACACGCCTTGCGCCATGGGTTTGAACAGGGTGGCCAGGGTCCAGAGTGCAGCAATGCCGATGGTGCCTGCGCCGAGGAAACGTACCTGTGAACTCCAGAGCTGGGTGGCCAGTTCACTCAGCCCCAGGTCTTCGGCCGGTGTGGCATTGAACGTCAGCAGTGGCACCGCCACGCCCCAGCAGATCAGCACGCCGATGAGGATGGCGATGCCCGCAGTGATGCCCATCAGGTAGCCCGCACCGACCAGGGCGAAGGAGAAACCGGTGGAGAAACGGAAAGCCGCCTGCCCGGCGCCGACCCACAGGCTGATGCTCTCGCCGAGCACCTTGAAGCCGCTGCTGCACAGGCTGAAGGCCGCTGCTACCAGGCCGCCGCCGAGGATGTCGCGCAGGCCCGGCTCGCCCCGGCGTTGTGCCGCGTCCTCGTCGTCGCCGTCGTCACTGCTGCCGACCCGGAGAATCTCCGCCGCCGCCACACCTTCGGGGTAGGGCAGTTCGCTCTGCACCACCATCACGCGGCGCAGGGGGATGGTGTAGAGCACGCCGAGGATGCCGCCGATGGCGCAGATCATCGCGGTCTGCCAGAAGGGGAAACCCGCCCAGTAACCGATCATCAACAGGCCGGGAAGGATGAAGATGATCGAGGACAGGGTGCCGGCCGCCGACGCCTGGGTCTGCACCATGTTGTTCTCGAGGATGTTCGAGCCCTTGAAATAGCGCAGCACCGCCATGGAGATCACGGCGGCAGGTATCGACGACGCGAAAGTCAGGCCGACCTTGAGGCCGAGATAGACATTGGATGCGGTGAACACCAGCGTGATCAGCGCACCCAGGATCAATCCGCGCAGGGTGAGTTCGGGCAAGTCGAGGTGGTCGGGGACGCGGTCCGTCATGCTGCTCTCCTGAGAACACGCTGGCGGCGTGGCGCCGGCACGGAAAGCCTAGACCACAGGGCGCCGCCCGATCAGAACGGCCTATCACCCAGGATGGTCGCGCGGTGCATCACGCGGCGCTGGGGGCGGTAGTCGTCCACCGCGAAATGCTGAGTGATGCGGTTGTCCCAGAAGGCCACGTCGTTGGCCTGCCAACGCCAGCGAATGGTGAACTCCGGGCGGGTGGCGTGGGCGAAGAGAAGGCGCAGCAGTGCATCGCTTTCTGCCGCTGACAGTTCGTTGATGCGGGTGGTGAAGCCTTCGTTGACGAACAGTCCCTTGCGTCCGGTGACCGGGTGGGTGCGCACCACCGGATGACTGCGCGGTGGGTGCCTGCGCTTGGCGTCTTCCAGGCGCTCGTGTTCTTCAGCGGTGAGGCTGAAACGCTCCTCGGGGAAGGAACGAGACAGATCGTGGATGGCGGTGAGGCCTTCGAGCAATTGCTGGATGGGTTTCGACAGCGCGTCATAGGCCGCGCTGCTGCTCGCCCAGAGCGTGTCACCGCCGTAGGGCGGGAGCTGTTTGGCGGCAAGCACCGCACCGAGTGCCGGTGTTTCCAGGAAGGTCACGTCGGTGTGCCAGAGGGCGTTGTCGCGCACGTCGGTCACGGCGGTATCCAGTACCAGCACTTCCGGCTGATCGGGGATGTTCGGGTAGATCGGGTGGATGTGCAGGTCGCCGAAGTTGCGGGCGAAGGCGGCCTGCTGCTGCGGGTTCAGCGGCTGGTCGCGGAAGAACAGTACCTGGTGGTTGAGCAGGGCTTGCTCCACCGCAGCGCGCAGCGAGGCGTCGAGCAGCTTGCTGAGGTCGAGCCCTTCGACCACGGCGCCGAGGGCGGGGGAGAGCGGGGTGATGTGCAGGGTCATGGCTGTGTCTCGGAGTCCGGAGTTGTTGGGCTTCGCTGCGCTCTGGCCAACCTACCGGTGCGTAGGTTGGGGCGGGCGGAGTTCCGCGAGCTGCGCGAAGCCCAACGAAAGTTGTTCAGTGGCTCTGCCCATGCCAGGGCACGAGCTTGCGTTGCAGGGCGCGCAGGCCGAGTTCGAGGGCGAAGGCGATCAGGGCGATGACGAGGATGCCGAGGATCACCACGTCGGTAACGAGGAACTGCGCTGCCGACTGCACCATGAAACCCAGTCCACGGGTGGCGGCCACCAGTTCGGCGGCCACCAGGGTGGACCAGCCGACACCGAGACCGATGCGCACGCCGGTGAGGATGTCCGGCAGGGCGCTGGGCAGGATCACATGACGGATCAGTTGCGCCTGGCTTGCTCCCAGCGACTGCGCCGCCCGCAACCGCGCCGGGTCGACGTTGCGCACACCGGTGGCAGTGGCGATGGCGATGGGAGCGAAGATCGCAAGGAAGATCAGCAGCACCTTCGACAGCTCGCCGATGCCGCACCAGATGACGATCAGGGGCAGATAGGCCAGCGGTGGAATGGGTCGGTAGAACTCGATCAGGGGGTCGAAGATGCCGCGAGCGATACGGTTGCGGCCGATGGCGATGCCGAGCGGAACGGCAGTCAGTGCCGCTGCCAGCAGAGCCAGGCCGATGCGCCCGAGGCTTGCGCCCAGGTGCTGCCAGAGGCTGGCGTCCATGTAGCCCTGGGTCAGCAGCACCCAGCCCTTGCGGGCGATGGCCTGCGGACTGGGCAGGAACAGGGGTTCGATCAAGCCGGCGGTGGTCACGGCCCACCAGGCCAGCAGCAGGCTGCCGAGGGTCAGCAGGCTGATCGACAGGGTGCTCAGCGGGCGGCGCTGGCGTGGATTCACGGTCGGGACGAGCTTGCTGGCCACGGGGAGTTCGAGGCTGCTCATGCGCTTCTCCTCTGGCGTTCGGCGAAGACCTGGGCGAGCACGTGCTCGCGCGTCTCGATGAACTGCGGATCGGACTTGATCGCCCGTGCGCTTTCTCCGGCGGCGTAACGCTGGCCGAAGTCCAGGCGCAGGCGTTCGCTGATGCGTCCCGGATTAGGCGACAGCAGGATGAGTTCGGTGGCGAGGAAGACCGCTTCCTCGATGTCGTGGGTGATCAGGAATACCGGCTTCGCGGCGCGTCGCCAGACCTGCAGCAACAACTCCTGCATCTGCTCGCGGGTGAAGGCATCGAGGGCGCCGAATGGCTCGTCCATCAGCAGCACGCGCGGATCGGCCGCCAGGGCACGAGCGATACCGACGCGTTGTTTCTGTCCGCCGGAAAGCTCCCAGATGCGGCGCTTGTCGAAGCCGGCCAGGTCCACCAGGGCGAGCATTTCACGGGCACGCGCCTCACGCTCGGTACGGGGCACGCCGGCCAGTTCGAGACCGAAGGCGACATTGCCGAGCACGTCTTGCCAGGGCAGTAGGGCATCGTCCTGGAACACCACGCCACGCTCGGCGCTGGGGCCGCTGACGGGCGCCCCGTCGAGGCTGATGCGTCCGGCGCTGGGGCTGACGAAACCGGCCATGAGATTGAGCAGGGTGGTCTTGCCGCTGCCGGATGGGCCGAGGGCTACCAGCAGTTCGCCGGGGCCGAGGTCGAAGGATATGTCCGTCAGTACCGGCTCGGCCGCGCCTGGGTACTGTGCGCTGATGCGCTCCAGCTGGAGTAAGGCCATTTTTCTAACGCTCTTCTGCAAGGGTTTCTGATCGAACAAGCGCTGACGGGGCGTCGTTTTCAAGAGCGCCCCGCCGATGCGCCGCGGATCAATTGGTGACGTACTTGGCGCTGACGTAGGGCGCGTAGTCAGGCAGTACGGCGTCGACCTTGCCTTGCTCCTTGAGGAAGCGCGCGGTCTCGCTGATGGCCTGGGTGGTGGGGGCACCCAGGGCGGTCGCCTGGTCGGCGGCCAGCGGGAAGACGTTGCCTTGCAGCAGCAGCGGAATGTCTTCGGCCTTGGCGCCGGAGAGCTTCACCAGCTTGTCGATATTACCCTTGTCGGCCAGCCAGGCTTGCGGGTCCTTGCGGTAGTCGGCGTAGGCGTCGAGCGTCACCTTGGCGAAGGCGCGGACGACTTCAGGGTGCTTCTCGGCGAAGTCCTTGCGCACGATCCAGGCGTCGAAGGTGGGGGCGCCCAGCTTGCTCAGTTCGGCAGAGCTGATGAGGACCTTGCCGCTGGATTTGGCGACGCCCAGCGCCGGGTCCCAGACATAGGTGGCATCGATGTCGCCGCGCTGCCAGGCAGCGACGATGGCCGGCGGCGCGAGGTTGAGGATGGTCACTTTGGTGGGATCGATCTGCCAGTGCTTGAGGGCCGCCAGCAGGCTGTAGTGGCCGGTGGAAACGAAGGGCACGGCGATCTTCTTGCCGATCAGGTCTTCGGGCTTGGTGATGCCGGCACCGTTACGTGCCACCAGGGCTTCGGCATCGCCGATCTGGGTGGCGATGAGGAAGGTCTGGATTGGTAGCTGGCGAGTGGCGGCGGCTGCCAGGGGGCTGGAGCCGACATAGCCGATCTGCACGTCACCGGAGGCGACGGCGGTGATGACTTCAGCGCCGCTGTCGAACTTGCGCCAGTCGATCTCGGATTTGCTGGCTTTCTCATAGGCACCATCGGCCTGGGCCACCTTGGCCGGGTCGACAGTGGTCTGGTAGGCGACGGTGAAGTCCGCAGCCTGGGCGCTCAGTGCCAGGCCGCCAAGGGTCAGGGCCGCCAGCAGGCGACGGGGGAACAGGATCGGAATCATGGTGCGCTCCTCAACGGGCTTGGGGGCCGGTCTCGGAGGCCGGTCCACGGGACAGGGTGGTGCGTTCTGGGATGTCCGGTGGTCCGGTGGAGAGAATCTAAATGATCTAAAAAAGCTGAAATAAATAATTTTTTAGCATTAGCTTAGGTCAGCTGGATCGGAGGCGGGGGTGGTCTCCGTAAAATTGCTTATTGCTGAAAGTTATTTGTATCTGAAAAATAATTCTTTTTAGAAATTAGCCTTCGCCTTCTAGAGTGGCGGCCTGCCGAAAGCGGACCGCCGCATCGCACTTGCACCGGAGCCTGTGAAAAAGACAGTGGCTTCGAAGGTCACGCAGCGGCGCTTCGCGTCTGCTCCTGCTCCGGGCATCTCACACCCTTACAAGATCGCAATGGAGCATCGAGCATGAACAAGTCGTCCCTCGCCCTGGCTGTCGCCCTCGGCGTGCTGGCCCAGCAAGCCGCCGCTGGCGGTTTCATCGAAGACAGCAAGGCCAGCCTGACCCTGCGCAACTTCTACATCAACTCGGACAACCGCCAGTTCGCCGACGCGCCGTCCAAGCAGGAAGAGTGGGGCCAGGGCTTCCTCTTCAACTACGCCTCCGGCTACACCGAAGGCACCGTCGGGGTTGGCGTCGATGCCCTCGGCCTGTTGGGCGTGAAGCTGGATTCCGGCAAGGGCCGCCACTACAACCCGACCAGCGCCAGCTACGGCGGCACCGTGTTCCCGACCGACAACGACGGCCGCGCCAAGGACGATTTCGGCAGCCTCGGCGTGACCGGCAAGGTGCGCATTTCCAAGACCGAAGCGCGTATCGGCACCCTGCTGCCGAAGCTGCCGGTGGTGACCTACAACGACGGCCGCCTGCTGCCGCAGACCTTCGAGGGTGGCCAGGTGACCTCCAGCGAGATCGCCGGCCTGACCCTGGTCGGTGGCCAGCTGGAACACGCCAAGGGGCGTAACTCCAGCGACGCCCGTGGCCTGTCGATCGCCGGCGCGAACAACGCCCGCAGCGGCCAGTTCGTCAACAAGTTCTACTTCGCCGGGGGCGACTACAAGGTCAGCGACAACCTGCTCGCGCAGTACTACTACGGCAACCTGGAAGACTTCTACAACCAGCACTTCCTCGGCCTGACCCACAACTGGGCGCTGCCGGTGGGCGCGCTGAAGTCCGACCTGCGCTACTTCTACAGCGATTCCGACGGCAAGAACGCCAGCGTGGCCGGCCGCCGCGAAGGCTTCCGCAGCTCGGGCAACTGGGCGGCCAACGACCCGGACCGCTATGAAGTGGACAACCGCACCTGGAGCGCGCTGTTCACCTACACCCTCGGCGGCCACGCGGCCAGCCTGGGCTACCAGCAGGCCTCCGGCGACAGTGCCTTCCCCTTCCTCAACCAGGGGGATGGCGCCACCGCCTACCTGATCACCGACCGCCAGATCGGCAAGTTCCTCAGCGCCGGCGAGCGCACCTGGGTGGCCGAATACGGCTACGACTTCGCCAAGCTCGGCGTGCCGGGGCTGAAGGCGGTGGGCACCTACCTGAAGGGCAGCAACATCGAGACCCAGGGCAGCGACCAGGGCGAGTGGGAGCGCGACTTCCGCCTCGACTACGTGCTGCAGGACGGTCCGCTGAAGGGGCTCGGCGTGTCCTGGCGCAACGCCGCACTGCGCAGCGACGCAGCCCGCGACCAGGACGAGAACCGGCTGATCCTGAGCTACACCCTGACCTTGCTGTAAAGCGCCCTGGGGCCTGTGGGAGCGATTTCAATCGCGAATGAATTCGCTCCTACAGGGATGGTTCACATGTCAGGCCTCAGCACGGACGACTCCCTCTCCCGTTTGCGGGAGAGGGTTGGGGGGAGGCAAAAAAGGCCCGCCCGGAGCTTCGTTGTGTTGGGCCTTGCAGGCTCGGGCCAACCTACGGGGCTTCTGCGCGGTCCTTGGAAAATGAATTCGCCCCTACAGGGAGGTGTCTGGCCCGAACGTTGGCACGGACAGCCCCCTCTCCCTTCAGGGAGAGGGTTGGGGTGGGGGCAACGGCCCAGAAGTGAATACCGGAAACCGCCGGGAACCTCATTCCAGAGGTCTTCCCGGCTTTTTTACGCCCTCGATTTAATATTCTTTAATTGCATAAACAAATTGTTATTTATTCTTTTTAACTTTCAGCGCGACTACGCATAGTGAGCCCCACGGAACGACATCCAGACACAGGAGCAGCACCATGAGTATCCGCCTTGGCGACATCGCCCCCGACTTCGAACAGGATTCCAGCGAAGGCCGCATCCGCTTCCACGAATGGCTGGGCAGCAGCTGGGGCGTGCTGTTCTCGCATCCGGCCGACTTCACTCCGGTGTGCACTACCGAGCTCGGTTTCACCGCCAAGCTGAAAGATGAATTCGCCGCTCGCGGGGTCAAGGCGATCGCCCTTTCCGTCGATCCGGTGGACTCCCATCACCGCTGGATCGATGACATCAACGACACCCAGGGCACCCTGGTGAATTTCCCGATCATCGCTGACGCCGACCGCCAGGTGTCCGACCTGTACGACCTGATCCACCCGAACGCCAACGACACCCTCACCGTGCGTTCGCTGTTCATCATCGATCCGAACAAGAAGGTGCGCCTGATCATCACCTACCCGGCCAGCACTGGGCGCAACTTCAACGAGATTCTGCGGGTGATCGACTCCCTGCAGCTGACCGACAACCACAAGGTTGCCACCCCGGCCAACTGGCAGGACGGTGACGACGTGGTGATCGTCCCCTCGCTCAAGGATGAAGACGAGATTCGCCAGCGCTTCCCGCGCGGCTACAAGGCTGTCCGGCCGTACCTGCGCCTGACTCCGCAACCCAACCGCTGATTCATCCGGCGCCTCGCGCGCCCTGAACGACCCCCGCCTTACTCACCCGCCAACGGGAAGCAGGCAACGACACCACAAGCAAAGTCATGAGGAGAGCGCCATGCGCACCATCACTTTGCGTCGGAGCCTGGCTGCCCTGTTCGCGGCTGCCCTGGCTTTCGGCGCCATCACTCAAGCACAGGCTGAAACCTTGCGGATCGGCTACCAGAAGTACGGCACCCTCGTGTTGCTCAAGGCCAAGGGCTCGCTGGAGAAGCGTCTGGCCGATCAGGGCATCGAGGTGAAATGGACCGAGTTCCCCGGCGGCCCGCAGCTGCTGGAAGGCCTTAACGTCGGCTCCATCGACTTCGGCGTAACCGGCGAGACGCCGCCGGTGTTCGCCCAGGCCGCAGGCGCTGATCTGCTCTACGTGGCCTTTGAACCGCCGGCACCGCAAAGCGAGGCGATCCTGGTGCCCAAGGGTTCGCCCATCCAGTCGGTGAAGGAGTTGGCCGGCAAGAAGGTCGCCCTGAACAAGGGCTCCAACGTGCATTACCTGCTGGTGCGTGCGTTGGAAGATGCCGGTCTGAAGTACAGCGATATCCAGCCCGTCTACCTGCCCCCGGCCGATGCCCGTGCTGCCTTCGAGCGCGGCAGCGTGGATGCCTGGGTGATCTGGGACCCCTTCCAGGCGGCCGCCGAGAAGCAACTGGAGGCCCGCACCCTGCGCAATGGCGAAGGGCTTGTGGATAACCATCAGTTCTACCTAGCCACTCGGACTTTTGCGCAGAAGCATCCTCAGGTGATCAGCACCCTGATCGAGGAAGTGCGCGCCGTGGGTGAGGACTCCAAGGCCGATCCGGACAAGGTCACCGAACAGGTGGCGCCGTTGCTGGGCCTGCCCAAGGACATCACCTCCATCGCGGTGAAGCGTCAGGGCTACGGTGCCCAGCCGCTGAGCCCGGAGGTTGTCGCTGCGCAGCAGAAAATCGCCGACACCTTCACAGGGCTGAAGCTGATCCCGAAAAAACTCAGCATCGCCGATGTGATCTGGACGCAGCCGGCTTCGGTACCACCCGCAAAAGTCGCGCAGCAGTGACTTGAACCCCTCTCCAGACGGAGAGGGGGGAATTTAAGGAGACCACTCCATGAGCTTGAACATCTTCTGGTTCCTGCCGACCCACGGCGACGGCCACTACCTCGGCACATCCGAGGGCGCCCGCGCGGTTGACCACGGCTACCTGCAACAGATCGCCCAGGCAGCCGACCGCCTCGGCTTTGGCGGCGTGCTGATCCCCACCGGGCGTTCCTGCGAGGATTCCTGGCTGGTGGCGGCTTCGCTGATCCCGGTAACCCAACGCCTGAAATTCCTCGTGGCCCTGCGCCCCGGGATCATTTCGCCGACCGTGGCCGCGCGCCAGGCGGCGACCCTGGATCGCCTGTCCGGTGGCCGCGCGCTGTTCAACCTGGTGACTGGGGGCGACCCGGACGAACTGGCCGCCGACGGCCTGCACCTGAACCATGAAGAACGTTACGAAGCCGCAGTGGAGTTCACCCGTATCTGGCGCCGTGTGCTGGAGGGCGAAACCGTCGACTACGACGGCAAGCACATCCAGGTGAAGGGCGCCAAATTGTTCTACCCGCCGCTACAACAGCCGCGTCCGCCGCTGTACTTCGGTGGCTCCTCCGACGCCGCCCAGGACCTGGCGGCCGAGCAGGTGGAGCTGTACCTGACCTGGGGCGAGCCGCCGGCAGCGGTGAAGGAGAAGATCGAACAGGTACGCGCCAAGGCCGCCCAACAGGGCCGCACTGTGCGCTTTGGCATCCGCCTGCACGTGATCGTGCGCGAAACCGTTGAGGCCGCCTGGGCCGCTGCCGACCGCCTGATCGAAAACCTCGATGACGCCACCATCGCGAAGGCCCAGGCGGCCTTCGCCCGCTTCGACTCCGTGGGCCAGCAGCGCATGGCTGCCCTGCATAACGGTCGGCGCGACAAGCTGGAAGTCAGCCCCAATCTCTGGGCCGGTGTCGGCCTGGTACGGGGTGGTGCCGGCACTGCCCTGGTGGGTGACGGTCCGACCGTGGCCGCGCGGGTGAAGGAGTACGCCGACCTCGGTATCGATACTTTCATCTTCTCCGGCTATCCGCACCTGGAAGAGTCTTATCGCGTCGCCGAACTTCTGTTCCCCCACCTCGAGGTGGCCCGCCCCCGTACCAACGACGGCCTGGGCTTTGTCAGTCCCTTCGGTGAGATGGTGGCCAACGAAGCCCTGCCCGAGGCCAAGCTGCACAAGCTGGCGTCGCAGAGCTGAGGGCGCGGGGATGAAACTCGAATCCATACTTCTGCGCCTGGCGCCCTGGGCCTTGCCCGTGGCGCTGCTGGCGATCTGGCAGATCGCGGTGGAAACCGGCCTGCTGTCCACCCGCATCCTGCCAGCGCCAAGCGCGGTGCTGGCGGCGGGCTGGGACCTGCTTTCCAGCGGCGAGATCTGGACCCATCTGGCCATCAGCGGCTGGCGCGCGGGTATCGGTTTCTCCATTGGCGGCGGCCTCGGCCTGTTGCTGGGCTTCATCACTGGCCTGTCGAAGTGGGGCGAGCGCCTGCTGGATAGCTCCGTGCAGATGATCCGCAACGTGCCGCACCTGGCGCTGATTCCACTGGTGATCCTGTGGTTCGGCATCGATGAGTCGGCGAAGATTTTCCTGGTTGCCCTCGGCACCCTGTTCCCCATCTACCTCAACACTTACCACGGTATCCGCAACGTCGACCCGGCGCTGGTGGAAATGGCGCGCAGCTACGGGTTGTCCGGTTTCGCGCTGTTCCGCCAGGTCATCCTGCCCGGCGCGCTGCCTTCGATCCTGGTGGGCGTGCGTTTCGCCCTCGGATTCATGTGGCTGACGCTGATCGTCGCCGAGACGATTTCCGCCAGCTCCGGCATCGGCTACCTGGCGATGAACGCCCGCGAGTTCCTGCAAACCGATGTGGTGGTTCTGGCGATCCTGCTCTACGCGGTGCTCGGCAAGCTGGCCGACGTTGCCGCTCGTGGCCTCGAGCGCATCTGGTTGCGTTGGCACCCGGCCTACCAGGCCAAGGGAGGTGCCGCATGACTGTTGCCCAGGTTCCGCAACGTCTCAAGCGCGGCATACCGCTGGCGCTGCGCGGAATTGGCAAGGCCTTTGGCGAGCGTGAAGTGCTCAAGGGCATCGACCTGCTGATTCCTGCCGGCCAGTTCGTCGCCGTGGTCGGTCGCAGTGGCTGCGGCAAGAGCACCTTGCTGCGCCTGTTGGCAGGTCTGGACAAACCATCTCGTGGTGAGCTGCTGGCCGGCTCGGCGCCGCTGGAAGACGCCCGCGAGGACACCCGCCTGATGTTCCAGGATGCACGTCTGTTGCCCTGGAAACGGGTGATCGACAACGTCGGTCTGGGCCTCTCCGGCAACTGGCGCCCGCGCGCCCTGGAAGCGCTTGAAGCGGTAGGCCTGGCCGACCGTGCGCATGAGTGGCCGGCGGCGCTCTCCGGTGGCCAGAAGCAGCGCGTGGCCCTGGCCCGCGCCCTGATCCACCAGCCACGCCTGTTACTGCTGGACGAACCGTTGGGAGCGCTGGATGCGCTGACCCGCATCGAGATGCAGCAACTGATTGAGCGCCTCTGGCAGCAGCACGGATTCACTGTCCTGCTGGTGACCCATGACGTGAACGAGGCGGTGGCCGTAGCCGACCGGGTGATCCTGATCGAGGACGGTGCCATCGGCCTGGATCTGCCGATTGAGCTGCACCGTCCGCGAGCCCGTGGCTCGGCCCGCCTGGCCGCGCTGGAAGCCGAAGTGCTGGACCGGGTGCTGGCGCTGCCGCCGGCGCCACCGGAACCCGAACCCGTTTCCCCCCTGCCCACGCAGTTGCGTTGGGCGCTTTGACCCAAACCCCAATACCCCGAGCAAAGGAATAACCGCCATGACCATCAAAGCCATCAACGTCCGTAACCAGTTCAAGGGCACCATCAAGGAAATCATCGAGGGCCCGGTGCTTTCCGAGATCGACGTGCAGACCGCCGCCGGTATCGTCACTTCGGTGATCACCACTCGCTCCGTGCGCGAGCTGGAGCTGGGCATTGGCTCCGAGGTGATCGCCTTCGTGAAGTCCACCGAGGTTTCCATCGCGAAGCTGTAAGGCGGGTAATGGAGGCTCTGTTGTAGGGGCGAACTCATTCGCCAAGCAGGCCGAAGGCCTGCCCTGCAAGGCATCAGGGGGCCGCTGCGTTGCCCTTGGCGAATGAATTCGCCCCTACAGGATGTCGCCCCGACAGGCCTGAAAAAACGAACCCCCGCAAGTGCGGGGGTTCGCTTTATCCGGTTTTCACTCAGCGCTTCTGCGGCGCCGGCTGCTGCTGGGTAATGCAGTGGATGTTGCCGCCGCCGAGGAGAATCTCGCGGCCGGGCACCATCACCACTTCGTGCTGCGGGAAGATGCGCTTGAGGATGGCTTCGGCCGTGGCGTCCTTTGCGTCGTCGAACTTCGGCGCAATGATGCCGCCGTTGGCGATCAGGAAGTTCACGTAGGAGCCAGCCAGGCGGATCGACGGATCGCGTTCCTGGGTGCCTTCCACCAGGTCCACGCCGGCGCATTCTTCCTCGGTGGCGTAGATCGGGCCGGGGATCGGCATCTTGTGCACCACCAGCTGGCGACCCTTGGCGTCACGGGCGTGCTCCAGCACCTTCATGGCGGCCTGGCAGCGCGGGAAGTTCGGGTCGTGCGGGTCATCGGTCCAGGCCAGCAGGACTTCGCCTGGGCGCACGTAGCAGCAGAAGTTGTCCACGTGGCCGTCGGTTTCGTCGTTGTAGAGGCCATCCGGTAGCCAGATCACGGTTTGCACCGCGAGTTGTTCGCGCAGCACCGCCTCGATTTCCTCGCGGGAGAGGTGCGGGTTGCGGTTCTTGTTCAGCAGGCATTCCTCGGTGGTGATCAGGGTGCCTTCGCCGTCCACATGGATCGAACCGCCTTCCAGCACGAAGCCATCGGTGCGGTAGCGTTTGGAGCCTTCGATCTCAAGAACCTTGCGCGCAACCTGGTCGTCGCGGTTCCAGGGGAAGTACAGGCCGCCATCGAAGCCGCCCCAGGCGTTGAAGGTCCAGTCCACGCCGCGTACGTCGCCGTTGTCGTTGACCACGAAGGTCGGGCCGGTATCACGGACCCAGGCATCGTCGGTGCTGATTTCCACTACGCGGATGTTCGGCTCATCGAGGCGTGCGCGGGCGTTTTCGTACTGGGTGGCGGAGACGCAGACGGTCACCGGTTCGAAGCGGGCGATGGCCTTGGCCACAGCGGTGAAGGCCGCTTGCGCGGGCTTACCGCCAAGGCGCCAGTTGTCAGGACGCTCAGGCCAGACCATCCAGGTGCGGGTATGGGGTTCCCACTCGGCGGGCATGCGGAAGCCGTCGTCGCGGGGGAGGCTATCAAGTGTGTTCATCGACAATTCACCGTCAGTCTGTTCAGGGTCTGCTGCGCGTCGGAATAACTGCGTTGAAAATGGCTTCGGGCTTGCTCATACCGCTCGTAAACTTCGCGCCCTCAGCCATTCTCGCCTTGTTCTTCTCTAGCTCGCGAGATCCCGAGCAGCTTTTGAAAGAGCAGGGGCCAACCCGCTGGCGAACAGTGCATCGCCATCGGGCTGGCCCCTGGATTCGGGCATTACGACTCGAGGGAGCCGTCCAGGGTCTTGATCGGGGAGTATAGGTTCGGGCGGCGGTCGCGGAACACACCCCAGGCGCTGCGTACGTGCTCCAGTTTGTCCAGGTCGAAGCTGTGCACCAGGATGCCTTCTTCGGTCTCGTTGAGTTCCTCGACCTTGGCGCCGAACTGGTCGGCGATGAAGGAGGAGCCGTAGAAGGTGATGTCGTAGCCGTCCTGCTCTTCCTTGCCGATGCGGTTGGACGCCACCAGCGGCATCAGGTTCGCGCCGGCATGGCCCTGCTGCACGCGCTGCCAGTGGTCACGGGAGGTGATGTTGGCGTCGTGCGGCTCGCTGCCGATGGCGGTCGGGTAGAAGAGGATCTCGGCACCCAGCAGGGCCATGCTGCGCGCGGCTTCCGGGAACCACTGGTCCCAGCAGATGCCCACGCCGATCTTGGCGTAGCGGGTGTTCCAGACCTTGAAGCCGGTGTCGCCCGGGTTGAAGTAGTACTTCTCGTGGTAGCCGGGGCCGTCCGGGATGTGGCTCTTGCGGTAGACGCCGAGGTTGCTGCCATCGGCATCGATGATAGCGATGCTGTTGAAGCGCGCGCGGCCAGCCTGCTCGAAGTAGCTGATGGGCAGCACGACCTGCAGTTCCTTGGCGACATTCTGGAAGTGCGCGATGGCTTCGTTGGTCTCGGTCGACGTCGCCAGCTGTAGGTAGTCCGGGTTCGGCTTCTGGCAGAAGTAAGGCGTCTCGAAGAGCTCCTGGATCAGGATGATCTGGGCGCCCTTGGCTGCGGCCTGGCGAACCAGTTTCTCGGCGTTGGCGATATTTGCGGCGCGATTCCAGGAACAGGCCATTTGGGTGGCGGCGACGGTAACGATGCGGGACATGGGACACCTCGTCAGAACGAATCAGGACCGGTTACCGGATATCTATCGGCAATCGGTGGTTTTTCCGTGCTGGCGGAGTGTGCCGCCGTGCGGATGGCGACTTTATATCCGATAAAAATCCGCATTTGAAGCGCGATTTATCTATCAGGAAGTGAATTCTGATTTATTTGCAGATAAATATCGGGTTTTATCGACTCAGTCGGCCTTGTGCAGGCGGCGCTTTGGCAGGTAGGGCGGCAGGTAGAGACCAAGGTAGGCGTCGAACACGCGCATGCCTTCCTCGGCCAGGCGTGGGGTGATTTCGCCGTGTAGCTGCACCGAACGGGCGTAGACGCGGTCGCCCAGTTCCATGGCGAGGGCGAAGACATCGACATCGTCGGGCAGTACTGGCAGCTCGAAGTGCCGCTCGAACAGGGCATGCATGAGTCGGCCCAGTTCGATGTCGTGCTGGCGGTCGGCCTGGGTGACTTCGGTGAGGCCGTGCTGGGCGAGGATCAACTGGCGCGCAGCGGCGTCGGCGGCGTAGATAGACAACATGCGCTCTTCCACCAGTCGCGACAGGTCGTGCCAGTGGCGCAGGCCGTCATGCTCGATGGGTTCCTGCAGGCAGGCGCGGAACGCTGCGTGGATATCTGCGGTGAGGGCTTCGAGAATCGCCGGGACGCTGGAGAAGAAGTGGTAGACGGAGGAGGGCGGCATTTCCGCGCGCTCGGCGACACTGTAGATCGACAGGTTGGCCACACCCTGTTCCGCGAGCAACGTGCGGGCGGCGTCGAGAATCCCGGCGATGCGCAGTTGGCTACTGGCGCGGGGCTTGCGAGCGGTGGCGGGGCGCGGCATGGGGAGCTCCTTTCCGAAGAGCCGCTATTGGACGCCAGGCGGTGGTTCGGGAGCAAGAGAGCGAATGCATGGCCCCACCCTCCCGCGTGCGGGGCGAAGAGGCACGCCTTCCGGAAGCACTGCTTCCGGTGCCGATGAGCGCCTGAGCACGAAGCGATCAGGCTGGGGCGCAGGGCGGGGACGGGGAGAGGGCCTTTCCGGCAGGACTGCGTCCTGCCGGGCGAACAAATTCACCCCTACAGGCCTTCGCGGAAAGCGGACCAGACCTCGTCACGGGTGGCGCTGAGTTTCTCCGGCACAGGCTCGACCGGGAACAGGCGCCGCTTGGTGTCCTTGTCCGGATACAGGCCCGGCTGGTTGCGTAGGGATTCGTCCAGGTACTGACGGGCGTCGGCGTTGCCGCTGGGGTAGAGGGTCGCGCCGGTGACCTTTGCCGCTATCTGCGGGCGCAGCATGAAATCGATGAACTTGTGCGCGAGGTCGGCGCGATTGGCGTTGGAGGGGATCACCAGATTGTCGATGAAGACCACCGAGCCTTCGTCCGGGACCATGAAGGTCACCGGTTGGCCGGCCGCGGCAGCGTTCAGGGCATCGCCGACCCAGGCCATGGCGACGCAGAGGTTGCCGGCATTGAGGTCGGCTATATAACGCTCGCTGTCGACGTAGCGCAGGTGCGGGCGCAGGCTTGTGAGGGTTTCGGCGCTGCGCTTGAGACGGCTTGGCGCGCTGCGCGCCAGGTTGCGACCCTGATAGTTGAGCAGCACGGAGAGGGTTTCGTCGGGGGCGTCCAGCAGGCTGATGCCGCACTGGCCGAGGCGCGCGCTCTGCTCGGCATTGAACAGCAGGCTCCAGCTATGGGGCAGCGGGCCGCCGAAGGCTTTTTCCGCCTGGGGAGTATTCACGGCCAGGCCGACGGCGCCCCAGAGGTAGGGCACGGCGTGCTGGTTGTTCGGGTCCATCGCGGCCAGTTTGCTCAGCAACTGCTTGTCCAGGTGCTGGCGGTTGGGCAGGCGGGAGAAGTCCAGGGGCTGCAGGCGGCCTTGCCTGATCAGTCGGGGCAGGTCGTTATGGGAGGGCACGGCGATGTCGATCGGCTCGCCACTGGCCAGTGCCTTGTCCAGTTCATCGGCGCTGCTGAAGGTGCGGTAATCGACCTTGATGCCGGTCTCTTTCTGGAATGCTTCCAGTACCTCTGGGGCGATGTAGTCGTTCCAGTTGTAGACACGGATCAGGTCTTCGGCCTGGGCCAGTGCGGGGAGCAATGCGAGCAACAGTGGGGCGAGCAAACGGGGCATGACGTCCTCCCTAATAGAGCATGCGGGTGCTGTTTGTTCTGGCTTGCGGTGCTGCATGGCGTCGGCAGCCTGGATGACACGCCGCGCCAGGTGTTGCAAAGGTTGCAGATACAAAAACGCCGGCCCTGGGGCCGGCGTTGTGGACTCGCTTACACGGTATGCAGGTACCAGTTGTACTCGAGGTCGGAGATGGAGTGTTCGAACTCTTCCAGCTCGCTTTCCTTACACGCAACGAAGATGTCGATGTAATCCGGGCTGATGTACTTGGCCAGGACTTCGCTGTCGTCCAGCTCGCGCAGGGCATCGCGCAGGTTGTTCGGCAGGCTCTGCTCCAACTGCTCGTACGAGTTGCCTTCGATAGGTGTGCTCGGCTCGATCTTGTTGGTCAGTCCATGGTGAATACCGGCCAGGATGGCCGACATCATCAGGTAGGGGTTGGCGTCGGCACCGGCTACGCGGTGCTCGATGCGCACGGCATCCGCACTGCCGGTAGGCACGCGGACGGCCACGGTGCGGTTGTCCAGGCCCCAGCTCGGCGCGTTCGGTACGTAGAACTGCGCGCCGAAACGGCGGTAGGAGTTCACGTTCGGGCACAGGAAGCCCATGGACGCAGGCATGGTCTCGAGCACACCGCCGACCGCGTGACGCAAAGCGGCGTTCTGCTCGGGATCATCTGAGGTGAAGATGTTCTTGCCGGTCTTCTTGTCGATCAGCGAGATATGCACATGCAGGCCGTTGCCCGCCTGGCCCGGGTAGGGCTTGGCCATGAAGGTGGTGTCCATCTCATGGTCGTAGGCGATGTTCTTGATCAGGCGCTTGAGCAGCACGGCGTAGTCGCAGGCCTTCAAGGCGTCTTCGACGTGGTGCAGGTTGACCTCGAACTGGGCCGGGGCGCTTTCCTTCACGATGGCATCGGCCGGGATACCCTGTACCTTGGCACCTTCGAGGATGTCCTGCAGGCAATCGGCGTATTCGTCGAGGTCGTCGATCAGGTACACCTGGGTGGACTGCGGGCGCTTGCCGGAGATAGGCGAACGCGGAGGCTGCGGACGGCCGTTGATGTTCTCCTGGTCGATCAGATAGAACTCCAGCTCGAAAGCGGCGCAGATGGTCAGGCCAAGCTCGTCGAATTTCTCCACCACACGACGCAGTACTTCGCGCGGGTCGGCAAAGAAGGGTTCGCCTTCGCCTTCGACCTCATGCATGGTCATCAGCAGCTGCGCGGTCGGGCGCTTCTGCCAAGGCTCGTCACTGAGGGTGTCGGGGATGGGATAGCAGATACGGTCTGCGTCGCCGATGTCCAGGCCGAGGCCGGTGCTTTCGACGGTGGAGCCATTGATATCGAGAGCGAAGATCGAAGCGGGGAGGTTGATGCCTTTCTCGTAGACTTTGGTCAGGCTGGCGCGTTCGATTCGCTTGCCTCGTACCACTCCATTCATATCTGCAATCAACAGGTCGACGAACTGGACCTCAGGATGCTCCTTAAGGAACTCGTTCGCTTCTTGAAGCTGAACGGCACGCGGGGGTACCGACATGATGCAACACCTTTTTTGTTAAAAATATCAATCACGCTCAATCTAAGGTGTGAGTCAATCCGAATCACCCCTTGATGTCAAGCGAGCCCTATTTTGCCCCAAAAACGGGCTTGATGGCCAGTTTTGGGGCGTTCCGGGGCATCCGAACCTCTCTCCGAACCATGACGGCTGCGGTGCTCAGCGGGGCGTGTTCAATTTTTTACAGCCCTATTGTGTAAAAAAATGAACAACGCTAAGCTCGGTCGAAACCCAAATCAGACAAATAATACGGGTGTCTCATGTCTCGCCTGCCGTTGATCGGCGTATCCGCTTGCACCAGAGAGATCGGTCCTCAGACCTATCATATAGCTGGTGAAAAGTATCTGCGTGCGGTGGCGGTCGGAGCTGGCGGTATTCCGCTGGTAATTCCGGCCCTGGCTGAACTGATGGACCAAGCGACCCTCCTGGCAAGCCTGGACGGTTTCCTCTTTACCGGCTCCCCCTCGAATGTGGAGCCCCATCATTACCAGGGCACCGCATCCGAGCCCGGCACCCGTCACGATCCCGCCCGGGATCGCACTACTCTGCCTCTGGTCCGTGCGGCCATCGCCGCCGGGATTCCCGTTCTGGGCATTTGCCGTGGTTTCCAGGAAATGAACGTGGCCTTTGGCGGCACCCTGCACCAGCGTGTGCATCTAGTAGAAGGATTCATGGACCACCGCGAGCCGGCCGACGAGCCGCTCGAGGTGCAATACGCTCCCCGGCACCCGCTCCAGGTGCAGCCGGGCGGTGTACTCGACGGCATCGGCTTGCCGTCCGAGATTCTAGTCAACTCCATTCATGGCCAGGGCGTTGAACGTCTGGCGCCGGGCCTGCGTGTAGAGGCTCTGGCGCCTGATGGGTTGGTCGAGGCCTTTTCGGTCGAAGGCGCCAGGAGCTTTGCCCTTGGGGTGCAATGGCATCCCGAGTGGCAAGTGCGGACCAACCCGAACTATCTCGCCATCTTCCAGGCCTTTGGTGAGGCTTGCAGGGAGAAGGCGGGGAAACGCTGAGCGGGAGAACTCTTCAGGAAACCGGCGAAGTTGCCGTGTCGCGCAGTTCGGACTGTACTGATCGCGGCCGGTGCCTCGATGGGCGTGAATGCCACGAACCTGCTGATGCCTTCTAGCGAAGCTCTCAACCCTGAGGTCTTTATGACTACCAAGCTCGACCAGCTGACCAGCTGGCTGAAAGAACGCAAAATCACCGAAGTTGAATGCATGATCAGCGATCTTACTGGCATTGCCCGCGGTAAGATTTCGCCGACCAACAAGTTCCTGGACGAGAAGGGCATGCGTCTCCCCGAGAGCGTGCTGCTGCAGACCGTAACCGGCGACTATGTTGAGGACGACATTTATTACGAGCTGCTCGATCCGGCGGACATCGATATGTTCTGCCGTCCGGACCAGGCTGCCGTATACCTGGTGCCCTGGGCCATCGAGCCCACCGCCATGGTTATCCACGACACCTTCGACAAGCAGGGCAACCCTATCGAGCTGTCCCCGCGCAACCTCCTGAAGAAGGTGCTGAAGCTATACGCAGATAAAGGCTGGAAGCCCATCGTCGCGCCGGAAATGGAGTTCTACCTGACCAAGCGCTGCGACGACCCTGACTTCCCGCTGCAAGCCCCGCTGGGTCGTTCGGGTCGCCCGGAAACCGGTCGCCAGTCCTTCTCCATCGATGCAGCGAACGAATTCGACCCACTGTTCGAAGACATGTACGACTGGTGCGAGATGCAGGACCTGGACCTCGACACCCTGATCCACGAGGAAGGCCCGGCGCAGATGGAAATCAACTTCCGTCATGGCGACGCGCTCGACCTGGCCGACCAAATCCTGGTGTTCAAGCGCACGATGCGCGAGGCCGCCCTCAAGCACAACGTGGCGGCGACCTTCATGGCCAAGCCGATCACCGACGAGCCGGGCAGTGCCATGCACCTGCACCAGAGCGTGGTCGACATCAAGACCGGGAAGAATATCTTCTCCAATGATGACGGCTCTATGAGCGAGCTGTTCCTGAGCCACATCGGCGGTCTGCAGAAGTACATCCCCGAGGTCCTGCCGCTGTTCGCGCCGAACGTTAACTCCTTCCGCCGTTTCCTGCCGGACACCTCCGCGCCGGTGAACGTGGAGTGGGGCGAGGAGAACCGCACCGTGGGCCTGCGTGTACCGGATGCCGGTCCGCAGAACCGCCGTGTGGAGAACCGCCTGGCCGGCGCCGACGCGAACCCCTACCTGGCCATCGCCGCCAGCCTGTTGTGCGGCTACATCGGCATGGTGGAGGGTGTGAAACCGAGCGCACCGGTGAAGGGGCGCGGCTATGAGCGCCGCAACCTGCGCCTGCCGCTGACCCTTGAAGCAGCGCTGGAGCGCATGGAGTCCTGCCGGGACATCGAGAAATATCTGGGCGGCAAGTTCGTGACGGCCTATGTGGCGGTCAAGCGTGCCGAGCATGAAAACTTCAAACGGGTGATCAGCTCCTGGGAACGTGAGTTCCTGCTGCTCTCCGTCTGATCCGGAACGGAGGCCGGCCGCCTCGGCCGGCCCTCCAGACGTGTGTTTACTGAGGTATAGAAATGAATAGCCAAGTGACCAACCCCAAGACCCTTGAATGGCAAGCGCTCGGTCGTGACCACCACCTGCCGCCGTTCACCGACTACAAGGCGCTGAATGCCAAGGGTGCGCGGATCATCACCAAGGCCGAAGGCGTGTACATCTGGGATAGCGAAGGCAACAAGATCCTCGATGGCATGGCTGGCCTGTGGTGCGTCAACGTCGGCTACGGCCGTGAGGAGCTGGTTCAGGCGGCTACCCGGCAGATGCGTGAACTGCCCTTCTACAACCTGTTCTTCCAGACCGCTCACCCTCCGGCGGTGGAGCTCTCCAAGGCGATCGCCGAGATCGCTCCGGAAGGCATGAACCATGTGTTCTTCACCGGTTCGGGTTCTGAAGCCAACGACACTGTGCTGCGCATGGTTCGCCACTACTGGGCGATCAAGGGGCAGCCCCAGAAGAAAGTCGTCATCGGCCGCTGGAACGGTTACCACGGCTCCACCGTGGCCGGTGTCAGCCTCGGCGGCATGAAGGCGCTGCACGGGCAGGGTGACTTGCCGATTCCGGGTATCGAGCACATCGCCCAGCCTTACTGGTTCGGCGAGGGTGGCGACATGGCGCCGGCCGAGTTCGGCGTCTGGGCTGCCGAGCAGCTGGAGAAGAAGATTCTCGAAGTGGGCGAGGACAAGATTGCCGCCTTCATCGCCGAGCCCATCCAGGGCGCGGGTGGCGTGATTGTCCCGCCGGAAACCTACTGGCCGAAGATCCGTGAAATCCTCGCCAAGTACGACATCCTGTTCATCGCCGACGAAGTGATCTGCGGCTTTGGCCGTACCGGTGAATGGTTCGGCAGCCAGTACTACGGCAACGCCCCGGACCTGATGCCGATCGCCAAGGGCCTGACCTCCGGTTACATCCCCATGGGCGGCGTGATTGTCCGCGACGAGATCGTCCATACCCTGAATGAGGGTGGGGAGTTCTACCACGGCTTCACCTACTCTGGTCATCCGGTGGCGGCGGCGGTGGCGCTGGAGAACATCCGCATCCTGCGTGAAGAGAAGATCGTCGAGAAAGTGAAGGCCGAAACGGCACCGTATTTGCAGCAGCGCTGGCAGGAGCTGGCCGATCACCCGTTGGTTGGCGAAGCGCGCGGTGTCGGTATGGTTGCGGCCCTTGAACTGGTCAAGAACAAACAGACCCGTGAGCGTTTCGCTGGTGGCATCGGGATGCTGTGCCGTGAGCACTGCTTCCGTAACGGGCTGATCATGCGTGCGGTGGGCGACACAATGATCATTTCGCCGCCGCTGGTGATCAGCAAAGACGAAGTCGACGAACTGGTGACCAAGGCACGCAAGTGCCTGGACCTCACCGCGGCTGAAGTCAAAGGTTAAGAAAAGAGGGCTTGGTGGTGGCATTTCGAGATGCCGCCTGTTGTAAGCAAGCCCTCTACCTTGCCAGACTTCGCTGGTGCGTTGGCCAGGCTCACCGAGTGGTGGCGTATTCGGTACGACGCCACTCGGACACTTCAACAAAAATGGAGCTACCCGCATGATCAAAACCTTCGGCAAGACCCTGCTCGCCATCACCCTGGCGGGTGCCGTGGCCGGTATGGCCCAGGCTGACGACAAGGTGCTGCACGTCTACAACTGGTCGGACTACATTGCAGCCGATACCGTCGAGAAGTTCACCAAGGAAACCGGCATCAAGGTCGTCTACGACGTCTTCGACTCCAACGAGACCCTTGAAGCCAAGCTGCTGGCTGGCAAGTCGGGTTACGACATCGTGGTGCCGTCCAACAACTTCCTGGCCAAGCAGATCAAGGCCAAGGTTTACCAGCCGCTGGACAAGTCCAAGCTGCCGAACTGGAAGAACCTGGACCCGAATCTGCTGAAAACCGTCGAAGTTTCCGACCCGGGTAACCAGTACGCCTTCCCCTACATGTGGGGCTCCATCGGCATCGGCTACAACCCGGAAAAGGTCAAGGCTGTACTGGGCGACAGCGCTCCGGTCGATTCCTGGGACTTGCTGTTCAAGCCGGAGAATATCGAGAAGCTGAAGTCCTGCGGCGTCTCCTTCCTCGACTCGCCGACCGAGATCCTGCCTATTGCGCTGAAGTACCTGGGTCACGATCCATTGAGCCAGGACCCGAAGCAGCTGAAGGAAGCCGAGGCGCTGTTCCTCAAGATCCGTCCGTACGTCACCTATTTCCACTCCTCCAAGTACATCTCCGACCTGGCCAACGGCAACCTCTGCGTGGCAGTGGGCTACTCGGGTGACGTGTACCAGGCCAAGTCCCGCGCCGAGGAGGCCAAGGGTGGTGTGACGGTCGCCTATAACATTCCGAAAGAAGGCGCAGGCACCTTCTTCGACATGGTCGCCATCCCGGCCGATGCCGCCAACCCGGATGCCGCCTATGCCTTCATGAACTTCCTGATGAAGCCGGAAATCATGGCCGAGATCACCAACGAGGTGCAGTTCCCCAACGGCAACGCCGCTGCCACTGCGCTGGTCGATGAGGCTATCCGCAAGGACCCGGGTATCTACCCGACCCAGGAGACCATGGCCAAGCTCTATGCTTTCCCTGATCTGCCGGCCAAGGTGCAACGCGCCATGACCCGTACCTGGACCACCATCAAGTCGGGCAAGTAAGCACGGCTGCCGTGCCCGGCGGGTTTTCCCGCCGGTGCCCGGACCGCGCTGCGGTACACCGCAAGTTGACTTGCCTGGGTTGCAGGAAAAACCTGGGCTCCTTCCGGCACTGTCCGGAGACAACAAGAGGACGAACCTGTGCAATCCCCCATCCGCAAGATGATGATCACTGCCGCCGCCACCCTGACCCTGGTTTCCCAGGTCCAGGCGGATCAGACGGTGCATATCTACAACTGGTCGGACTACATCGGCGAGACCACCCTGGCGGATTTCCAGAAGGAAACCGGCATCAAGCCGGTGTATGACGTCTTCGACTCCAACGAGACCCTGGAAGGCAAGTTGCTGGCGGGCCGCACCGGTTATGACGTGGTTGTGCCGTCGAACCACTTCCTCGGCAAACAGATCAAGGCGGGTGCGTTCCAGAAACTCGACCGCAGCCAGCTGCCCAACTGGCAGAACCTGGACCCCAACCTGCTCAAGCAACTCGAGCGCAATGACGCGGGCAACCTGTACGCCGTTCCCTACCTGTGGGGCACCAATGGCATCGGTTACAACGTCGAGAAGGTCAAGGCCGCGCTTGGTGTCGACCACATCGATTCGTGGGCGGCCATCTTCGAACCCGAGAACATCAAGAAGCTCAGCCAGTGTGGCGTGGCCTTCCTCGACTCGGCGGATGAGATGATCCCCGCCGTGCTGAACTACATGGGCCTGGACCCGAACAGCACCAACCCGGACGACTACAAGAAGGCCGAGGAGAAGCTGATGGCGGTACGTCCCTACGTGACCTACTTCCACTCGTCCAAGTACATCGGCGATCTGGCCAATGGTGACATCTGCGTCGCCGCCGGCTTCTCCGGTGACATCTTCCAGGCCGCCTCGCGCGCCGAGGAAGCAGGCAAGGGCATCCAGATCGCCTACGCGATCCCGAAAGAAGGCGGCAACCTCTGGTTCGACATGCTGGCCATTCCGGTCGATGCAGCGAACGCCAAGGACGCCCACGCTTTCATCAACTATCTGCTCAAGCCCGAGGTGATCGCGAAAGTCAGCGATTACGTCGGGTATGCAAACCCCAACCTCAAGTCTGGGGAGTTCATGGATCAGGAAGTACGCACCGATGAGTCCGTCTACCCGCCACAAGCGGTGCTGGACAAGCTCTATGTTTCGGCGGAGCTGCCGCCGAAGGTCCAGCGGCTGATGACCCGCAGCTGGACCAAGGTCAAGTCGGGCAAGTGATGCAAGGCCGGCGCTGCCCGTAGTGTGGCGGGCGCGCTGGCTCAACCCAGGCGGCATCAGGCAGGACGCCTGATTCACGCCCATGCTGTACAAACCCGCCCGGCCGCGGTGGTCGGGTAGCAATTTCTGGGAGTGTGGTAATGGCAATAGCCTCCGGTGCCTACAAGAAAGCCCTCGAGGGCAACCAGCAACCCAAAGAGGTGCTGGTAAAGATCGACCGGGTAACCAAGAAGTTCGACGAGACGGTGGCCGTGGACAGCGTGTCCCTGGACATCAAGAAAGGCGAGATTTTCGCCCTGCTCGGTGGTTCCGGTTCGGGTAAATCAACTTTGCTGCGGATGCTCGCTGGGTTCGAGCGGCCGTCTGAAGGGCGCATCTTCCTCGACGGCGTCGATATCACCGATATGCCGCCCTACGAGCGCCCGATCAACATGATGTTCCAGTCCTATGCGCTCTTCCCGCATATGACTGTTGCGCAGAACATCGCCTTCGGACTCAAACAGGACAGGCTCCCGGCCGCAGAGGTCGACGAGCGTGTCAACGAGATGCTCAAGCTCGTGCAGATGACCCAGTACGCCAAGCGCAAGCCGCACCAGCTGTCCGGTGGCCAGCGTCAGCGCGTGGCCCTGGCTCGCTCGCTGGCCAAGCGTCCGAAGCTGCTGCTGCTCGACGAGCCCATGGGCGCGCTGGACAAGAAGCTGCGCTCGCAGATGCAGCTGGAGCTGGTGGAGATCATCGAGCGCGTGGGCGTGACCTGCGTGATGGTGACCCACGACCAGGAAGAGGCCATGACCATGGCCCAGCGCATCGCGATCATGCACCTGGGTTGCATCGAGCAGATCGGCAGCCCTGTGGATATCTACGAGACGCCCATCAGCCGCCTGGTGTGCGAGTTCATCGGTAACGTCAACCTCTTCGACGGCGAAGTGGTGGAAGACGCCGAGGCCCACGCGCTGATTGCCTGCCCGCAACTGGAGCGCCCGATCTTCGTCGGCCACGGCGTGACCACCTCAGTGCAGGACAAGCGCATCACCTACGCCCTGCGTCCGGAGAAGCTGCTGGTGACCACCGAGCAGCCGACCTGCGAGTACAACTGGTCGCGCGGCCGGGTTCACGACATCGCCTACCTGGGCGGTCACTCGGTGTTCTACGTCAAGCTGCCGAACGGCACCGTCGTCCAGTCCTTCGTCGCCAACGCCGAGCGTCGTGGCGCCCGTCCGACCTGGGATGACGAAGTGTTCGTGTGGTGGGAAGACGACAGCGGCGTGGTACTGCGGTCATGAAAGCTCCCAAACTGAAAAACCTGTTGCCGACCGGCCGGCACCTCGTTATCGGGGTACCGTTCTTCTGGCTGTTCCTGTTCTTCCTGCTGCCCTTCGCCATTGTGCTGAAGATCAGCTTCGCAGAAGCCGACGTTGCGATCCCTCCGTACACGGATATCTACACCTGGGCGGACAATCAGCTGCAGCTCATCCTCAACCTGGGCAACTACCTGATTCTCAACGAGGACGAACTGTACCTGGCGGCGTACCTGGGCTCGCTGAAGATCGCCTTCGTCAGCACCCTGATCTGCCTGCTGATCGGCTACCCGATGGCCTACGCCATCGCCCGTGCCAGCAAGGAAGCCCAGACCGTGTTGCTGCTGCTGATCATGATGCCGACCTGGACTGCGATCCTGATCCGCGTCTACGCCTGGATGGGCATCCTCAGCAACAACGGCCTGCTCAATGCATTCCTGATGGGCATCGGTCTGATCGACGAGCCGCTGCAGATCCTCAACACCAACCTGGCGGTGTACATCGGCGTCGTCTATTCGTACCTGCCGTTCATGATCCTGCCGCTCTACGCCAACCTGGTGAAGCATGATCCCAGCCTGTTGGAGGCTGCTTCGGACCTCGGTTCGAGCACGTTCAACAGCTTCTGGAAAATCACCGTGCCACTGTCGAAAAACGGCATCATCGCCGGCTCGATGCTGGTGTTCATCCCGGTGGTGGGCGAGTTCGTGATTCCGGAACTGCTCGGCGGCCCGGAGACCCTGATGATCGGCAAGGTGCTGTGGCAGGAGTTCTTCAACAACCGTGACTGGCCGGTGGCGTCCGCCCTGGCAGTGGTGATGCTGGCGATCCTGCTCGTGCCCATCATTCTCTTCAACCGTAACCAGGCGAAGGAACTGGAGGGCAAAGTATGAAACGCTTCGGTTTCTCCACCCTGATGCTCTGGGCAGGCCTGCTGTTCATCTACCTGCCGATGGTCATCCTGGTTATCTACTCCTTCAACGCTTCCAAGCTGGTAACCGTGTGGGGCGGCTGGTCGGTGAAGTGGTACGTGGGCCTGCTGGACAACTCCCAACTGATGAACTCGGTGGGTCGCTCGCTGGAGATCGCCATTTATACTGCGATTGCCGCTGTGGCCCTGGGTACCCTGGCTGCCTTCGTGCTGACCCGCATTCCGCGTTTCCGCGGGCGCACGATGTTCGGCGGCATGGTCACCGCGCCGCTGGTCATGCCCGAGGTCATCACCGGTCTGTCGCTGCTGCTGCTCTTCGTGGCCATGGCGCAACTGATCGGCTGGCCCCAGGAGCGTGGCATCGTCACCATCTGGATCGCCCACACCACCTTCTGCTCGGCCTACGTGGCCATCGTGGTGTCGGCGCGCCTGCGCGAGCTGGACCTGTCCATCGAAGAAGCGGCCATGGACCTGGGTGCGCGTCCGTGGAAGGTGTTCATTCTGATCACCATCCCGATGATCGCGCCGTCCCTGGCGGCAGGCGGCATGATGTCCTTCGCCCTTTCCCTGGATGATCTGGTGCTGGCGAGCTTCGTCTCCGGTCCCGGTTCCACCACCCTGCCAATGGAGGTCTTCTCCGCCGTGCGCCTGGGCGTGAAACCGGAAATCAACGCCGTGGCCAGCCTGATCCTGTTGACCGTCTCGCTGTTCACCTTCTTTGCCTGGTTCTTCACCCGCCGGGCCGAGGAGCGTCGCAAGCGTGCCATCCAGCAGGCGATGGAAACCATGGCCGAGGAAGCCGCTTCCTCCAACTGGAAACCGGCCGCCACCCAGGTCGCCTGAATCCAGCGCTGAAAACACAAAGGCCACCTTCGGGTGGCCTTTGTGTTTTCAGGATGTAGGAAATCTTGTCTTGTGGGAGCGAATTCATTCGCGATTGAAATCGCTCCCACAGGGTGCCGGGTCTAGTCCCGCAGCTCCATCCGCACATCCCCCAGCTTCGCGCCGTAGGGGCCGTAGCTGCGCTCCACCAGCTCACGGCTGCCGTCGGCGCGGACGATCAGGGCCGAACTGGCGCGGGTGCCGTAGGTGCGGGTGGCGATGAACACGCTGGAGAGCATGCGCTCGGTGTTCAGCCCCACGCCGGTGTCCGGCAGAATGTGGTCCTGGGCAACCTCCGGGTCGTGCAGCAGGTTGAGCAGCGCGTCCGTCGAGGGAGGATTCAGGCATTCGGCGATGGCCGCCTTGCCGCGCTCGACCTTGGGCCAGGGCGTATCCAGATCGGCGTTGGATACCCCGTAGATGCCCGGCTTGAGGTTGATCGGTCCGCCGCTGCGCGGATTGAGGAACCACAGCTCGCGGTCGTCCCCCACCAGCAAGTTGAAGCCCGAATAGTCGCCAGCCCGGCGCAGCGCGTCCTCGAGGAACTCGCCCGGCCCCATGGTTCCTCGCAGGAATTGCACGCAGAGCTCGCCGCGGGTGCGGCCGACCGGCGGCGTTCGGGGATCGCGGATGTTGGTGAGGGCGGCGAAGCGGCCTTTGGGCCCGGCGCCAAGCCAGGTGCCGCCGGCTTCGAGGTCGCGCCCAGCGATTACGCCGGGTGCGTCTTCCCAGCTCGCCATGGAAAGCGTGGGGCGTGCATAGAATTCATCTCGGTTTGCAGCGAGCACCAGCGGGACTTCGTGTCCGGGGCGCCATGCGAATACGATCAGGCACATGGAGTCGTCTCCTTTTTATGAGCCGGAGTGTAGCAGCAGGTAGGAAAACTACATCAGCTGCAAATGTCCACTTCCGGGTTATCGGCAGCTTGCGTTGAACGTCCATCTCCACCCGGTGGAGCGAGAAACGGCCTTCCGTTAACATGCCGCTTTGTTTTCGGGGGTGTCCATGGAATTCCTGCTCTACCTGGTACTCGGCGCCTGCGCCGGAGTGCTGGCCGGGCTGTTCGGCGTCGGCGGCGGCATGATCATCGTGCCGGTGCTGGTGTTCAGCTTCACCGCCCATGGATTCGATCCCGGCATTCTCACGCACCTGGCAGTTGGCACGTCCCTGGCCACCATCATCTTCACCTCGATCAATTCGGTGCGCGAGCATCATCGCAAAGGTGCGGTGCGCTGGCCGATCTTTGCCTGGATGGCGGTCGGAATCCTCATCGGCGCCGGCTTCGGTGCCCTGACCGCAGCTGCCATTCAGGGCCCGATGTTGCAGAAGATCATTGGTATCTTCGCCATACTGGTAGCCATACAGATGGGGCTGGACCTGAAGCCCAAGGCCAGCCGCGCCGTTCCCGGCAAGCCGGGCCTGACCCTGGCAGGTGTGGTGATCGGTTGGGCCTCGGCCATCTTCGGTATCGGTGGTGGTTCCCTGACCGTACCCTTCCTGACCTGGCGCAGCGTACCGATCCAGCAGGCGGTGGCCACCTCCGCGGCCTGCGGACTGCCGATCGCCGCGGCGAGCGCGCTGTCGTTCATGGTGCTGGGCTGGAACAACACCAATCTACCGCCCTACAGCGTTGGCTTCATTTACCTTCCGGCGCTGGTTGGCATTGCCGTCACCAGCATGTTTTTCGCCCGCTTCGGCGCGCGCCTGGCCCACAGGCTTTCGCCGCGCTTGCTGAAGCGCCTGTTCGCCCTGCTGCTGCTGTCAGTGGGCCTGAACTTCCTGATCTAAGGAGCTGTAATGCTGGCTTATCCCCAGATCGACCCGGTAGCGCTGGCTATCGGCCCGCTGAAAATCCATTGGTACGGTCTGATGTACCTCATTGGCATCGGTGGTGCGTGGTGGCTGGCCTCGCGCCGCCTGAACGCCTTCGATCCCAGCTGGAGCAAGGAGAAACTCTCCGACCTGGTGTTCTGGGTCGCGCTTGGCGTAATCGCCGGTGGTCGTCTCGGCTATGTGTTGTTCTACGATCTGTCGGCCTACATCGCCAATCCGCTACTGATCTTCGAAGTCTGGAAGGGCGGCATGTCGTTCCATGGCGGCCTGATCGGCGTGATGCTGGCGACCCTCTGGTTCGGCAAGCGCAACAACAAGAGCTTCTTCCAGCTGATGGACTTCATCGCGCCCCTGGTACCTATCGGTCTGGGTGCTGGCCGTATCGGCAACTTCATCAATGCCGAGCTCTGGGGAAAGGCCACCGACGTTCCCTGGGCGATGATCTTCCCCACTGACCCGGCCCAGTTGCCGCGCCATCCGTCGCAGCTCTACCAGTTCGCTCTGGAAGGCGTGGCGCTGTTCGCCATCCTCTGGTTCTACTCGCGCAAGCCACGCCCGACCATGGCGGTTTCCGGCATGTTCGCGCTGTTCTACGGTATTTTCCGCTTCGCGGTGGAGTTCGTCCGCGTCCCTGACGCCCAGCTCGGTTACCTGGCCTTCGGCTGGCTGACCATGGGCCAGATCCTCTGCCTGCCGATGATCATCGGCGGCATCGCCCTGATTGTCTGGGCTCATCGCCGCCAGGCCGCCCAAGGAGTCGTCTGATGAAACAGTATCTCGACCTGATGCGCCGCGTGCGCGAGACCGGCACCTTCAAGAGCGACCGCACCGGCACGGGCACCTACAGCGTGTTCGGCCACCAGATGCGCTTCGACCTGGCCGAAGGCTTCCCCCTCGTGACCACCAAGAAGTGCCACCTGAAATCCATCGTCCATGAGCTGCTGTGGTTCCTCCAGGGCGATACCAACATCAGGTACCTGAAGGACAACGGCGTCTCCATCTGGGACGAATGGGCTGACGAAGAGGGCAACCTCGGACCGGTCTATGGCTATCAGTGGCGTTCCTGGCCGGCACCCAATGGCGAGTCCATCGACCAGATCACCAAGGTGGTGGAAATGATCAAGAAGAACCCGGACTCGCGCCGGCTGATCGTTTCCGCCTGGAACCCCGCCCTGGTGGACGAGATGGCCCTGCCGCCCTGCCACGCGCTGTTCCAGTTCTACGTGGCCAACGGCAAGTTGAGCTGCCAGCTGTACCAGCGTTCGGCCGACATCTTCCTCGGCGTACCCTTCAACATCGCCAGTTATGCCCTGCTGACTCTTATGGTGGCCCAGGTCTGCGACCTGGAACCGGGCGAGTTCATCTGGACCGGCGGCGACTGCCACCTCTATGCCAACCACATCGAGCAGACCGACCTGCAGCTCACGCGCGAGCCGCTGCCGTTGCCGACCATGAAGATCAACCCGGACGTGAAGGACCTGTTCGCCTTCAAGTTCGAGGACTTCGAACTGGTGGGCTACCAGGCGCATCCGCACATCAAGGCGCCTGTCGCCGTCTGACCTGCTGGGGCGGAGACGCCCCGGCCTTCCGATGACAGGAGTCACCATGAAAGCCCCGCTTGCAGCCCTGCTCACGGGGCTTTTCGGCCTCTGGTCGTCCTTTTCCACCTGGGCCGAGCCAGCCCAGGGAAGTTTCATTGCCAGTCAGCGTTGCGAGGCTTTCCAGTCCATCCGCAAGCAGAGCAACCCGGACGACCTCAAGTTGGAACCAGGTCGCCGCTACGAAGTGGTGGAGGTCAACAAGCGCGATTACGACTGGCTGCGCATTCGCATTCCGGGCAGTGCCACGCCCTTGCGCTGGGTCTCCGCCGACTGCGGCTCGGCCGAGGGGATTGCCTTCAATACCGGCAAGCCTGCCGCCTTCGGAGAGAGCGCAGGCGCCTGCAATGTGCCCGACCAGCACGACGGCTATGTGTTGGCCGCCACCTGGCAGCCGGGCTTTTGTGAGCATGCCCGCTACAACGGCAAGAAGCCTGAGTGTGAAGGCCTGGATTCCGGTGAGCTACAAATCTCCCACCTGACCCTGCATGGCCTCTGGCCCAATCGCCGGTCCTGCGGCAAGGACTACGGCCACTGCGCCGGGCCAGAGATGAAACTCAGCGGTGACACGCTGGCCTACGTCCGCCCATGGATGCCGAACTTCCGCTATGGCACCAGTTTCGGCCGCTATCAATGGGACAAGCACGGTGTCTGTCAGACGCAAATGGACGACGATGCCTACTTCCGTCGCGCGGCGGACCTGGTGCGCCAGCTGGATCAGTCGGCTGCGGGTCAGTACATCGTTGCCAACATCGGTGGTGCCATTTCCAAGCGCGCGTTCTACGAGCGCGTGGAACAGGACTTCGGTAGCCGAGATGCGCAGAACAATTTCCTGCTCATTTGCAGCGGCAAGTATCTGCAGGAGGTACGCGTTTCGCTGCCTCGTGCGCTGAAGCAGGCTGACAATCTGGTTGGGGTGGTCGATGGTCAGTTCGCCGAGAGTCGCGCGCGCGATCGCAGTGAGTGCAGCTCCGACCGCATCCTGATCGAGGCCGGCGGCCGCTGACCGCCGGCCCTGATTTCAGGGCCGCAAGCCTTCCGCCAGGGCTGCGACCCAACCCTGGCGCTCCGCCTGCTCCAGCTCGGCGCCTGGATTCAGCGACGACCATTCCGGATGGGCGCGCGCCTTGCCCAGCACGGTCGGCAGCTTGCCCTCCTGCCACTGCCTTTCCTCCGGAGTGTCGACGCGCACTGCCTCGAAAGCCGCATGGCCGCGGGCGTCCAGCGCCGCCAGTAGCTGGCGTTGACGCAGGGCCAGCAGGCGCAGGATGGAGTCGTCCACGGTCAGTTCGCGTTGTCCCTTGATCTTGCCCAACAGCCGTTCGCCATAGTGACCGAAGGTCTGCCAGGCGCCGCCGGCTATGGCGCCGAGTGCCGCTGCGGCACCCAGCGTGAGGCCACCCACCAGCAAGTCGACACTTGCGCCAGCCGCCGCACCGGCAGCCATGCCGCCGCCCAGGCGCACACCCAGCTGTTTGAGCGTTTCCGGGTTGAATAGATCGTCGCCCCAACGGCCGCCTAGCAGTGGCAGATCGCTGGTGGCGGCATCGTCCTGGGCGAATGCGTAAAGCCGCAGCAGTGCTTCCACGCAACGTTGTTCGCGCTGGCGCACCTGTTGGCGCAGTGTCTCGGTGGCGGCCTGCAGGGCAGCTTCCTGGGCCGGCACACTGCGGCGGCAGGCTGCGACGTCCAGCAACAGTTCAGCGATCAGTCGACTACCTGCCTCCAGGCGCAGGCGGCGTTGCGCCTGGTGATCCTCCACCAGTCGCTGCAACTGAGGGCGTGCTCGCTCGAGCAGGAGGGCCAGGCTGTCGTAAAGGCGCTCCTCGCCATCCAGCGGCGGGGCCACGCTGTCGAAGCGTACCAGTGCATGCAGGCCAAGGCGGGCAAGGGCCTCGCGCCAATCGGCTTCGCGGTGGCTCTCGCTGGCGACAAAGTTCAGCACTGGCAGCAGCGGTCGTCCGCACATCGCGAGCACTGCCAGTTCATCGCGGTACTTGGCCAGCACCGGTTCGCGGGCATCGATCACATAGAGCCCGGCATCCGAGGTCAACAACTGGCGCAGCACCTTGGCTTCCTGCTCGAAGCGCTGGCGGGCTTCGCTGCCGTCGAGGAAACGGGCGAGACGTGCCGGGCCATCCAGGCGCTCGCCTGGGCGATCCAGTCGCTCCAGGTGATCCAGGAGGGCGATGGCGTCCTCCAGTCCCGGCGTGTCATACAGTTCCAGCAGCGGCTGGCCGTCCACTGACAGCCGCGCGCCCTCCACATGCCGGGTGGTGCTGGGTCGATGGGAGACCTCGCCAAACGAGCGATCACGCAGCAGGGTACGCAGCAACGAGGTCTTGCCAACGTTGGTGTGACCGACCACGGCGAGCTTCAACGGTTTAGTCATGGCCAGTCTCCAGCCAGTGCAGGGGCGCACCCTGGGCATGGGGCAGGGACAGGCGGTCGAGTGCCTGGTGCCAGTCTTCCAGGCGTTGGCTATCAAGAGCGTCGCCGGCGGGTGGAGGGAGCAGCCAGATGCGGGTCTGACCCGCGCTGCGCGCAAGTTCGCCGATCAATGCCAGGGTGCCGCGATCCGGCGAGCGACGAGGATCGCAAGCTACTGCGAGGCGCTCAGGTGGAAAACGGCTGAGTTGGTCGAGCAGACGTTGGCGCTGCTCGCGGCTGTCCAGCACGCCGGCATCACCCACGCCCTTGGGCAGGGACGGCGGCCAGGGGCGGCGGTCATCCAGTTCGATCGCCACCAGCAGTGCACCCTGGCTGGCGCCATTCAGGCTGCCGGCGCGGGGTTCGACCTGCTCGGCGGGCGCGGCATCACAGACGCCCAGGCGCTCGCTGGCTGGCTGCAGACGTTCGCGTAGCAAGCTGTAGCCAGGCAGGCTGAGGTCGAGGCCAAGGCGCGCGCGCCCTTGCGACCAACGCCAGAAGCAGAATAGGCCCAGCAACAGGCGCGGCAGCAGGCCGTAGGTGAAGGTGATCCCCAGGAGCCAGCCTGACCAGGCCTGACGCGCGGCTTCTTCGCTGACCACGGCACTACTGGCGCGGATGGTCGCGGCGTCCGGCAGGCTGAACCCGAGAAGGCTGGGAAGGGCGCCGAGGGCTTGGGTCAGGAAGACGAATGTATCGCTGCCGAGGATGGTGGTTTCCCAGACGAAACCATAGCGACGGGTCGCGAGCAGGAGCAGGAGCACCACCAGAGCGCTGCCCAGGGTCAGCAACCATGCTCCGTGCACCAGGGCGCCCAGTCCCCAGCGGGTCAGGCGCTGGCGCTGCAGCAGCAGGAGCAGCGCGGGAGCCAGGTGCGCAGCCTGGGCGTCGCGGGCGAGCTTGCCGCTTAGCCATAACCAGATGCGACCCAGCACGCTGGCGCTGTTGCCGAGGCAGAGCGACAGGGCCCAGCCGAGCAGCATCAGCAAGTGCAAGCCGAGCAGGCTGCCCAGGGCCCAGAACAGGTTGACCGGACGCTGGCCATCACCGAGTGCGGCAACGGCCAGGCCAGCACCGCTGATCAGCGCAAGCATCACCAGTAACAGGCCGGCGAGTCGTGCGCCCTGGCGCCAGTGCTGCAGGGCCGGGAGCTGCCCGTCGCGTTGGGCCAGCCAGAGGGCGCGGGCTTCGATGCGCGCCGCCAGATTTCCCCCTGCGGCATTGGCACGACGGTTTGCCTCTGAGTCTTCGAGAGGGCCGGCGTGTTCTTCGCGCAGGCGGATGGCCTCGGTCAGCCAGAGCCGGTCGAGGGCGGAGAGAGGAGGGAGGGAGGCTGGATTGGGTTCGCTCACGAAGGGCCTCTTGGCCAAGGGTGAGCACTGAGAATAACCGCTGAAGGCGGGCCCTTCATCAAGAGAAGGCCGGCACTGTGCGCCGGCCTTTACCTGTCAGTGGCTGTGGGAACCTGCCGCCACTTTCACTCGGGGGGCTGTTGGCGCGTCGTGGTGGTCGTCGTGGTCGGTCACCACTTTCACTTCGTTGCCGTCGCAGTCATACAGCTTGCCGTCGCGGAAGTAATCACCCTCGTTCAGGGCGGCGACGTCCTGGTAGCGAAGGGTGCGTTCGTTGGCGGCGACGAATACCGACTGCTGGTCCGAGTTGCCGGCCTTCAGGTGGTTGAAGATCAGGTTCAGCAGGATCGCCATGATCGCGGCTGAGCTGATGCCGGAGTGGAAGATGGTTTCGAACCAGGCGGGGAAGTGGTGGTAGAAGGTCGGCGCGGCGATCGGGATCATGCCGAAGCCGATGGAGGTGGCGACGATGATCAGGTTCATGTTGTTGCGATAGTCCACCTGCGCCAGGGTACGGATGCCGGAGGCGGCCACGGTGCCGAACAGCACCACGCCTGCGCCACCCAGTACCGAAGTGGGGACAGCGGCGATCAGGCGGCCCATAACCGGCAACAGACCGAGGGTCACCAGGATCAGGCCGGCGGTGGCGACCACGTAGCGGCTCTTCACGCCGGTCACGGCTACCAGACCGACGTTCTGGGCGAAGGCGCTCTGGGTGAAGGAGCCGAACAGCGGGGCCAGCGAGCTGGAAATCATGTCGGCACGCAGGCCGTTGCCGAGGCGCTTGGAGTCGACCTTGGTGCCGATGATCTCGCCCACGGCAAGAATGTCTGCGGAGGTCTCCACCAGGGTCACGATGATCACGATCAGCATCGACAGGATCGCCGCGATATGGAACTCCGGCATGCCGAAGTGCAGCGGCGAAGGCATGGCGACCAGCGGGCCTTCAAGCACCTTGGAGAAGTCCGCCATGCCGAAGAACACTGCCGCCACGGTGCCGATGATCATCGCCAGGAGGATGGACAGGCGCGAAATGCTGGCGCTGCCCAGTTTGCTCAGCAGCAGCACGGTTCCAAGGGTGAAGGCAGCCAGGCTTATGTTTGCCACGCTGCCGAATTCCGGCGACTGGCTGTTGCCGCCCATGGCCCAGCGTGCCGCGACGGGCATCAGGGTGAGGCCAATGGTGGTGATCACGATGCCGGTCACCAGTGGCGGGAAGAACTTGGTGATCCGTGAGAACACCGGGGTAATCAGCAGGCCTATCAGCGAGGCAGCGATTACCGCGCCCAGCACTGCGGGGATTCCACCGGCGCCGTCGCTGCCGATGATGGCGATCATGGTTGCCACACCAGCGAAGGACACGCCTTGCACCAGAGGCAGCTGACAGCCGAAGAAGGGGAGACCGATCGTTTGTAGCAAGGTGGCCAGGCCACCGGCGAACAGTGAGGCTGCGATCAGCAGGCCGATGTCTGCGGGCGAAAGCCCGGCAGCCTGGCCGATGATCAGGGGTACCGCGACAATTCCGCCGTACATGGTCAGCACATGCTGCAGACCGTAGGCGAGGTTGGCTCCAATGCCGAGGTTTTCATCTTCCGGTCGTTGCACCGGAGACGGACTTGCGGATGGGACTGTCATGGTGGGCTCTCGGTTTTGTTATTGTGCTGGCAACTGTAGACAATTAACCGGCCTATTGACTAGTGGTTTGTATACAATTTTTTAGGCAAGCTTTTTCGCCTATCTCCTGCGTTAATTCTTATAAAGGCGCCGAAATAAGTAGAATCAATCATTGACCATGTGGTCAGGAAAGTGATTGGCGACGAATGGAGGTCGCTCGTCGAACCATTCATTTTGGGGATGCACAGGCCGTGCCGGAAATGTGTGATTCGGGCGCCCATCCTCCGTTGGCTTTCTCTCACGGACGGCAGCCGGTATTCTCGCCGCCATGAAAAAGACCCTGCCCCTATGCCTGATTGCCGCCCTCGCGCAGAACCGCGTGATCGGTCGCGACAACCAACTGCCCTGGCACCTGCCGGCGGACCTCAAGCACTTCAAGGCCATGACCCTCGGCAAGCCGATCATCATGGGCCGCAAGACCTGGGACTCCCTTGGTCGCCCGCTGCCGGGCCGGCTCAATCTGGTGGTCAGCCGCCAGAGCTCTCTGGTGCTGGAAGGCGCGGAAGTCTTTCCGAGCCTGGAAGCTGCGATCGAACGCGCTGATGCCTGGGCGCGTGCGGAAGAGGCCGAGGAACTGATGCTGATCGGCGGCGCAGAACTCTATGCCCAGGGCCTGGTCCAGGCCGACCGCCTCTACCTGACTCGCGTTGAGCTGGCTCCGGAGGGCGATGCATTCTTCCCTGAAGTGTCGCAGCAGGACTGGCGCTTGGCCTCCAGCATCGAGCACGAGGCGACGACGGACACGCCGGCCTACGCCTTCGAGGTGTGGGAAAAGCGCTGAGGCCCCCGATCCTGTCCTGTGTGAGCGAATTCATTCGCGAAAGAATTCGCTCACACAGGTTATAGGACCAGCTCGCGAAGCACCGCCCGAGCGTCATCGTCAATCAAGAGAAACCCCACCGACACTGGCAGCTTGAAACGGCGCGGGCCTGCACTGCCTGGGTTCACGTGCAGTAATCCTGAATGCTCGTTGATCAGGGGTTTGTGCGAATGGCCAGTGACCACGACCCTGAAGCCGCGCTGGGCAAGGTCGTCAGGAATATCCGCCTGGTCATGCACCAAATAGATGCCGATCCCGCCCAGTTGAACCGCTTCCACCTTGCGAATGGCCTGCGCCCAGGGCCCCTCGTCGTTGTTGCCTCGCACGGCAGTCAGCGGCGCCAGCCCGGAAAGGGTGTCGAGTATTTCGGCTTTTCCGATGTCGCCAGCGTGGAGAATGTGGTCGCAGCCCTCCAGCGCCGCAAGCGCCTGCGGACGTAGCAGGCCGTGGGTGTCGGAGATCAGGCCGATACGGAGGGGCTTCATGGCATGGGCCTCGGCGGGAAACGAGGCCCATTCTGCATCACTCTTACGTGCGCGTGGTTTCTGGCAGGAACCAGTTCAGCAGCAGGGCGCAGAGACCGCCGGTGGCCACACCGGATTCGAGGATGTTGCGCAGTGCCGCCGGCATATGGGCGAGGAATTCCGGCACCTGCGACACGCCGAGACCCAGGGCGAGCGATACGGCGATGATCAGCAGCGCGCGGCGATCCAGGGTGGTGCCAGCGAGGATATTGATGCCGGAAGCGGCTACTGCACCGAACATCACCATGGCGGCGCCCCCCAGCACGGGTTCGGGAATGGCTTGCAGCACGCCAGCCACGGCCGGGAACAGGCCCAGCAACACCAGCATAAGAGCAATCCAGATGCCGATATGGCGGCTGGCGATGCCGGTGAGCTGGATCACGCCGTTGTTCTGGGCGAAGACTGAGCTAGGGAAGGTATTGAACAGGCCGGCAAGCAGGGAGTTGGCGCCGTTGACCAGCACGCCGCCCTTGATCCTTTGCATCCATAACGGGCCTTCCACCGGCTGGCGCGAAACCTTGCTGGTGGCGGTGACGTCACCGATGGCTTCAAGCGAAGTGACCAGGTAGATCACGAGCATCGGTACGAACAGTGACCAGGAGAACCCCAGGCCAAAGTGCAACGGTACCGGCACCTGCAGCAGCGGCGCGTCGTGCAGGCCGCTGAAATCGAGGCGGCCGAGCCAGGCGGCCAGGGCGTAGCCCGCCAGCAGTGCGATGACGATGGCGCAGCTGCGCATCCACACCAGCGGGATGCGGTTGAGCAGCAGGATCACGCCGAGCACGGTACCGGACAGCAGCAGGTTCTCGCCGTTGGCGAAGGTGCCGTTGGCCATCGCGCCGAAGCCGCCACCCATGCTGATCAGGCCCACCTTGATCAGGGTCAGGCCGATCATCAGCACGACGATACCGGTCACCAGCGGATTGATCAGTCGTTTGACGAAGGGCAGCACGCGGGAAATGCCCATTTCGACGAAGGCACCGGCCATTACCACGCCGAAGATAGCGGCCATCACTGCCTCAACCGGAGTGCCTTGCTTGACCATGAGTGCACCACCGGCGATCAGCGGGCCGACAAAGTTGAAGCTGGTGCCCTGGACGATCAACAGCCCGGCGCCGAACGGCCCGAAGCGCTTGCATTGAACGTAGGTGGCGATACCAGACACCACCAGGGACATGGAGACGATCAGGTTGGTATCCCGCGCCGACACGCCCAGCGCCTGGCAGATCAGCAGGCCAGGGGTGACGATGGGGACGATGATGGCCAGCAGGTGCTGCAGCGCGGCGAGCAGGGCGGCGACGGGGCGTGGCTTGTCTTCCAGGCCGTAGAGCAGCTCGTTGCGAGTCTCGGGGACGGGGGGCTTTTCCAGTGAAGTCATGGTGATCGACCGCAAAAAAGCGGCGATTCTACCTGAGTGGTCAGGTTTGGTGAGGGAGGCTTGATCTTGTGGGGGCAATTCATTGGTTATGTCTGCATTACGTGTTTCAAGCAGATGTACTGGCCGTAGGAGCTGACTTGCCAGCGAATGGCCCCGTTTCGCCGGCAAGCCAGCTCCTACAAGGTTCTTGACCCGATGGTAGATCTCTCGCAACCGCTAACGCCCGTTGGCGATTGAAATCGCCCCCACGGAAAGCAGAAAGCCCGGCGTATGGCCGGGCTTTCTACCATCTGCTACCAGGCTCAGCCGTCGAGCATCGACTTGTCGCGTACCGCGCCCTTGTCGGCGCTGGTGGCGAGCAGGGCGTAGGCTTTCAGCGCGGTGGTCACTTTGCGCGCACGCGGGGCGACCGGCCTCCAGCCTTTCTTGTCCTGTTCCACTCGGCGGGCGGCCAGTTCTTCATCCGAAACCAGCAGGTTGATGCTGCGGTTGGGGATGTCGATAAGGACCTTGTCGCCGTCCTGCACCAGGCCGATGGCGCCACCAGCGGCGGCTTCCGGCGAGGCGTGGCCGATGGACAGGCCTGAGGTGCCACCGGAGAAGCGGCCGTCGGTGAGCAGGGCGCATTGCTTGCCCAGGCCCTTGGACTTCAGGTAGCTGGTCGGGTACAGCATTTCCTGCATGCCCGGGCCACCTTTCGGGCCTTCGTAGCGGATGATCACAATGTCGCCGGCCTTCACTTCGTCAGCGAGGATGCCTTTCACGGCGCTGTCCTGGCTTTCGAAGATCTTCGCGGTGCCTTCGAAGACATGGATGGACTCATCCACGCCAGCGGTTTTCACCACGCAGCCGTCGAGGGCGATGTTGCCGTAAAGGACAGCCAGGCCGCCTTCCTGGGAGTAGGCGTGCTCGACACTGCGGATGCAGCCTTCGGCGCGGTCGTCGTCCAGGGTGTCCCAGCGCGTGGACTGGCTGAAGGCAACCTGGGTGGGGATGCCGGCCGGGCCCGCCTTGAAGAAGGTGTGGACGGCTTCATCCTTGGTTTGGGTGATGTCCCACTGGGCGATGGCGTCGGCCATGCTCGGGCTGTGCACGGTGGCGACGTCGGTGTGCAGCAGGCCGCCACGGGCCAGTTCACCGAGAATCGAGAAGATGCCGCCGGCACGGTGCACGTCTTCCATGTGGTACTTCTGGATGTTCGGCGCCACCTTGCACAGCTGCGGGACCTTGCGGGACAGGCGATCGATGTCGCGCAGGTCGAACGCCACCTCGCCCTCCTGGGCTGCGGCCAGCAGGTGCAGGATGGTGTTGGTGGAGCCGCCCATGGCGATGTCCAGGGTCATGGCGTTCTCGAATGCCTTGAAGTTGGCGATGTTGCGCGGCAGCACACTGTCGTCGCCCTCGCCGTAGTAGCGCTGGCACAGCTCGACGGCCAGGCGGCCGGCGCGCAGGAACAGCTGCTCGCGGTCTGCGTGGGTGGCCAGGGTGGAGCCGTTGCCCGGCAGCGACAGGCCGAGGGCTTCGGTCAGGCAGTTCATGGAGTTGGCGGTGAACATGCCGGAGCAGGAACCGCAGGTCGGGCAGGCGCTGCGCTCGTACTCGGCGACCTTTTCGTCGGAGCAGGAATCGTCGGCCGCCACGACCATGGCGTCTACCAGGTCCAGGCCGTGGTTGGCCAGCTTGGTCTTGCCGGCTTCCATTGGGCCACCTGAGACGAAGACCACCGGGATGTTCAGGCGCAGGGCGGCCATCAGCATGCCGGGAGTGATCTTGTCGCAGTTGGAAATGCAGACGATGGCGTCGGCGCAGTGAGCGTTGACCATGTATTCCACGGAGTCGGCGATGATCTCGCGGCTCGGCAGGGAATAGAGCATGCCGTCGTGGCCCATGGCGATGCCGTCGTCTACGGCGATGGTGTTGAATTCCTTCGCCACACCGCCGTGCTTCTCGATCTCGCGGGCGACCAGCTGGCCCAGGTCTTTCAGGTGCACATGGCCGGGCACGAACTGGGTGAAGGAGTTGGCGATGGCAATGATCGGCTTCTTGAAGTCCTCGTCCTTCATCCCGGTGGCGCGCCACAGGGCACGAGCGCCAGCCATGTTGCGGCCGTGGGTGGAGGTTTTCGAGCGGTAATCGGGCATGACGGTTTCCTGCGGCTAATCAGGTGTCTGTAAGAGTCTCATCGTGAGCGCGGAACATACCGGATGCAAACGGCAGATGGCCATTCGGTCGGTGGTGGCCGGAAGGCGGGGCGGGGTCACCGCTCGCTCGGCCGGGGCTCACTGGCCCGCCGGAGGATGGTTGGCGAGGAATTGCCCGATTCTACGCCGGGCCTGGCCGGCAGGGAAAGGCTGGCGGTCGGGCCGGCGCAGCGGCCGGCCCAGTGCCGGGCAGAGGTGCTTAGCTGTTGGGCAGCAGGCGAACGGTCAGGCTCTTGATGTAGCGGGTCTCGACGATGGCCGGGTGCACCGGGTGGTCCGGGCCCTGGCCTCCGCGCTCCAGCAGCTGGATATTGCGGTCCAGGTGACGGGCGCTGTTGAGCAGGATGTTCTGCAGGTCGTCTTCCGGCAGGTGCATGGAGCAGGAGGCGCTGACCAGGATGCCGTCCTTGTTCAGCAGGCGCATGGCTTGCTCGTTGAGGCGGCGATAGGCGGCCTCGCCGTTCTTCAGGTCCTTCTTGCGCTTGATGAAGGCCGGCGGGTCGGCGACGACCACGTCGAAGCGCTCTTCGGCGGCTTTCAGTTCCTTGAGGGCTTCGAACACGTCACCTTCCACGCAGGTAACCTGCTCAGCCACGCCATTGAGGGTGGCGTTGCGCTCTACACCGTCGAGGGCGAAACCGGAGGCGTCGACGCAGAACACTTCGCTGGCGCCGAAGGCTGCAGCCTGCACGCCCCAGCCGCCGATGTAGCTGAACAGGTCGAGTACGCGCTTGCCTTTGACGTAGGGCGCCAGGCGTGCACGGTTCATGCGGTGGTCATAGAACCAGCCGGTCTTCTGGCCTTCCATCACCGGGGCCTCGAACTTCACGCCATTCTCTTCCAGGGCGACCCACTCGGGCACCACGCCGAAGGCGGTGTCCACGTAACGCTCCAGGCCTTCGGCTTCACGCGCGCTGGAGTCGTTCTTCCAGAGCACACCGCGCGGCTTGAGGACTTGCACCAGGGCGTCGAGCACGGCGGCCTTGTTGCGCTCCATGGCGGCGGAGGCGAGCTGCACCACCAGGTGATCGCCGAAGCGGTCCACCACCAGGCCCGGCAGCAGGTCGGAGTCGCCGTAGACCAGGCGGTAGAAGGGCTTGTCGAAAAGACGCTCGCGCAGGCTCAGGGCGACGTTGATGCGGTGCACCAGCAGGGACTTGTCCAGGGTGTGCTTGGTGTCGCGGGATACCAGGCGAGCGCAGATCAGGTTGTTCGGAGAGATGGCGACCACGCCCAGGGGTTTGCCGCCAGCGGCTTCGAGGATGGCCTGGTCACCCGGCTGAAAGAGGTTCAGCGGGGTGGTGACCACGTCCACTTCGTTGCTGTAGACCCACAGGTGGCCGGCGCGCAGGCGTCGATCGGCATTGGCTTTGAGGCGCAGGCTGGGCAGGGACATGTGTCGCTCTCCGGAAAAAAGGCGGGGATTATACCCCAGCCCGTGCGGGCTCCGGGGGCCGCCCGGCGGTGCCATGGGCGACCTGGCACGATGGTCGGAAAATCGCCGGAAATCCCGCGCAAACGGCAGGTGCAACCGGGTAGACTGTCGATTCGGTCAAACTTCCCCCCCCATTCCCATGGCTCAAGAACTATCCGCAGATCAGATCCGTCAGGTCCTGCAGGGCATCAGCGTGCCGCCGCAGCCGCAGATCATGGTCGACCTGCAAATGGAGCAGGTCATGCCGACCCCGGACCTGAAATCCATCGCCCGCCTGATCAGCCAGGACCCGGGCCTGTCCGGTGCGTTGCTGAAGATCGTCAATTCACCCTTTTTCGGCCTGACCAACCGCATTGCCTCGATCCAGCAGGCGGTGAACCTGCTGGGCTGCAACACGGTGATCAACCTGATCAACGCGCAGTCGATCAAGGGCGAGATGACTGATGAGACCATCGTTACGCTGAACCGCTTCTGGGACACCGCCCAGGACGTGGCCATGACCAGCCTGACCCTGGCCAAGCGCATCGGCTACCAGTCCGCCGACGAAGCCTACGCGCTCGGCCTGTTCCACAATTGCGGCATCCCGCTGATGCTCAAGCGCTTCCCGGACTACATGATGGTGCTGGAGGAGGCCTACGCCAGCGCAGGCCCCGAGCGCCGCGTGGTGGACACCGAGAACCGCCTGCTGAACACCAACCACGCCGTGGTCGGTTATTTCACTGCGCGCTCATGGCGCCTGCCGGAACACCTCTGCGAAGCCATCGCCAACCATCACAACGCCCTGTCGATCTTCACCGACGACTCCGGGCGCGATGCCCAGCTCAAGACCCTGCTGGCCATCCTGAAGATGGCGGAGCACATCTGCGCCTCGCATCTGGTGCTGGGTAACCAGGCGGAGGATTACGAGTGGATGAGCATCCGCTCCCAGGTGCTGGACTATGTCGGGTTGTCGGAGTACGACTTCGAGAACCTCAAGGAAAGCATCCGCGAGCTTGGCGTTAGCTGAGTCGCGCCGAGTACCGAGATTCAGATGCCTGAACTACCCGAAGTCGAAACGACCCGCCGCGGCATCGCGCCCTTCCTCGAAGGCCAGCGCGTCAGCCGGGTGATCGTGCGTGAGCGCCGCCTGCGCTGGCCGATTCCCGAAGACCTGGATGTGCGCCTGTCCGGCCAGCGCATCCTGCATGTGGAGCGCCGCGCCAAGTACCTGTTGCTGCAGGCCGAAGTCGGCACCCTGATCAGCCACCTCGGCATGTCCGGCAGCCTGCGCCTGGTGGAGGCTGGGTTGGTCGCGGCCAAGCACGAGCATGTGGATATCGAGTTGGAGTCGGGCATGGCCCTGCGCTACACCGACCCACGCCGCTTCGGCGCGCTGCTTTGGAGCGATGACCCACTGAACCACGAGCTGTTGCGCCACCTGGGGCCGGAGCCGCTGACTGGCCTGTTCGACGGCGAGCGCCTGTTCCAGCTGTCCCGTGGCCGCAGCATGGCGGTGAAACCCTTCATCATGGACAACGCCGTGGTGGTCGGGGTCGGCAACATCTACGCCAGCGAGGCGCTGTTCGCCGCCGGAATCGACCCGCGCCGCGAAGCGGGCTCCATCTCGCGGGCCCGCTACCTGAAGCTGGCCGAGGAAATCAAACGCATCCTTGCGCAGGCCATCGAGTGTGGTGGCACTACCCTGCGCGACTTTGTCGGCGGCGACGGCAAACCGGGCTACTTCCAGCAGGAGTTGTTCGTCTACGGCCGTGCTGGCGAGTTCTGCAAGCAGTGCGGCTCGACCTTGCGGGAAATCCGCCTGGGCCAGCGCGCCAGCGTCTATTGTCCGCGCTGCCAACGCTAATCCCTCGCCGGGTCGCGAGACTCGGCGTCGAGCATTCCTAGAACAAGAAAAGAAGTCTGTCCTATGTACGGTAATTACCTGCCCCGCAATCCCTTTGCCGAGGCGATTGGCCACGGCGTGCTGCGTCTGATGGGCTGGCGCATCGAAGGGCGCCTGCCACCCCTCGACAAGTTCGTGATCATCGGCGCCCACCACACTTCCAACTGGGACTTCGTGTTGTTCCTCACAGTGAAGTTCGTGCTGCGCCTGAATGCCCGCTGGTTCGGCAAGCACACCATCTTCCGCTGGCCCTTCGCCGGGCTGCTGCAACGCTGGGGAGGCGTGCCGATCCATCGGCATCTCAAGCTGAACATGGTGGATCAAGCGGTGGAGCGCTTCCGCGAGAATCGCGAGTTCATGCTGGTGATCTCGCCGGAAGGCACCCGCAAACGCGTGGATCGCTGGAAAATGGGCTTCTACCACATCGCTTGCGGCGCCGGAGTGCCTATAGTCCCGGCTGCCCTGGACTACGCCAATCGCCGGGTGGTGATCGGCGAGCCGTTCTACCCCACGGGTGACGAGCACGCCGATCTGCGCCAGTTGCTGACCTTCTACCGCCCTTACGTGCCGAAAAAACCCGACTACGCTTTCAATGGCGATTGAAGGCCGTCACGCTGCCAATGTGCCATGCGCTGTTATAGTTTTTCGTACACCACTATCTGAAGGATCGCCCGTATGAACCTGCTCCGCACAACCGCTGCTGTCCTGGCGCTGACCACTGGCCTGCTGGCGCTGCCGGCTCACGCGGAAGTGGTTCAGGAAAACACCAGCGGTGACCCGATGTACACAGTCAATGCTCCCACCGGTTACAGCATGGCCGGCGATATCATCATCGCCCGCCCGCTGCTGATCGGCGCCACCGTGATCGGTGCGGGCCTGTTCATCATCAGCCTGCCGTTCTCCGCGCTGGGCGGTAATGTCGGCGAGGCGGCCAATGCGCTGGTCGTCGAGCCGGGCAGAGAAGCCTTCGTGCGCTGCCTGGGCTGCACGATCAGTGGCTACAAGCACGACTGATTCCTTCCCCCGACTCCATTGCGACGGCCCCTTTCGGGGCCGTCGGCGTTTTCGGGCGCCATGCGGGTTGCCGTCAGACGACTGTATCGGGTAATAGCTGAGCCCTGTCTGGTGAAGGAATACCGCCCGTGAAGCACAACTCGCGCATCATCCTGCTTGCCCTGGCTACTGTCGGGCTGGCATTGAGTTTCTGGTTCAGTTCCGGCTGGCTGGAGCTCTGCGCCGGCCTTGCGCTGTTCCTGTTCGGGATGCAGTGCCTGGAAGAGGGGCTGCGCCAGCTGGCCGGCAGCAAGCTCGAGCAACTACTGGCCAGCAGCACCGCCACCTCCTTCAAGGGGCTGATGTTCGGCATCTGCGGCACCTTGCTGTTGCAGTCCAGCACGCTGGTATCGCTGCTCACCATCGCCTTCATCAGTGCCGGGCTGATCCAGCTCGCCGGCGGTATCGCCATCCTCTTCGGTGCCAACTTGGGGGCTACCAGTGGTATCTGGCTGCTGGCCTTGGCGGGGCAGAACCTCAGCCTGAGCCCGCTGGCGTTGCCGCTGCTGGTCTTCGGCGTGCTCGGTGGTTTCCTCGGCGAGAAGAGCAAGGCGGCCGGGCGCATCGTCCTCGGAATTGCCTTCATCTTCCTCGGCATCGACCAGATCAAGGACGGCTTCGCCAGCTTCGGCGACGGCCTCGACCTCACCGTCTTCCAGGCCGACGGGGTGATGGGAAGCTTGCTGTTCGCCCTGGTGGGGCTGCTGGTTACCGTGGTGCTGCAATCCAGTCATGCCACGCTGATGCTGACGCTGGCGGCCCTGGCCGGCGGTCAGCTGGAGCTGGCCCAGGCTTTCGCCATTGCCATCGGCTCCAACGTCGGCAGCAGCGTCACCACCGCCTTCGTCGGCTCCCTTGGCGGAAACCGCAGTGGACAACGGCTGGCGTTGGCCCACGTGTTGTTCAACGTAGTTACCTGCACCCTGGCTTTCATCCTGCTGGGGCCGTTGAGCTTGATGGTCGATCGGATCGCCGGCATCACCGGGCTGGGCGACAACGAGCTGATCCAGCTGGCCATGTTCCACAGCCTTATCAACGCCATGGGTGTGCTGCTGTTCTGGCCGCTGCAAGAACGCCTCGCTTACTGGCTGGTGCGCTGGTTGCCGGAACGCGAAGAGCCCCAGGTGCTGATCACCGAGCTGGCTGTAGGGCCGGAGGAACTGCTGCGTACCCGCGCGCGCTACCTCAACGAGCGCGCCCTGGATTCGGTGGATGCCGCTGCCAGCGCCGTGGTGCGCGAACTGCGCCACCTCGGTCGCTTGAGCATGGAAGTGATCTGCCACGCGCTTTACCTGCCGGTGGACCAACTGGCAAAGGCGCAAGGCGATGAGCGCCTGCTGCAGGCTCGGCCGGAGCGCCATCATCTGGACGCCGAAGCGCTCTACCAGCGGCATATCAAAGGTGTGTATGGCGACCTGCTGAGCTTCATGGGGCGGCTCGATCTGCCTCTGGATGAGGCACACCAACAGTTCTGGGTCAGTTGCCAGCTGGCCGCGCTGCAACTGGTGGATGCGGTGAAGGATGCCAAGCACCTGCAGAAGAACCTCGGGCGTTACCTGGACCAGGAGCCTGCTCCCCTTCGTGATGCCTATGTGGACCTGCGCCGCCACTTGCTGGCGATGCTCCATGAGCTGCGCGAGCTGGGCCGCTCCGACCTGCCGGAAGAGGCATGGAACGAGCGTCTGGGTTGGCTGGACGAGCAGGCCGCGACCTTCGATGGCAGCTTCCGTACCCGGCTGTTCAATTCAGTGCGCAAAGGTGAACTGGATGGCCTGATGACCAGTTCCCTAATGAACGACCTGGGATATGCGAGCCGGATTTTCCAGAGCCTGCGAAATGTGCTGATGCTGGGTGAAGGGCAGTTGCTGTTCCGCGAGCTGCGACGGCTGGAACAGGATGAAGAGTCACTGATCGTGCTGGACGGCGATCGTCCATAAGGTGTGCGGTGAGTGCCGGTATACCGTGCAATGCCTGGAGGCGGAGCGCCCGTAGGTTGGTGCAGAGCGCAGCGAAGCCTAACGATGCCAGGCCTCGGCCTTGCGTGTTGGGCCTCGCGGACTCGGCGCCAACCTACAGTAGGGGCGAATGAATTCGCTCCTACTTGATCTGCTCGATTTCGAGTATTTCAGAGAGGCCCAGCCCGCGCGGATCGCTGGCGGCTTCGAGGTTGCCCTTGGCCTTGTTCCAGAACAGCACCTGCTGATTGCCGTAGTTGCGTTCCAGCGGCTTGAGGCTGTAGCCGCGGGCGCGCAGTTCGGCGATTTCGCTGCTGCTGAAGGCGCCGGGCTCGTGCTCGATCTGGTCCGGCAGGTACTGGTGGTGATAGCGCGCCACCGCCGGCCAGCGGTTCACTGGCTGACCGTCCAGGTACTCCAGCACCGACAACAGCACCATGCTGGGAATCCGGCTGCCACCTGGAGTGCCGAACGCGGCGAACTCCTCTTCGCTCTCGATGAAGGTCGGGCTCATGGACGACAGTGGGCGTTTTCCCGAACCCACAGCATTGGCCTGGCTGGCGGCGAGTCCATAGGCGTTGGCACCTTCGGGGTTCGCGGCGAAGTCGTCCATCTCGTCGTTCAGCAACACGCCGGTGCCGGGCACGGTGAAGGCGGCGCCGAAGGGCAGGTTGATGGACAGGGTGGCGGCCACTGCGTTGCCATCCTTGTCGATGACTGCGAAGTGAGTGGTGTGGTCACCCTCGCGCCACGGCGGTGATGGCGGCAGGCTGCTGCTCGGGGTAGCACGGCGGGCATCGATACCTTTGGCGAGGTCTTTCAGGTAGCCGGCATCGAGCAGCCGGGCCTGTGGAGTCGCGACGAAATCCGGATCGCCGAGCAGCCCACGGTCGCGGTACGCGCGGCGCAGTACCTCTACCACGTAGTGGGTGCGCTGTACGCGGTCGGCCTTGCGCCACGGCAGTTCCTGCAGCATGGCCAGGCTCTGGGCCAGGGCGATGCCGCCGGCCGAGGGCGGCGGGGCGCCGATCAGCTCACGGCCATCGGCAAGGCGGAAGCGAATCGGCTGGCGTTCCACGGTCTGGTATTCGGCCAGGTCGCGCAGGCTCCAGATGCCGCCGGCGGCGTTCACACCTTGCACCAGCTTCTCCGCGGTGGGGCCGCTATAGAACCCGGCCTTGCCATAACGGGCGATGCGCTCGAGGGTGTTGCCCAGTTCCGGCTGGCGCAGCAGGCTGAATTCCTCCGGGATTTCACCCTTGTGGTCGAGGAACAGGCGCGCCGTCTCCCGGTCGTCGCGCATGGACGACAGCCGCCAGGAGGCGCGTTCGCGGTAGATGCGATCCACCGAAATGCCGTCGCGAGCCAGGCGGATGGCCGGTGTCAGGCTGTCGGCCAGCGGCAGGCGGCCGTAGCGGCTGGCGAGGTCCACGAGGGCGGCAGGCAGGCCGGGAATTGCGGCGGCCAGCGGGCCGTCCAGGGACAGGGCCGGATCGACCTTTCCGTCGCGGACGTACAGGCGCGCGTTCGCGGCCAGCGGCGCGCGTTCGCGGGCATCGAGGAAGCGGTAGGCGGGTTTTTCGCCCCCCTGACGGAGCAGGAAGAATCCACCGCCGCCCAGGCCTGAACCGTAAGGTTCGGCGACTGCCAGGGCGGCGCTGATGGCCACAGCGGCATCGAAGGCGTTGCCGCCCTGGGCCAGGGTTTCCAGGCCTGCCACGGTGGCTGACGGATGCGGCGTGGCGACTGCCGCGCGGCCAGGCTCGGCAGCTTGGGAAATGCCCGCGAGCAGAAGCAGCGACGCCAGCAACGCGCCACGATAGGAGCCGCGTACCGGGCGGCCCATGGGTCAGGCCTTGCCGGTGAGCTTCAGGTACTTCTGCATCAGCTCATCCTTGCTTTCGACATGGGTTTCGTCGAGCGGAATGCAATCGACGGGGCAGACCTGTTGGCACTGGGGTTCGTCGTAGTGGCCGACGCATTCGGTGCACAGGTTGGGATCGATCACGTAGATCTCTTCGCCCTGGGAGATCGCGCCATTCGGGCACTCGGGTTCGCAGACGTCGCAATTGATGCAGTCGTCGGTGATCTTGAGGGACATGGGAACAACTCCTGCCGTCGCCAGGCAGCGGCGGCCTTGAACAGAAAATAGCGGAATTGTGCCGGATTGCCGCGATCGGCGCACGCGCCGATCGCCACGGTTCAGGGCCGGCCCTGGCGAGCCTTCAGTATCAGCGCTTGAAACGCTCGGCCAATGCCGCCGCGACGGCCGGATGGACGAACTTGCTGATATCGCCGCCCAGGGCCGCTATTTCACGTACCAGGGTGGAGGAGATGAAGGAATACCGTTCCGACGGGGTGAGGAACATGCTCTCCACATCCGGCGCCAACTGGCGGTTCATGTTGGCCAGTTGGAATTCGTACTCGAAGTCGGATACCGCGCGCAGGCCACGCAGGAAGACATTGGCGTTCTGCTCCTTGACGAAATGCGCCAGCAGGGTGGAGAAGCCCACCACTTCGACGTTCGGCAGGTGTTTGGTGACTTCGCGCGCCAGCTCCACACGCTGCTCCAGGCTGAACAGCGGATTCTTCTTCGGGCTCGCGGCAACGGCGATGATCACGGTATCGAACAGGCGCGAGGCGCGTTCGATCAGATCGCCATGACCCTTGGTGATGGGGTCGAAAGTGCCCGGATACAACACTCGGTTCATCGCGACGTCCTGGCAGGGGACCGAAAGGGAATCGGATGGTAGCGCAGCGAAACCCCGCGGCCAAGAAGTGCGCTCATCAGGTCGCAGCCGGCCGGCGCACCAGCCAGATCACGATGGCCAATGCCAGGCAGACCAAGGCTACCCAGTCGGCGATCACCACCTTGCGTAGCGCGGCGTTGTAGCCCGGCGTGAGCCAGGCCAGCAGGAGGAACGACAACACGCTTACCAGCCCGCCCAGCATGGCCGCCGGTTGCAGCGACGGACGAAAGGCGGCCCAGACGAGCAGCGCGCCGAGCAGCCCGAAGAGCACCGCGCGGTGGCGCATCAGGATCAGCAGGTTGGGTTCGCTGAACGACAGGCCATAGAGCGCCGCGAGTCGTTCAGCCCCGAGCAGGCCGCTGATCGGTAGCAGGTGAATGATGCCGGCGACGATCAGCAGCGCGGAGATGAGCTTGTCCATGGTTTTGTCCTCGAGCGGTAGCCCGTCACGCCTTGCCTATCCGCCCGGCCAGCGCGCTGGCCAGCTTCGCCGTCAGGCCATAGACCGAGAGCTGGGGATTGGCGCCGATGCTGGTGGGGAACAGCGAGCCGTCGTGGATCGACAGGTTGGCCAACTGGTGGTGGCGGCCCTGGCTGTCGGTCACTGCCAGCTTCGGGTCCTCACCCATGGCGCAGCCGCCCATCACGTGGGCGCTGCCAAGACGGGTGCGGTAGAGCTCCAGCGGCAGGTTGTCGATCAGGCTGCGGGCTTCGGCCAGAGTCTTCACGTAGTCGGCGTCATTGTGCATGGGGAGGACGGCGCGTGCGCCAGCGGCAAACTGGATCTCGGCCATGACGTGGAATGCCCGGCGAATGCCGTCCCAGGTGTAGTCGGTCATGCGGTAGTCGAGCACCGGGCTGCCGTCGCCGCGCAGTACCACCGAGCCCTCGGCGCTGTCCGGGTGGAAACCGTCGCGCATCAGGGCAAGCATCACGTTGGTGTGCGGTAGCTGTTCCATGCGCAGTGCGTTGTCGACGCCAAAACGACCCAGGAGGGTGCTGGTGAGCGCCGGTTGCAGTGGCGGCACTTCGAGCTTGTAGGACATGCGTCCGGTGGCGCCGTCATCCCACTGGTAATGGTCTGAGTAGATCGACTGCGGCGCGCCGTAGAAGGGGTTGATCACCCGGTCGAACTGCGCCGCGGAGAAGTTCACAACGTGCAGGAATGTGCGCTTTCCGACGCGGCCGTGCGGGTCCGGTGCGTTGGAGCGCAGAAGCAGGCCCGGGGTGTTGATGCCACCGCCGGAAAGCACATAGTGGCGCGCCTTGACGGTGATCTTGCGGCCATTGGGTGCCACGCAGCGCTCGTCCAGGCCAAGGCATTCGATGCCGGTGACCTTGTCTCCCTCGATCAGCAGCTTTTCCGCTCGGGCCAGATAGAGCAACTCGCCGCCCTTCTCCAGGGTGGCTGGAATGGTGGTGACCAGCATCGACTGCTTGGCGTTGGTCGGGCAGCCCATGCCGCAGTAACCGAGGTTCCAGCAGCCGCGCACGTTGCGTGGAATCACCTTCCAGTGCAGCCCGAGTTTTTCGCAGCCGAGGCGGATCACATCGTTGTTCGGGTTTGGCGGAATTGCCCAGGGCGCGACGCCAAGGCGTTGCTCCATCTTCTCGAACCAAGGCGCCATCTCGGCCACCGACAGGCCCTTTACGCCGTGTTCGCTGGCCCAGTGCTCCAGCGTCAGGTCCGGAGTACGGAAGCTGGACGTCCAGTTCACCAAGGTGGTGCCGCCCACGGCGCGACCCTGGAGGATGGTGATGGCGCCATCCTTGGTCATGCGGCCAATGCCTTCCTGGTACAGGCTCGGGTAGGCCTCGGCCTCTTGCATCTTGAAGTCGGAGCTGGTCTTGAGCGGGCCTTCCTCGATCAGCAATACCTTGAAGCCTGCCGCGCTGAGAATTTCCGCGGTGGTACCTCCGCCGGCGCCGCTGCCGACGATCGCGACGTCGGCCTCCAGCGTCAGGTCCTGCTCCAGGCGCGAGCCGTTGTGGGTTTTCCAGCCGCGGGCAAGGCCTTCGGCGAACAGATCGGGTACAGGCATGTCAGGGTCTCGAGCGAGTTCTTGTCGTTATCGGCGTGGATCACACGCTGGGCGGGCCGGGGTAGCCGCAGTGCGCCCAGGACTCCGGCCTGCCGTACCAGGCCATCATCACCAGTTGCAGCAGGGACGCGTGGCCCATCTTCAACAGGCCGATGGAGCTGTTTTCCCAGCGCGTGAGGAAGTCATGGACGTGCTGGGCGCTGGCCTTCTCCCAACTGCCCCAGACGCCCGTCAGCGGGCCACGGGTGACCGGTAGCGCGAGCACATCGAACAGTTGCATGGTCAGCTTGAGCATTTCCGGGGACAGGCGATGCAGGGCGTAATCCAGGCTTTGCAGGGCACCATCCACCGCCGTCGGCATGCCTTGGGCCGGCACGGCGCCGTCCAGCATCACTGGCACCAGCGCGCGCAGGAAGGGCAGGTCGGACTCACGGAGCACGGCAAAGCCACCTGCGGGAACGCTGGCCGAGCAGCCGGTGAGGCTTGCGGTCACACCGGCGGTGGCGAGAAAGGCCGAGCCGAGCAGGCCGACCTTGAGCAGGTTGCGCCGGGATAGCCCCGGCGCTTCGAGGGTGGTTTCGCTCATTTTTATTATCTGCCTGCGAAGGCCCGGTTCAGCGGACGAAAAGTTTATAGACCAGCTTCTGGATGGCCTTGCCGTAGGGCGGATAGATCATCTTCGCGGCATTGAAACGCTGCTTGATGAACACCGACTTGGCCTTGCTGAAGGTGAGGAAACCTTCATGGCCGTGATAGTGACCCATGCCGGAGGGACCGATGCCGCCGAACGGCATGTCGTCCTGAGCCACATGGAGCAGCGTGTCGTTCAGGCACACGCCGCCAGAGTGGGTCTCGTGCAGCACGCGCTGCTGTTCGGCCTTGCCGTAGCCGAAGTAGTAAAGGGCCAGCGGGCGCGGACGATCGTTGATGTAGGCGAAGGCATCGTCGATGGCGCGATAAGGAACGATCGGCAGCAGGGGGCCGAAGATCTCCTCCTGCATCAGCTTCATCTCATCGGTGGCTCCCAGCACGACGGTGTGCGGCAGGCGGCGTCCCTGGGCTTCCGGGAACAGCGGGACCAGGCGCGCGCCCTTGGCTTCGGCGTCGACCAGGTAGCCCTTGAGGCGGCTCAACTGGCGTTCATTGATGATGGCGGTGTAGTCGGGATTGTCGGTCAGCTGCGGGTAGAAACCCTTCACGGCCAGACGATAGGCCTCGACGAAGCCGTCGATGCGATCTTCCGGTACCAGCACGTAGTCCGGGGCCACGCAGGTCTGGCCCGCATTCATGGTCTTGCCGAAGGCGATGCGCTCGGCGGCGTCGGCCAGGGGCACGTCTGCGGAGACGATGGCTGGCGACTTGCCGCCCAGTTCCAGGGTCACCGGAGTCAGGTTCTCGGCGGCCGCGCGCATCACGTGCTTGCCGATGCTGGTTGCACCGGTGAACAGCAGGTGGTCGAAGGGCTGGCGGGAGAACGCCACCCCGACCTCGGCCTCGCCCTGGACCACTGCAACCAGGTCTTCAGGGAAGACGCGGGCCAGCAGGTCCTGGAGCAACTGGGCAGTTGCCGGGGTGGATTCGCTCATCTTGATCATTACCCGGTTGCCCGCCGCCAGGGCGCCGACCAGCGGGCCGATGGCCAGGTACAGGGGATAGTTCCAGGGCACGATGACGCCGACGACGCCCAGGGGCTGGTAGACCACCTTGGCCGACGCCGGTTGGAAGGCCATGCCGACGCTGCGTCGGGAGGGCTTCATCCATTTGCGGATGCACTTGCTGACGTAGTGGATGCCATGGAGGCTGGGCATGATCTCTGCGAGCAGCGTCTCTTCCGCCGCGCGATTGCTGAAGTCCTGGGAAATGGCCGCGATCAGGGCTTCCTTCTCGGTGAGCAGGAGCTCGCGCAGCGATTTCAGCCACTGGATGCGTTGCGCTGCGCTGGGCATGGGGTTGGCGCGAAATGCTTCGCGCTGGCGCTGGAAGAGAGACTCCAGCTGGCTGATCTGCTGTTGAGTCTGTTGCAGGTAAGCGATGTCGGCGACCATGGCGCTGCTCCTCGGCGGCTCCGGACGAGCCACTCGCATCCGCTGTACGGACACGGTAAGGCTCTGTTCTTGTGATGTCGCTGGATTTTTAGAGCAATTGCTCTAATCTGTCAAATTAGCTTGCCCTGTGGCCCGTCCGTCGGCAGCCCATCGAAAAGCTGGGCGTGCCCGGTCCCGGTAACACCGGGTGTTTCCGGAGCGCCTTGCGGTGTACCTTTAGCGCTCGCCGCGTTCCATCGATTGCAGGAATTTCCACCTGATGTCCCCACGACCCAAGACCCGCGACCGAATCGTTCTGGAGAGCCTAGGGCTGTTCAACACCCAGGGCGAGCGTAACGTCACCACGAACCACATCGCCGCTCACCTGGGCATGTCGCCGGGCAATCTCTATTACCACTTCCGCAACAAGCAGGAGATCATCGCCGAGCTGTTCGGACTGTACGAGGCGAGGGTGGATAGCTTCTTGCGCCTGCCGGAAGGTCGGCCCGTGACGGTGGAGGACAAGACCTTCTACCTCGAGTCGCTGCTGGCGGCCATGTGGGATTTCCGCTTCCTGCACCGGGACCTGGAGCACCTGCTGGAATCGGATGCCGAGCTTGCCTCGCGCTATCGCCTGTTCGCTCAGCGCTGTCTGGATCATGCCCAGGCCATCTACCGCGGCTTCGTCGGCGCCGGCATCTTGCGCATGAATCCCGCCCAGGTCGAGGCACTGACCCTTAACAGCTGGATCATCGTTACCTCCTGGGTGCGCTTCCTCTGCACCACCCGTGGTGATGCCGGCGATCTCAGCCAGGAACTGCTGCGTCGGGGCATTTATCAGGTTCTGGCGCTGGAAGGCGGCTACCTTGCGCCCGAGGCACAGCCTGCGGTCAAGGCGCTATACGAGAAGCTGTACGTGCCGTTGGATCAGGTAGTGCCGAACTAGTGTTGTAGCCAGCTGTTGCTTGCGGCTGACGTGCGAGCAGCCCTAGCGGCAGCTTCCCAGCCAGTCCGGAATTCGCCGTTCCAGGTAATAGGCGGGCTGCTGCGGAGACCCTTCGACGAAACCCACGTGACCGCCACGCGCATGCAGTTCCATGCGGGTCGAGGCCGAAAGCTCATGGGCCTCTGGCAGGCTATGGCGAAAGACGAAGGGGTCGTCGACGGACTGGATCAGCAGGGTGGGAATGCGTACACCACCAAGGTAGTAGCGGCTGGACGCCCGGCGGTAGTAGTCGTGGGCATCGCTGAAACCATGCAAGGGCGCAGTGATGCGGCCGTCGAAGTCCCAGAAGGTACGCATGTTTTCCAGTGAACCGAGCCGTTCCAGGGTAGACAGGTGCTCGCCCTGGCCCTGGTGGGCGAACAGGCGCTGCTTGTTCTTCACGTAGGCCACCATCTCCCGCATGAAGTGTGCCTGGTAGACCCGTGAGAATCCCAGGGCGATGCGGTCGGCACATTGGTCCAGCCGATAAGGTACCGAGACCGCCACTGCGCCTTGCAGGCCGCAGTCGTCACCCGTTTCTCCGAGGTACTTGAGCAGCACGTTGCCGCCCAGCGAATAACCCACCGCATAGAGAGGCGCCAGTGGACGGCTGGCGCGCAGGTGCTGGACGGTGGTGGCCAGGTCTTCGCTGACGCCCGAGTGGTAGCCGCGGGGCAACAGGTTGGGTTCGCCCGAACAGCCACGCCAGTTGATGGCCACGCTGGCCCAGCCACGAGCGGCCAACTCCTGTTGCAGGCCAAGCACATACAGCGAGCTGGATGAGCCGGTCAGTCCATGCAGAGCCAGCACCAGTGGCGCGTCGGCTTCGTGGGGGCCGTGCCAGTCCAGGTCGAGGAAATCTCCATCTTCCAGCCACAGGCGCTCCCGATGTCGCGAAAGCCGGGGTGGCTTGCGACAAAAGGGCGACCACAAGGTCTGCAGGTGCGGCCCCGGCAACCACCAGGCCGGCTGGAAGCCGGCACGGGTGGCCGCTGGCGGATGGAACTGATTCATCGGCGTGCCGTCGATCAGGCGTCGGAGGTTTCCCCGGCCGAGCGTTGCCACAGGGCGTAGTACACCTGTCCGGCTTTCTTCTCGCGGTGCAGGCGCCAGTTACCCGGTAGACCCAGCGCGGAGGGCGGGTTCTCGCTTTCGGTATAGACCCAGGCTCGGGGGGCGAGCCAGCCGCGACTCTCCAGGAGGTCGCAGACGGGTTGCAGCAGGTCTTTGTTGAAGGGCGGGTCGAGGAAAACGACGTCGAAGACGCTGGGCGACTGCGTGTCCAGGTAGCGCAGCGCGTCGCTCTGCAGCAGTTGGCCCTTGCCGCAGCGCAACGTCTCCAGGTGACCGCGCAAGGCGGCTACCGAGTCGGGGTTCAGGTCCAGCGCCAGGCCCTCGACGGCACCCCGGGACAGTGCCTCCAGATAGAGCGCGCCGCTGCCTGCGAAGGGGTCGAGCACCCGCGCGCCTTCCATATAGGGTGCAAGCCAGTTGAACAGCGTCTCGCGTACCCGGTCGGGAGTGGGGCGCAGGCCGGGACCATTGGGGAAGGCGAAGCGCCGCGAGCGCCATTCGCCGCCGATGATGCGGAGTTGGCCCTGGCCGCCGTGTTTCGGCGTGGCGGGTCTGGGGGTCGGCTTGCGCATCAGTGCTCCGGTACGCCGCTGGGCATTTCGGCGGGCTTGTCGGTGGGCGGCGGCAGGTCCTTTTGGGGAACGGTCGGACCGGCGGTGACGATGACGAACTGGTCGGGGTTCAGATGTTTGGCCATGGCGGCCTTCACCTGGGCGACATCGAGTGCCTGGACCTTGGTCATGAAGTCTTCCAGGTAGGTCAGCGGCAGGTTGTAGAAGCCGATGGCACCCAGCTGGCCGACGATGTCGGCATTGCTCGCGGTGGACAGTGGGAAGCTGCCCGCCAGCTCGCGCTTGGCATCATCCAGCTCTTTCTGGGTCGGGCCGTCGGCCAGGTACTGGCGGACGATGTCCTGGATCAGCTTGAGGGTGCCCTGGCTCATCTCGGCGCGGGTCTGCAGGCCGATCATGAACGGGCCGCGCACCTGCATGGCGGTAAAGCCGGAGCTGACGCCGTAGGTCAGGCCGCGCTTCTCGCGCACCTCTTCCATCAGTCGGGTGCCGAAGCCGCCACCGCCGAGAATCTGGTTGCCCAGGTAGAGCGCGGCGTAATCGGGGTCGTTCCGGTCGATACCCAGCTGGGCCAGCATCAGGTGGGTCTGCTTGGACGGGAACTCGATGTGGTTGAGGCCGGGTTTGGGTACATCAGGCTCCGGCAGTTTGGCCAGGGCCGGGCCCTTCGGCAGTGCGCGGGATACCTGGTTGGCAATGGCTTCGGCGTCGGCACGGGACAGGTCGCCGACCAGGGCGATCACTACATTGCCGGCGGCATAGGCCTTTTGGTGGAACGCACGCATCTGGGCCACGGTAATGCCGGGGACGGACTTTGCGTCGCCTTCGCTGGAGTGCGCGTACGGATGCTGGCCGTAGAGTTTCTCGAAGAGCTCCAGGCCGGCGAGCTTGCCGGGGTTCTGCTTCTGATACTCGAAGCCAGCGAGCATCTGATTCTTGATTCGCGCCAGGGAGTCTTCAGGGAAAGTTGGCGCCCCGATTACCTGGGTGAACAGTTCCAGGGCCGGCGTGCGCTGCTCGGGGGCGGTGAGGCTGCGCAGGCTGGCGATAGCCATGTCGCGATAGGCACCGTTGCCGAACTCCGCGCCCAGGCTCTCGAAGCCCTCGGCGATGGCGGTGACATCCTTGCCTTTCACGCCCTCGTTGAGCATGGCGTTGGTCAGGGTTGCCAGGCCGGAAGTAGCGCCGTCCTGGCTGCTGCCGGCAGCGAAGGTCAGGCGCAGGTCGAACATCGGCAGCTCGGGAGCGGCGACGAAGAGCACCTTGGCCCCTTCGGCAGTGGTCCAGCTCTGGATGTCCAGGCTGCGGCGGCTAGGCGCCTTGCTGCCCAGCTCTGCCAGCGATTGCAGCCCCTCGGTCGGTGCAGGGGTGGTGGTTTCGGCGGTGGCGGTGGTTTCCGGGCGATTGGCGATGAAGCCGAGCACGCCGAGCAGGACGATCAGGGCCAGGCCGAGCAGGCCGTAACGCAGGCCGTTGCGCTCACTCATTGCGAGCCTCCTCGGGCAGGATGTGGGCGACGCTAAGGCGGTCGCGGGTGAAGAAGGTCTTGGCGGCGGCCTGGATATCGGCGGGGGTCACGGACTCGAGTGCTGCGAGGTCCTGATCCATCAGTTTCCAGGAAAGGCCTACGGTTTCCAGTTGGCCGATGGTGGTGGCTTGGCTGGTGATGGAGTCGCGCTGGTAGACCAGGTCGGCAATCGCCTGGGCCCGAACGCGCTTCAGCTCTTCGGCACTGGGAGGTGTGTTCTTCAGGTCTTCCAGCTGGCGCCAGATGCCGGCCTCGGTCTGATCGAGGGTCTTGCCCTTCTGCGTGTTGGGGGTCGCGCTGATGACGAACAGGCTGTCGCCACGAGGGAAACCGTCATACCAGGCGGAAGCGCCGCTGACCAGTTCTTCGCCGCGTTCCAGCCGGCTGGCCAGACGGGCACTGTAGCCACCGTCGAGCAGGGTGGAGATCAGGCGCAGCGCATGGACCTGGCGGGCGTCCTTGGCGGTGGCGAGGCCTGGCACGTTGAAGCCCATGAGCAGGCTCGGCAACTGGGTGCGCACGTGCAGCGTGAGGCGACGCTCCCCAGGGGTGGCCAGTTCCAGCGGTTTCTTCGCGGGCGGCACATCACGCTTCGGAATGCTGGCGAAATAGCGTTCGGCGAGGCCCCTGACCTCATCCGGGGTGACATCGCCCACCACCACCAGAGTGGCGTTGTTCGGTACGTACCAGGATTCGTACCAGTGGCGCAGTTCCTCGACCTTCATGCGGTTGAGGTCGGCCATCCAGCCAATGGTGGGGATGTGGTAGCCGCTTGCCGGATAGGCCATTGCCTTGAAGCGCTCGAAGGCCTTGGCAGTGGGCTTGTCGTCTGTGCGAAGACGGCGCTCTTCCTTGATCACTTCGATCTCGCGGGTGAACTCCTCCGGCGGCAGCTTGAGGCTGGCGAGGCGGTCGGCTTCCAACTCGAATGCGACGCCCAGGCGGTCGCGGGCCAGCACCTGGTAATAGGCGGTGTAGTCGTCGCTGGTGAAGGCATTTTCTTCGGCGCCGAGTTCTCGCAGGATGCGCGAGGCTTCACCGGGGCCGAGCTTGCGGCTGCCCTTGAACATCATGTGCTCGAGGGCGTGGGAGAGGCCGGTCTGGCCAGATGTTTCGTAGCTCGAGCCGACCTTGTACCAGAGCTGGGACACCACTACGGGCGCGCGATGGTCTTCACGGACGACGACCTTGAGGCCGTTGTCCAGGGTGAACTCGTGGGTGGGCTGATTGTCTGCAGCGATAGCCAAAACGGGCAGACAGAGAGCGCAGTACAGCAAGCCGGCGGCTTGTCGGGCAATGGCTTTCATTGATGTTCTTGACCTGTCGGACGGCCCCGGCGGTCGTACCGCCTGCGGGCGAAGAGGTGCTAGGATACCCCATCCTTTCCCGGGGCGGCGAAGCTGGCCGGCATAGAGCCAGTACGGCCGCTCCCTTGAGATGCAATCGACTCATGTTTGGTTCCAACGACGACAAGAAAGCTCCGGCCCAGGCCGGGGAAAAGAAATCCTTGTTCGGCTGGCTGCGCAAAAAGCCCCAGGAAACCGCTCCCGTCGCTCCGGCGGAACCGGTGGCCCCTGTCGAGGCCGAGGCGCCGGCCGCACCTGCTCCCACGACTGAAGTTGCTTCGGCCGTGCAACCGGTCGTTGAGCCGGTAACTGCGCCGGCTCCGATCGTTACCGAAGCCCCGGCGTCAGCGCCCGCGCCCGTCGAAGTGCCCGCGCCGGTCCCCGCCCCGGTCGTAAATGAAGCGTCCGCTTCGGTTATTGCCGAAGCGCCGGTAGTCGCCGAGCCTGCTGCACCTGCACCTGCACCTGCACCTGCACCTGCACCTGCACCTGCACCTGCACCTGCACCTGTCGCCGAGCAACCGACTCCGGTGGTCGCCCCCGCTCTGGTTGTCGAGCCAGCCGCCGTTCCCGCCGTCCAGGCCGAGCCCGCCAAGTCCAGCTTCTTCTCCCGTCTCAAGCAGGGCCTGTCAAAGACCAGCGCCAGTATCGGCGAAGGCATGGCCAGCCTGTTCCTTGGCCGCAAAGCCATCGACGACGACTTGCTGGATGAGATCGAGACCCGCCTGCTGACCGCTGATGTCGGTGTGGAAGCCACCACCGCCATCGTCCAGAGCCTGACCCAGAAAGTCGCGCGCAAGCAGCTGGCCGATGCCGACGCTCTCTACAAGGCCTTGCAGGACGAGCTGGCGGCGCTGCTGCGTCCGGTCGAGCAGCCGCTGAAGATCGACAGCGGCTGCTCACCCTATGTAATCCTCGTGGTCGGCGTTAACGGCGTTGGCAAGACCACCACCATCGGCAAGCTGGCCAAGAAGCTGCAGCTCGATGGCAAGAAAGTCATGCTGGCCGCCGGTGACACCTTCCGCGCCGCGGCGGTGGAGCAATTGCAGATCTGGGGCGAGCGCAACAACATCGCCGTAATCGCTCAGCACACTGGCGCCGACTCCGCTTCGGTCATCTTCGATGCCGTGCAGGCTGCCAAGGCCCGGGGTGTCGATGTGTTGATCGCCGACACCGCCGGTCGCCTGCACACCAAGGACAACCTGATGGAGGAGCTGAAGAAGGTGCGCCGCGTGATCGGCAAGCTGGACGAGACCGCTCCCCACGAAGTGCTGTTGGTGCTGGATGCCGGTACCGGGCAGAACGCCATCAACCAGGCCAAGCAGTTCCACCAGGCGGTCAGCCTGTCCGGCCTGGCACTGACCAAACTGGACGGCACCGCCAAGGGTGGGGTGATCTTCGCCCTGGCCAAGCAGTTCAGCCTGCCGATCCGTTACATCGGCGTGGGCGAAGGCATCGACGACCTGCGTACCTTCGAAGCCGACGCCTTCGTGAAGGCCCTCTTCGCTGAGCGGGAGTCCGCATGATTCGATTCGAGCAGGTCGGCAAACGCTATCCAAATGGCCACGTTGGCCTGCACGAACTGAGCTTCCGCGTTCGCCGCGGCGAGTTCCTCTTCGTCACCGGTCACTCCGGCGCCGGCAAGAGCACCCTATTGCGTCTGCTGCTGGCAATGGAGCGTCCTACCACCGGCAAACTGCTGCTGGCCGGGCAGGACCTGTCGACCATCACCAACTCGCAGATTCCTTTCCTGCGCCGCCAGATTGGTGTCGTGTTCCAGAATCACCAGTTGCTGTTCGACCGCAGTGTGTTCGACAACGTCGCGTTGCCGCTGCAGATCCACGGCCTGTCCAAGGCGGAGATCGCCAAGCGGGTGAGTGTGGCGCTGGAACGCGTGTCCCTGGCGGACAAGGCCGAGCTCTACCCGGCCGACCTTTCCACCGGTCAGCAGCAGCGAGTAGGCATTGCTCGCGCCGTCGTTCACCGCCCGGCCCTGCTGCTGGCGGACGAACCCACCGGTAACCTGGACCCGCGCCTAGCCGCCGAGATCATGGGCGTATTCGAGGACATCAATCGCTTGGGCACCACAGTGCTGATCGCCAGTCACGATCTGGCGCTGATCGCGCGCATGCGCCACCGTCTGCTCACCCTGCAACGCGGCCGCCTGATCGGCGACGGGGAGGCAGTCTGATGAGCGCCAAGCAGATGCCGCCGCCGAAGCCCGCCGAACGAGTAGGGGCCTCGCCCCGGCATGTTGATTCGCCGGAGAAAGGCGACGACGGCCCGGATTTCAGAACCCTGCTGCATGCCTGGCTGGAAAGCCACCGCGCCAGCCTGGTGGACAGCCTGCGTCGCCTGGGTCGCCAGCCGGTTGGTAGTTTCTTTACCTGCCTGGTGATGGCTATCGCCCTTAGCCTGCCTATGGGGCTGTCCCTGCTGCTCAGCAACGTTGAGCGACTGGGTGGGTCCTGGCAGCGCGCGGCGCAGATTTCTCTGTTCATGAAAATGGATGCCAGCGAGTCCCAGGGGCAGAAGCTGCGAGACGAAATTGCCGGCATGCCGGATGTTGCCGAGGCAGAGTGGATCAGCCGCGAGCAGGCGCTGGCCGAGCTGCAGCAGCAGTCCGGCCTGGGCGAGGCCCTTAAGGAACTGCCGCAGAACCCGCTTCCCGGTGTGATCCTGGTGACGCCCAAGGAAGTCGACAAGGCTGCTCTGGAAGCACTGCGTCAACGCTTGTCGGAAATGTCCGGCATCGAGCAGGCGCAGCTGGACCTGGTCTGGGTCGAGCGCCTGTCGGCGATCCTCAAGCTGGGGGAGCGTTTCGTCTTCGGCCTGGCGGTATTGCTGATCCTGGCCTTGCTGCTGGTCATCGGTAATACCATTCGTCTGCATATCGAGAACCGCCGCACCGAGATCGAGGTGATCAAGCTAGTGGGCGGGACCGATAGCTACGTGCGCCGTCCCTTCCTTTATATGGGCGCGCTCTACGGCACTGGTGCGGGCCTGCTGGCCTGGCTGGTGCTGGCCTACGGCCTGGACTGGCTGAACGATTCCGTGGTGCGTCTGGCCGGTCTCTACGGCAGCGACTTCGCCCTGGTGGGCGTACCACTAGCCGATGGTCTATCCCTGCTTCTGGGCGCTGTCCTGCTGGGTTACATTGGCGCCTGGCTGGCCGTGGCCCGTCATCTCAGTGAGCTGGCGCCGCGTTAGAACCCATCGTTTTCTGTGGGTGTTGCGAGGGGTGTAAGGAAACTTTTACACCCCCTTGCAGTCATATAGGCCAGTGCTACACTGCGCGAGCTTTAGTGAATCGGAGGATTCGCATGACCACTTCCCTGCAACCTGTCTATGCCCTTGCCCCCGGTGCGAACCTGGAGGCATACGTGCATGCGGTCAACGGCATCCCGCTGCTGACTGTCGAGCAGGAGCGCGAACTGGCCGAACGCCTCTTCTATGAACAAGATCTGGAAGCGGCACGGCAAATGGTGTTGGCGCACCTGCGCTTCGTCGTACACATCGCCAAGAGTTATTCCGGCTACGGTCTGGCCCAGGCCGACCTCATCCAGGAAGGCAACGTCGGCCTGATGAAGGCCGTCAAGCGCTTCAACCCCGAAATGGGTGTGCGCCTGGTGTCTTTCGCTGTGCATTGGATCAAGGCCGAGATCCATGAGTTCATCCTGCGCAACTGGCGAATCGTCAAGGTCGCCACCACCAAGGCGCAGCGTAAGTTGTTCTTCAACCTGCGTAGCCAGAAGAAGCGTCTGACCTGGCTGAACAACGATGAAGTCCATGCGGTGGCCAACACCCTTGGCGTCGAGCCCCATGAAGTGCGCGAGATGGAAAGCCGGCTGACCGGTCAGGACATGGCGTTCGACCCGGCGGCAGATGCTGACGACGACGCTGCCTTCCAGGCTCCGGCGCATTACCTGGAAGACCACCGCTACGACCCGGCGCGTCAGCTGGAAGATGCGGACTGGAGCGACAGCTCCACCGCCAACCTCCACGAAGCGCTGGATGGCCTGGATGAGCGTAGCCGCGACATCCTCTACCAGCGCTGGCTGGCAGAAGAGAAATCGACGCTGCACGATCTGGCGGCCAAGTACAACGTCTCCGCCGAGCGTATTCGCCAGTTGGAGAAGAACGCCATGAACAAGCTCAAGGGCTTCATTCAGGCGTGACGCTAAAACCCGGAAAAGCCGCACTTCGGTGCGGCTTTTTTCTGCCTGGAGAAAACCGCCATGACCATGCCATCCCTGCGTACCAGCCATTGGCTGCTGTTCGCCTCGGTCGCCGTGCTGTTCTTTTCCCTGGCGCTGTGGATGAGCAAGCAGTCCGACCGCGCTGAACCGCTGCCCTGGCTGGTGGATTGGCAGGAGTCGGTGATCGTGCCCATGGCTGAAGGTGACCTGCCTCTGGAGAAACTAGCCGAACTGGCACCGGGGGAGCTTTGGTTGCAGCCTCGCGACGAAGGCCCGCGTCTGGTCTATCGCACCAAGCAAGAGCGGGAAGAGGGCGTCTGGCGCCTCGAAGGGGAGCTGGAGCTCAGCGACGGCGAGCGGGACAGCTTGTCCAAGGCCCTCGGAAAAGGCACTGACGAGCAGCCCCTGAGTGGCGAGATGCTGGAACAGCTGGGCGGGCACCGGGTATCGGTGCTGAACATGGTGCCCATGGCCGAAGTGTCGGCCGCACGGCTTGCCGCAAGCATTGGGCCTCCCCGGCTTCGCCTGCGTACCGGTGAGGGTGAGGCGTGGATCTATCCACAGCAGGGGCTCAGCGCGCATCTGCTGGAAGGCAATGTGCAGCTCCTGCATCTGGTTCCGCGCGAGGCGATGAAGCACTGATCGGAGCTTGAAGCTCGAGCGCTTCTACAAGTTGTGGCTGCGTATAACCAGGCCCAACGAAGCAGGCACGGCGGCGGAGATGTTGGGCATCGCGCAGGTCTGGCGCAGGCTACGCCGATGCCCCGTCATCAAAGCTGTTGCAGGTAGCTGCTACCGCCGAGCTGGCTCATTTGTCGGCGAATCCAGCCGGCGCGGGTCGCGACATAGCCGCTCGGCCGGGAAGGGCTCCATTTGCGCGGGTTCGGCAGCACCGCCGCCAGCAAGGCCGCCTGCTGGCGGGATAGGCGTGTGGCGTGGACACCGAAGTGCTGGCGCGCTGCGGCTTCGGCACCGAACACGCCATTGCCCCACTCGACGCTGTTCAGATAGACCTCAAGGATGCGGTGCTTCGGCCAGAACAATTCGATAAGGCCGGTAAACCAGACCTCCAGACCCTTGCGGATCCAATTGCGGCCGGACCAGAGGAAAACGTTCTTCGCCACCTGCTGGCTGAGGGTGCTGGCGCCACGGATCGACCCGCCGCGCTCGTTGTGCGCGAAGGCCTTGCGGATAGCAGGGATATCGAAACCCCAATGTTCGGCAAACTTCTGGTCTTCGGCGGCGATCACCGCGATCTTCAGGTCATCCGGCAGTTCATCCCAGGACACCCAATCACGCTTGACGTCGATCGGTTTGCCGTCGATCCACGACTCGATCTTGCGCTCCACCATCAGCATCGAGCCGGGCGGCGGTACCCAGCGAAACAGAATCACCAGCAGCACGGACGCCGCCGCGAACCAGAGCAGCAATTTGAATAGACTGCGGCGAATCGTGTGAAACATTCTGGCTTGGCCCGGGGAAATTAGCGCGCCATTATAGCGGCCGTCTTCCCTCTGTCTGGAGTCCCCATGGCTCGCCTGTTCCTGCTGCTTTCCGCATTCGCCGGTTTTACCGGGGTGGCCCTGGGGGCTTTTGCCGCCCACGGCCTGAAAAGCAGGCTGACGCCCGAGTACCTGGCGGTGTTCCAGACAGGCACCCACTACCAGCTGATCCATGCCCTGGCTCTGTTCGGCGTGGCCCTGCTGGCGCTGCATGCACCTGGCCGCCTGGTGAATCTGGCCGGTGGCTTCTTCGCCCTCGGTATCCTGCTGTTCTCCGGAAGCCTCTACCTGCTGACCCTCAGCGGTGTCGGCAAGCTTGGCATCATCACGCCCTTCGGCGGTCTGGCCTTCCTCGCCGGTTGGCTATGCCTGGGGCTCTCGGCCTGGAATCTTGCGAATCGCTAACTTGACCGTGGCGTCAAATTGCGGGACGAATGGCGTCCTTTTGCCTTGGTGCCGCGCGCCTATCGGGCTAGAATGCCGTCCCCTTTCCAGTTGTGACTGATCCGTCATGCGCATTCAGTTGAACGGCGAATCCTTCGAGTTACCCGACGGCCAGACCGTCGCGGACCTCATTTCCCGCCTGGACCTGGCCGGCCGCCGCGTTGCGGTCGAGCTCAATCTCGATATCGTGCCGCGAAGCCAGCACGCCGCCACCGCCCTGTGCGAAGGCGATCGCGTCGAGGTGGTCCAAGCCATAGGCGGCGGCTAGTAGAGTGGGTTTCCAACCTGCCCAGCCACGCCATCCGCAGCACCTGTTCCGCGTATCAAGCAATTCCCTCTGCCCGCCAGGAGTCCAGCATGAGCCAAACGCCGATCGACAAGCCCTTTACCCTCGCGGGCCGCACCTATGAATCGCGTCTGCTGGTGGGCACCGGCAAGTACAAGGACCTCGAAGAAACCCGTGTCGCCATCGAGGCCTCCGGCGCCGAGATCGTCACTGTGGCCGTGCGCCGTACCAACATCGGCCAGAACCCGGGCGAACCGAACCTGCTGGACGTGATTTCCCCGGACAAGTACACCATCCTGCCGAACACCGCCGGTTGCTATAACGCCGAAGAAGCCGTGCGCACCTGCCGCCTGGCTCGCGAGCTGCTGGATGGCCACAACCTGGTCAAGCTGGAAGTCCTGGCTGACCAGAAAACCCTCTTCCCCAACGTCGTCGAAACCCTCAAGGCCGCCGAGCAACTGGTCAAGGACGGCTTCGACGTCATGGTCTACACGAGCGACGATCCCATCATCGCCCGCCAATTGGCCGAGATGGGCTGCATCGCCGTGATGCCCCTGGCCGGTCTGATTGGCTCGGGTATGGGCATCTGCAACCCCTGGAACCTGCGCATCATCCTCGAAGAAGCCAAGGTTCCGGTGCTGGTCGACGCCGGTGTGGGCACCGCTTCCGACGCCACTATCGCCATGGAACTGGGCTGCGAAGCCGTGTTGATGAACACCGCCATCGCCCATGCGCAGAACCCCGTGATGATGGCCGAGGCCATGAAACACGCCATCGTTGCCGGCCGCCTCGCCTACCTGGCCGGGCGTATGCCGCGCAAGCTCTACGCCAGCGCGTCTTCGCCGCTGGATGGTCTGATCCGCTGAGAAACTGGTCACGATCAGCTGCGTGTTGGCCCTGGGGCGCTAAGAACAGGCTCGGAATGCTCATTTACAGCTGTAAAATCCGCTTCCTCGCCTGTTTTTGCCTGGCATGTCTTTTACTCGCAAGATCGTGAACAGGTTCTGCTGAGTTCCACTGAAAGGTTTTCGCAAGATGATTGAAGAACAGGGCTCGCCGGCCGCCGCCGACGAAACGCGCCATCACCGCACCATCAAGAGTTTCGTGATGCGTGCCGGGCGCATGACCGAAGGTCAACAGCGCGGCCTCGACCAGGGCTGGCCGAAGTTCGGCCTGGAGCTGGCCGACGGCCCGCAGGACTTCGATGCCCTGTTCGGTCGCAGTGCGCCGCGCACCTTCGAGATCGGTTTCGGCATGGGCCATGCCACCCTGGAGATGGCCGCTGCCGCGCCGGAGCAGGACTTCATCGGTGTCGAAGTGCACCGTCCCGGCGTCGGCGCCCTGTTGAATGGCGCCATGACCCAGGGGCTCTCCAACATCCGCGTGTACAGCTGCGATGCCCTTGAGGTGCTGCGTGACTGTGTTGCAGATGCGAGCCTGGACCGCGTGCTGTTGTTCTTCCCTGACCCCTGGCACAAGTCCCGTCACCACAAGCGGCGGATCGTGCAGCTGGCGTTCGCCGAGCTGGTGCGGCAGAAGCTCAAGGTTGGCGGCGTCCTGCACATGGCCACCGACTGGGAGCACTACGCCGAGCACATGCTGGAAGTGATGAGCGTCGCACCGGGTTACCGCAACCTGGCCGAGGACGGCCGCTACGTGCCGCGCCCGGAAGAGCGCCCGATCACCAAGTTCGAGCGCCGCGGCGAGCGCCTCGGCCATGGCGTCTGGGACCTCAAGTTCCAACGCATCGATTGACCGGGCGCCGCTCAGCGGCGCACCGGCGCACCTGACTAGACCGGGACAACCCGGCACCTCACCTGATCCGACGATAGCAACGTCTGCTCATTGAGCGGGCGGCATAAGAATAAGAGCGACGTAATGCCTATTACGTCGTGAGGAGAAGGCTGTGTTGTTGAGAACATTCGGATATCTGCTCCTGGCTGGCTGCGCCCTGCAAGCCCAGGCCAAGGTCGACGCTACCCAGGCCGCCCGTCTCGGGCAGGACCTCACCCCCCTTGGCGGCGAACGTGCCGGCAATACCGCGGGCACCATCCCGGCCTGGGATGGCGGTCTTGCCACCCCGCCGGCCGGCTACCAGCCGGGCATGCATCACCCTGACCCCTACGCCGGTGAAGCCCCGCGCTTCGTCATAGACGGCAAGAACCTCGCTCAGTACGAGCAGATCCTGACGCCGGGATACAAGGCCCTGCTGCAGGAGCACCCGGAATACAAGCTGCGGGTCTTCCCGACCCATCGCAGCGCCGCGGCGCCACAGCGCATCTATGACGCCACCCGCTTCAATGCCGTGAACGGTTCGCTGATCGCTGGCGGCAACGGTGTCGAGGGCGTGGCTGCGGGTGTTCCCTTCCCGATGCCGGCAAGCGGCCTGGAAGCCATCTGGAACCACATCCTGCGCTATCGCGGTGAGCAGATTCACTTCACTACCAACCAGGCAGCAGTCCTGGCCAATGGCAGCTACAACCTGCTGAAGCTGGAACGGGACATCTACTTCGTCTATGGCCGCGACGGCATGACTCCGGGGAACCTGGAGAACACCCTGTTCTTCTACAAGTACCGCGTCGTCGCCCCGGCCAAGCTGTCGGGTTCGGCGCTGGTGGTACAGGAAACCCTCGACCAGGTGCTGTCGATCCGCAAGGCCTGGCGGTTCAACCGTGGTGAGCGTCGTGTCCGGCGTTTGCCGATGCTGGCGTACGACACTCTGCAGCCCGACACCAATGGCCTGGCCACGGCTGACGTAGTGGACTCCTATAACGGTGCGCCGGACCGCTACGAGTGGCAGCTACTGGGCAAGCAGGAAATGCTGGTGCCCTACAACAGCTACGCCGTGCATCAGAAGGGCATTCCCTACGAGCAGATCCTCAAGTCCAGCTACGTGAACCCCGACCTGCTGCGCTACGAGCAGCATCGCGTCTGGGTGGTGGAAGCGACCCTGCGCAAGGGCTTCACCCATCCCTACGCCAAGCGTCGTTTCTACCTGGATGAGGACAGCTGGCAGATTCTCGCTGTAGATCTCTACGACAAGGACGGGCGCTTGAGCGGCATGCAGGAAAGCCACCCGATCAGCTACTACGATGTGCCGATGTTCGGCAGTACGTTGGAAACCATCTACGATTTCGTGGGTGACCGTTACTTCGTCGACGGTCTCGACAACAACGAACCCATGTATGATTTCAACGCCCCGCTCAGCCCGAGGGACTTCACGCCCCAGGCGCTACGGCGCGAAGGCAACTGATTCCGGCCTGCCTGGCCATCCCAGCCGCCCCTCGGGGCGGCTTTTTAATGGGCGGGTGTTTCGTAGGGGCGCTGTGCGCGGGAGGCGCACCCTACCGTCCACACCGCAGGTTCCGTCGTTTCGCAGGGTGGATTTCGCTTTTCACATCCATCCGCTGAGCGCTTTCAAACCCGAGCGGTGAAGCGTGGTCCACCCTATCCGGAAGGCCGCGCTAATTGATGAGTTCCGCGCCAGTCAGCGTCGCCTCGGGCAGAGTCGGCGGTGCGGGGCTTATCTGCATGTACTTGATGCTTTCCCGCGGGATCAGCAGCAGGTCGCCATCCACTTCGATGCTGAGGAAGGGAGATTCCAGCTGGATACGCAGTCCCCGGGCGATTTCTACCGGGTTGGCGGTTTGCTGGGGAAAGCGCAAGGCCAGGCGTTGGCCGTCCTGGAAGTGCAGATAGAGGTGCTTGATCGGTTTCATGGGCGTGCTCCCGGCGGTGGCGGCCGGGAGCCGCCGATCCTAGTTGCGATCGGCGATCACACCGATCACGAAGAAGACTAGTAGCAGGACGGGCGCCAGGGTGTAGTTGTTGAAGTAGCCCAGACCTTTGGCCAGCCAGGGCGTCAGGTAGATCATCGCCAGTCCGTAGCCCACCGCGCAGAGCAGTACGAAGAGCAGGGTGCGGAACAGGAAGTTGAGGCTACCGATGCGCTGCTGCACCCAGGCGTTCAGGGCGGGCCCGAACAGCACCAGGACGGTGGCCATTATGGCCAGGGCAATATCGTGCAGGTGGCCGCGGCTCCAGCGCGAGAGGGTGGCGATCAGGTCCAGTACGACTTCCATCCAGAGGGTCCTTGGCGAAATGGTTCGGGGGCAGACGATTCCAAATCCGTGGTGTGCCCGTCAAGGCAGGAAATGCTGCAGCAGGTCGTTGAGGAACAGCTGGCCTTCGCGGGTGGCAACCAGGCGTTGCGGGTCCTTCAGCAGTAGACCGCGGGCCTCTGCTTCGCTACGCGCCGCTGCCAGGCTGGCCAGCGGCATGCCGGTGCGCTGAGTGAACAACTCCGCGGGCACGCCGTCCGTGAGGCGCAGCACGTTCATGAGGAATTCGAAGGGCAGTTCGTCATGGTCGAGGTGGCGTTCGCCGGCCTGGAAGCGTTTGGAGGAATCCAGATAGTCCTTCGGCAGGCGGGTTTTCCAGCTGCGGATGATGCGGCCTTCCGGGCTGCTCATTTTGGCGTGGGCGCCGGCACCGATGCCGAGGAAGTCGCCGAAGCTCCAGTAGTTGAGGTTGTGCCGTGCGCGCTGGCCGTCACGGGCATAGGCGGACACTTCGTACTGCGCGTACCCCTCTTCGGCCAGTAGCGCCTGACCGGCCTCCTGGATGTCCCAAAGGATGTCGTCCTCGGGCAGCTCCGGCGGCTGGTTCCAGAACACCGTGTTTGGCTCCATGGTCAGCTGGTACCAGGAGAGGTGCGTCGGTCCCTGGGCGATGGCTGTGCGCAGGTCTTCCAGGGCATCTTCCTGGGACTGGTCGGGCAGGCCGTGCATCAGATCCAGGTTGAAATTATCGAAGCCGGCCTTGCGAGCCATGTCGGCAGCGCGCACGGCTTCTTCGCCGTTGTGGATGCGTCCCAGGGCCTTGAGCTTGGCTTCCTGGAAGCTCTGTACGCCGATGGAGAGACGGTTGATGCCGAGCTGCCGGTACGCGGCGAACTTGGCCTGCTCGAAGGTGCCGGGGTTGGCTTCGAGGGTGATCTCGATATCGCGGGCGAAGGGTACCCGCTGCTCCACGCCATCCAGCAACCTTCCGATGGCGTTGGCACTGAACAGGCTGGGTGTGCCGCCACCGAAGAAGATCGACGTCAGTGAGCGACCATGGACATGGCCGAGGTCCTGGTCCATGTCCGCAAGCAGGGCATCGATGTAGGCCTCTTCAGGCAGTTCGGAGCCTGCGGCATGGGAGTTGAAGTCGCAGTAGGGGCACTTGCGCACGCACCAGGGGATATGGACATAGAGCGCCAGGGGCGGGAGCTGGAAGCCGATCTCCCGGTCTCCAGCCTCCGGGTGCGAGGCCGTGCCTTTCATATACCCAGCCGCTGCTTGAGCAGGGCCATGGCACGGGCGCGGTGGCTGAGTTGGTTCTTGTCGATCGGCGACAGTTCGGCGCTGGAGCAGCCGCATTCGGGGACCCAGAACAGCGGGTCGTAGCCGAAGCCCTGCTCGCCACGGGCTTCGAACAGGATGCTGCCGCGCCAGATGCCTTCACAGAGGATCGGCAGCGGGTCATCGGCGTGGCGCATCAGCGCCAGGCTGCAGATGAACTGCGCGCCGCGCTCGGCCTCGGGGACGTCGCTCAGGGCCTCGAGCAGTTTGGCGTTGTTCGCCGCGTCGCCCTTGCCGTCGGCATAGCGTGCCGAGTAGATGCCCGGCGCACCGCCGAGGAAGTCCACCGCCAGGCCGGAGTCGTCGGCCAGCGCCGGCAAGCCGGACACCTTTGCCGCATTGCGGGCCTTGAGAATGGCGTTCTCGACGAAGGACAGGCCGGTTTCTTCCGGCTCGACGTCGCTGAACTCGGCGATGGAGCGCACTTTCACGCTGTCGCCGAGCATGGCCTGGAGTTCCTTGAGTTTGCCGGCGTTGTGGCTGGCCAGCACCAGTTCATTGAAGGGCATCATTCGTCGGGGAAGAATTCCTGGTCGAAGCTGAAGCTGTGGGCGGCTTCGTCTCCGCGTTGCACATTGAGGGTGAAATTGAGCATTTCACGCTCGTTGAAGGGGAACTGCGCGAGGTAGTAAATGGCCTCGCCTTCGCTGATTTGCTTGAACTGCAGTGGCGTGACCTGGCCAAGCAGGTTCTTCACCTGGCCGCTGACCTGGGCCGTGCTGGCCTTGCCAGCCTTGAGCACAGCGACGTTGACCACGCCTTGGGTCTTGCTGCGGGTCAGGCCCACGGCGGCGGCGATGTCCGGCTGCAGGAAACTCGAGTTGAACGCGTTGTAGTGCACGTCCAGGTCGCCAAAGGTCTGTTTGCGCTCGGCGGCTGCCGGCAGCGCCAGGCAAAGGGCGAAAAGGAACAGGGCTAGACGACGCATGGTGTGCCTCCTTTGTTCAGACCGCGACGCGGTGATCCGCAAGACTCGGGCCGCTGACGCGATAGATGCCGATCTCACCCAACAGATTAGGCCAAACGCGGCTGGGCAGGTTGTGCCGGTGCTCGTTGTCCACGGCGAGTCGGTCGAGCACTTTCACCTGCATTTCGCGGCATAGCGCCTCGAAGTCCTTGAAGGTGCAGAAGTGGATGTTCGGCGTGTTGTACCAGGTGTAGGGCAGGAATTCCGATACCGGCATGCGGCCGTAGCGAGCGAGGTACCAGCGGCAGCGCCAATGGCCGAAGTTGGGGAAGGTGATGATGCACTCACGGCCGACCCGCAGCATTTCCTGGAGGATGCGATCGGGGTAGTGCACGGCCTGCAGCGCCTGGGTCATCACCACGACGTCGAAGCTGTTGCTGGCGAAATTGCCCAGGCCCTTGTCCAGGTCCTGCTCGATCACGTTCACGCCCCGGTCAATGCAGTGAGCGATGTTTTCCGGGTCGATTTCCAGGCCATAGCCGCTGACCTGCTTGTTGTCGCGCAGCCAGGCCAGCAACTCGCCACGGCCGCAGCCAAGGTCGAGCACCCGGCTGCCGGCGGGAATCCAGTCCTGGATGATTTCTAGGTCGGCACGCATGGGTTACACCGCAATCCTTTTCATGTAGCTGCTGAAGGCCTGGAGGTAGCGCGGAATCGGCATGAGGAAGGCATCGTGGCCCTGGGGGGCGTCGATTTCCAGGTAGTTGACGTTCTTTCGCGCGGCGATGAGGGCATCGACGATTTCCCGCGAGCGGGCCGGGGAGAAGCGCCAGTCGGTGGTGAAGGACATCACGCAGAAGTCCGCCTTGGCTCCGGCCAGGGTGCGTGCCAGGTCGCCGTCATGAGGACCGGCCGGGTCGAAGTAGTCCAGCGCCTTGGTCATCAGCAGGTAGGTGTTGGCGTCGAAGCGCCCGGAGAACTCCTCGCCCTGGTAGCGCAGGTAGCTTTCCACCTGGAACTCCACGCTGTGGAAGTCGTAGTTGAGCTTCTCGCTTTTCAGGCCACGGCCGAATTTCTCACCCATGGCGTCGTCCGACAGGTAGGTGATGTGGCCGACCATGCGCGCCAACATCAGGCCGCGCTTGGGGATCACGCCCTGGTCCTGGAAGTGCCCGCCGTGGAAGTCCGGGTCGGTGAGGATGGCCTGGCGCGCCACCTCGTTGAAGGCGATGTTCTGTGCCGAGAGCTTTGGCGCGGAGGCAATGGCCAGGCAGTGGCGTACACGGTCCGGGTAGCTGATGGTCCACTGCAGGGCCTGCATGCCGCCGAGGCTGCCGCCAACCACTGCGGCCCATTGCTGGATGCCCAGGGTATCGGCGAGGCGCGCCTGGCTGTGGACCCAGTCTTCCACCGTCATCACCGGGAAGTCGGCCCCGAAGGGGGTACCGGTGGCCGGGTTGATGCTGGAGGGGCCGGTAGAACCGTTGCAACCGCCGAGGTTGTTCAGGCTGACGACGAAGAACTTCAGAGTGTCGATGGGCTTGCCCGGACCGATGCAACTGTCCCACCAGCCCGGCTTGCGATCCTCCATGCTGTGGTAGCCAGCGGCGTGATGATGGCCGGAGAGCGCATGGCAGATCAGCACTGCATTGCTGTGGTCGGCATTCAGCTCGCCGTAGGTTTCATAAACCAGTTCGTAATTGGCGAGGCTGCGGCCGCAGGCCAGTGCCAGCGGTTCGCTGAAGTGCTGTACCTGGGGGCTGACCAGGCCGACGGAATCTGCGGGAATGGCGGTGGGCATCGCGACCCTGCTCTCAATCTGGGAAGGGCGCCAGTCTAAAGAGCGCCGCCCCCTGCGGCAAGCGCAGGGGGCGGCGGCTAAAGCGTTGAATAATCAGGCGCTGCGGGCGTTCAGGCGGACTCGCCACCGTGCTGTTTGCGAGCTGCCACAGGCAGGTTGACCACCTTGCCCATCCGCTGCATCGGCGAGGGAAGGCGGAAAGTCCGGAGCATTTCGTTGGCTTCGCTGATCTGCTGCTCCAGTTCCTCGGTGTAGCGCTCCAGCTGCTGACCGCGTTGGCGGGTGAGCTGGGTTTCCTGGGCCAGGGCCTTCAGGCGCAACATGTGGGTTTCCAGAAGCTGCTTGTGCTCCAGGGTGTGCTGCATCAGCGGCATCAGCGCATCGCCAGCCCATTGTGCGACTTCCAGGCGCAGGCGCTGGTGCATGCCGATGACTTCCTGCACCAGAGTGTCGAAGAAACGTTTGCCGAGCTGGCGTTGCTCGGTCAGCAGGGTCTTGGGATGCAGGCGGAACTGGTCGGCCTTGGAGCGCAGCTGTCCAAGCTCGCGCAGGTAGCGCTGCACATTGAACTGCGGCGCATCGACCCCGTTCAGCGGGTTCTCTTCGTTGTGCCGGCGGTAGATGGCCGCAACCATCTTGTTGGCCATCTCGGCTTCGTGTTCGAGGTTGTGCAGGTCGAGCGCCACGGAACGGAAGAAGTGCAGGATGCCCTGGTTGATGCCGACGGTTGTCCAGCTGCCGGTGAGTTCGCGGCGCAGACGTGCCAGGTGTTCTTCCAGGTGCTCCGTACGGGCGGCATTGCGCAGGGCGTCGCCCTGGCGCTTGAGCAGGCGCTGGTTAGTCTTCAGGCCGAGGAGGCGGCGGTGGTGCTGAGCATGATCCTGTTTGGTGCGCGCCGTCAGCTCGAAGAGCATCTGGCCGTTGTCCTGTTGGTGGCTGTCGAGCATCGCCTGCTGCTCTCGCACTTTTTCCAGGCGCAGGTTGAGCACATGCAGGCTGTTCTGCAGCAGGGCCATCATCTGATGCGCCACGTGATCCTCGATCAGGCGCTCCTTCTGCGTGACGATCCGATCGCAGAGCAGCTCTTCCAGCGCGCCGATCTGGCTGCGCGCGAGAAGCTCCCTGTCGTTGCGCACCTTGGCCAGCAGCGCCTGCTTGGCCGACAACGGCAGCACTTCGTCGCTGCGGATACCGAGCTGGCGGGCAGTGGTTTCCTGGATGCGGCGGATGGCGTTCTGCACAAATTTCTCGCCGGCGAGGTCGTCCCAGAGCACGTCGATCTTGTTCAGTACCGCGAACAGATGAGACTGGGTGTCTTCATCAAGCTGGCGGATGTGCTGCTGCCAGACGTCCATGTCACTGGCGGTGACGCCGGTATCGGCTGAGAGCAGGAAGACGATGGCCTGGGCGGCGGGCAACATCGACAGGGTCAGCTCCGGTTCGCTGCCGAGGGCATTCAGGCCGGGGGTGTCGAGGATGCGCAGGCCCTGGCGCAGCAGCGGATGATCGAAGTTGACCATGGCGTGGCGCCAGGCCGGGACCAGCACTTCGCCGGGGCGGCCGGTGGGGTCGAGCATGTCCGGGTGGAAACCGAGCTGGATGGCCTGCTCCACTGGCATCGGCTTGGTACGCGCAACCTGGGCGAAGGCCTGGATCATGTTGTCCGGGTCGCTTGGGTCCAGAGGGATGTTCACCCAGTGTCGGGGCGCCCGCTTGAACTGAGAGACGCTGGCTTCGGCCATGCGTGACTCGATGGGCAGCAGGCGGATGTAAGAGCGTTCGGAGCGAGGATCGTAGAACAGCTCGGTGGGGCACATGGTCGTGCGCCCAGCCTGGGATGGCAGCATGCGCTGGCCAAACTCGGAGAAGAACAGGCAGTTGATCAGCTCGGTCTTGCCGCGGGAGAACTCGCCGACGAAGGCCAGGGTGATGTGGTCGGTGCGCAGGAGGCGCTGAGCACGTTCCAGTTTGGTGGAGAGTGCGTCGGAGTTGAGCCGGTTATGTTCCAGCCAGCTTCTATAGCGGGTGATCTCCCGCAACAACTCACGTTTCCAGGCGACGTAGGCGTCGACTTGCTGACTGAGACGCTCCATGCTCATTCAGGCTCTCCTCGTGAACACGCATCCTGCGTACGGGAATGGATAAAACTCGAATCGGGTTGTCGACGACGCTGGTGGTCGCACCACGCCCGCCGGAGATCGGCTCCGGGACGAGGTAAAGGCAGAGTGCCAGCCTGTCATTGCTCGGCATTATGCGCCTTGGGGGATGGCCGTCAATCGCCGGGCAGGCGATGCCCGCCTTAAGGTCGGTCAGGGTTGCCGAGCGGTCAATCCGGGAAGGTCTGGGAGGGCTCGCGGGGACCGGATACGTACCCGCTTCTGGCGGTTCAGTTCACCGCTTTCCAGGGTCACCTGGCTCTTGGAGACACCGAAGGCCTCCGCCAGGAAGGCCATCAGGTGGGTATTGGCCTTGCCTTCCACCGGTGGTGCGGTGAGGCGGATCTTCAGGCGCTCGCCGTGCAGCCCGGCGAACTCGTCTCGGCTCGCCTTGGGCTGCAGGTGGCAGTCGAGGATCAGGTCCTCTCCTGCCCAGCGATACCAGCTCATGGGGAGATCAGAGGAATGGGCTGAGGATCTGCGGCATGCCGGTCATGGCGGCGAGGTTGCCGATGACCAGCATATCCAGCAGTTTCAGCGCAATGAAGGCGAAGATCGGCGAAATATCCAAGCCGCCGAGATTCGGTAACAGCTTGCGGAACGGCATCAGCAGCGGCTCGCAGATCTGGTTCACCAGCTGCGCGCCGGGGTTGTAGCTGCCCGGCGCGACCCAGGACAGGATCACGCTGATGATCAGGGCGAAGAAGAACACCTTCAGGAACAGCGAGGTGACGCCAATGATCGACCAGATCAGCAACTGCAGCAGGTAGCCGCCGACGCCGTAGCCCATCAGGGTTAGGGTGACGACCATCAGCAGGAGCTGGACCAGGATCGCCAGCACCAGTGAGGCGAGATCGAGCCCGCCGAAGCCGGGGATGATCTTGCGCAGAGGGTTGAGCAGCGGTTTGGTGGCGCGCACCACGAACTGGCTCAGGGGGTTGTAGAAGTCGGCGCGCACCAGTTGCAGGATGAAACGCAGCAGGACGATCAGCAGGTAGAGGCTGCCGAGGGTCTGGATCACGTAGATGGCGGCGGTGTTGAGTCCGGTCATCGAAAGCTCCTTATTGGCCCAGTTGTTCGGCCAGTTCGGCAGAACGCCGGTCGGCGGCGTTCAGGGCCTGTTGCACCAGGGCTTCAAAGCCTCCGGCCTGGAAAGTCTTGATCGCCGCTTCGGTGGTGCCGTTGGGCGAGGTGACGCGCCGGCGCAGCTCGGCGGCGTCCACGTCACTGGATACCGCCATGCGCGCGGCACCCAGGGCGGTTTGCAAGGTCAACTGCTCGGCGGTGGCGCGGGGCAGGCCGAGTTTTTCGCCGGCGGCGGTCATCGCTTCCATCAGCAGGAAGAAGTAGGCCGGGCCGCTGCCGGATACAGCGGTCACGGCGTCGATCAGCTTCTCTTCGTCCAGCCATAGTGCGATGCCCACGGCAGACAGCAGCTGCTCGGCCTGTTCGCGCTGGGCGGCGCTGACCTCGGCGTTGGCGTACAGGCCGCTGACGCCCTGGCGCAGCAGCGCCGGAGTGTTGGGCATGCAGCGTACGATCGGGCGCGCGCCAAGCCAGGTGGACAGGCTGGCGCAGGTGATGCCGGCGGCAATGGAGACCACCAGTTGGCCGTCCTTGAGGCTGGGCGCAAGGGCCTGGCAAACGGTTTTCATGACTTGCGGCTTGGTTGCGAGAACCACCACGTCCGCACCTTGTACAGCGTCGGCGTTGCTTTCCACCACTTCTATGCCGTGCTCGGCGGCGACTTTCGCGCGCTGCTCTGCACCGGGGTCGCTGGCGCGGATATGGTCGGCGGCGACGCCCTGGGCGCGCAGGCCGCCGATCAGGCTGGCGGCCATGTTGCCGGCGCCGATGAATGCAATGCGGGGAGTGCTCATCAATGCTTCCTTATGAATGCGAAGGCTGGCCGTAGTCGCGGGCGCCGAATAGCGCGGTGCCGATCCGCACCCAGGTGGCGCCTTCGGCGATGGCCGCTTCGAGGTCATGGCTCATGCCCATGGACAGGGTGTCCAGGGAGGGGTTCAGTGCTGCCTGCAACTGGCGCAGGCGAGCGAAGGCGGCATGCTGCTCCGCCAGGTCATCAGTAGGTTCCGGGATAGCCATCAGGCCGCGCAGGCGCAAGTTCGGCAAGTCGCTCACGGCGACGGCAAGGGCCGGCAGCTCCTCAGGGGTGCAGCCGGATTTGCTGGCCTCGCCACTGACGTTCACCTGTAGACAGATGTTCAGCGGCGGCATCCCGGCGGGGCGCTGGGCGGAAAGGCGCTCGGCGATCTTCAGGCGGTCCACCGAATGCACCCAGTGGAAATGTTCAGCAATGGATTTGGTCTTGTTCGACTGAATCGGGCCGATGAAATGCCAGGTCAGCGGAAGGTCGGCCAGCTCGATTTGCTTGGTCAGGGCTTCCTGCAGATAGTTTTCGCCGAAATCGACGATTCCTGAGGCGAACGCGTCGCGGATTGCGGCTGCGGGTTTGGTCTTGCTCACGGCCAGCAGGCCGATACTGGAAAATTCTCTCCCGGAGGCTTGCGCCGCCTCACGGATACGCGCGCGAACCTTTGCAATATTGTCTGCTATCGTGGACATTACCTGCGCTCTACAGCCCGGCCTGAGTGGGGTCTGCGGCATTCTAACTGCCGCTGAAAAATGTAGCGAGCGACGGCCAGGCTGGTCGGCTTCGCGAGCCGCTAGCCTGGCGCAGTGATCATTCAGCGGTCTGCAAACCGTTTGCTTCGAATTGGGGAGCCCCATGGACATTACTGAGCTGCTTGCCTTCAGCGCCAAGCAGGGCGCTTCGGACCTGCATCTCTCGGCCGGCCTGCCACCCATGATTCGCGTCGATGGCGACGTGCGCCGGATCAACCTTCCGGCCCTGGACCACAAGCAGGTCCACGCGTTGATCTACGACATCATGAACGACAAGCAGCGCAAGGATTTCGAGGAGTTCCTCGAGACAGACTTCTCCTTCGAAGTCCCGGGCGTCGCACGTTTCCGGGTCAACGCCTTCAACCAGAACCGCGGCGCCGGCGCCGTGTTCCGGACCATTCCTTCCAAGGTGCTGAGCATGGAGGACCTGGGGATGGGCGAGATCTTCAAGAAGATCTCAGACGTTCCCCGCGGCCTGGTGCTGGTCACCGGCCCCACCGGCTCGGGCAAGTCCACCACGCTGGCGGCGATGCTCGACTACCTGAACAGCACCAAGTACCACCACATCCTCACCGTGGAAGATCCGATCGAATTCGTCCACGAATCGAAGAAGTGCCTGATCAACCAGCGGGAAGTGCACCGCGATACGCTCGGCTTCAACGAAGCCCTGCGCTCGGCACTGCGTGAAGACCCGGACATCATCCTGGTGGGTGAGATGCGTGACCTGGAGACCATCCGCCTGGCGCTGACCGCCGCGGAAACCGGTCACCTGGTATTCGGCACCCTGCACACCACCTCCGCGGCCAAGACCATCGACCGCGTGGTCGACGTATTCCCCGCCGAGGAAAAGTCCATGGTCCGCTCCATGCTCTCCGAGTCCCTGCAGTCGGTGATTTCCCAGACCCTGCTGAAGAAGATCGGCGGCGGTCGGGTGGCGGCTCACGAGATCATGATCGGCACCCCGGCAATCCGTAACCTGATTCGCGAAGACAAGGTGGCGCAGATGTATTCCGCCATCCAGACCGGCGGCTCGCTCGGCATGCAGACCCTCGACATGTGCCTCAAGGGGCTTGTCGCCAAGGGACTGGTCAGTCGTGAAAGCGCGCGGGAAAAGGCCAAGAGCCCGGAAAACTTCTGATTCGCCTGAGCGGCCAGCGAGAACGTCATGGAATTCGAGAAACTGTTGCGCCTGATGGTGGAAAAAGGCGGTTCCGACCTCTTCGTCACGGCGGGCGTGCCGCCATCGATGAAGGTCAATGGCAAGATCATGCCGGTGACCAAGAACCCCATGTCGCCGGAAATGACGCGGGAAACCGTGATGGGCGTGATGAACGAACAGCAGCGGCGCGACTTCGCAGAGAACCACGAGTGCAACTTCGCCATCAGTGCGCGGGGCATTGGTCGCTTCCGGGTCAGTGCCTTCTACCAGCGCAACCTGGTAGGCATGGTGTTGCGTCGGATCGAGACCACCATCCCCACCATCGACGAGCTGAAGCTGCCGGAAATCCTCAAGCAGCTGTCGCTGACCAAGCGCGGCCTGGTGCTCTTCGTCGGCGCCACCGGTACCGGTAAGTCCACCTCTCTGGCGGCGATGATCGGCCACCGCAACAAGAACAGCAGCGGTCACATCATTTCCATCGAGGACCCGATCGAGTTCATCCACCAGCATCAGAGCTGCATCGTCACCCAGCGTGAAGTGGGCATCGATACCGAATCCTTCGAGGTGGCCCTGAAGAACACCCTGCGCCAGGCGCCAGACGTGATCCTGATCGGCGAAGTGCGGACCCGCGAGACCATGGACCACGCCATCGCCTTTGCGGAAACCGGTCACCTGTGCCTGGCCACCCTGCACGCCAACAACGCCAACCAGGCGCTGGACCGTATCATCAACTTCTTCCCCGCCGATCGGCAGCAGCAGGTGTGGATGGACCTGTCGCTGAACCTCAAGGCCATCGTCGCCCAGCAACTGGTGCCGACCCCCGACGGCAAGGGGCGTCGCGCGGTGATCGAAGTACTGCTGAACACGCCGCTGGTCGCCGATCTGATCCGCAAGGGCGAGGTCCACGAGCTCAAGGGCCTGATGAAACGCTCTACCGAACACGGCATGCAGACCTTCGACCAGGCGCTCTACAACCTCTATTCCCAGGGCGAGATCACCTACGAAGATGCGCTGCTCTACGCCGACTCGGCGAACGACCTGCGCCTGATGATCAAGCTCGGTTCGGAAACCGATGGTGAGCACCTGCAGCACATGAGCGATGGTCTGTCGCTGCAGGTGAGCGAAGAAGATCCGGGGCGCCGCTTCCGTTAAGCTCGCGCTCCAGGGAAAAGCCCGCTTCGGCGGGCTTCTTCTTGCCCGATTCGACTACACACTGCAGGAGGCAGCATGAACACTCGTCAGGACACCCACAGCAAGGCCATCGGCTACCTGCTCTGGATCTTCGGATTCCTGGGTTCCCATCGTTTCTACTATGGCAAGCCAGTGACCGGGACCATCTGGTTCTTCACCCTTGGCCTGTTCTTCATCGGCTGGATCATCGACCTGTTCCTGATTCCCGCCATGGACCGTGAAGCGGCCCTGCGCTTCAACGCCGGCCAGTACGACTACAACGTCGCCTGGATCCTGCTGACCTTCCTCGGCATCTTCGGCGTGCACCGCATGTATCAGGGCAAGTGGATCAGCGGCATCCTCTACCTGCTAACCGGCGGCTTCTTCCTGATCGGCGTGCTCTACGACTTCTGGACCCTGAACACCCAGGTTTCGGTGCTCAACGCTCGCTGAACTGCGCTTTTCCTTGTGGGGGCCTCGGCCCCTGATGCGCCGCCCCCTTCGTCGGAACCCATGGCGACACCTCACCTTGCGGCCTATGTTCCAGCGTGGGGCGCCCGCTTCGCCCCCCTGCCTGGTTGCGCAAGGAGGTGACGCCATGAACAGTGTCAAAGATGTTCGTCCCGCAGTTCTCGACCTGATCGGCAACACCCCGCTGGTGCGGGTCACCCGCTTCGATACCGGCCCCTGCACCCTGTTCCTCAAGCTCGAATCCCAGAACCCCGGCGGCTCCATCAAGGACCGCATCGGCATTGCCATGATCAGCAGCGCTGAGCGTGATGGCCGGTTGAAGCCCGGCGGCACCATAGTCGAGGCGACGGCCGGCAACACTGGCCTGGGCCTGGCGTTGGTGGGCCGGGCCAAGGGCTATCGCGTGGTACTGGTGGTGCCGGACAAGATGTCCACCGAGAAAGTGCTGCACCTGAAGGCCATGGGCGCCGAGGTGCACATTACCCGCTCGGATGTCGGCAAGGGCCATCCGGAGTACTACCAGGACCTGGCTGGCCGTCTCGCCGGGCAGATTCCCGGCGCCTTCTTCGCCGATCAGTTCAATAACCCGGCCAATCCGCTGGCCCACGAATGCACCACAGGCCCGGAAATCTGGCAGCAAACCGGACAGGACGTGGACGCCATAGTGGTTGGTGTCGGATCGGCGGGCACCCTTACCGGCCTGACCCGCTATTTCCGCCGAGTGCAGCCCGACCTGGAAATGGTCCTGGCCGATCCGGTGGGCTCCATCGTTGCCGAATACACCCGCAGTGGCACCCTCGGTACCCCTGGCTCCTGGGCGGTGGAGGGCATTGGCGAGGACTTCATCCCCGGGATCGCCGACCTCTCCAGCGTGGGACGTGCCTACTCCATCAGCGACGAGGAAAGCTTCGGCCATGCCCGCGAGTTGCTGCGTAACGAGGGGATACTCGGCGGTTCATCCACCGGCACGCTGCTGGCCGCGGCGCTTCGCTATTGCCGCGAGCAGAAGACGCCCAAGCGGGTGGTCAGCTTCGTCTGCGACACCGGCACCCGCTACCTCTCTAAGATCTACAACGACCAGTGGATGACCGACCAGGGCCTGCTGGCGCGCAAGCGCTATGGCGACCTGCGCGACATCATCGCGCGGCGTTACGAGGACGGCCGGGTGATCAGTGTGGGGCCGGACGACACCCTGCTCACCGCCTTCCAGCGCATGCGCCTGGCGGATGTCTCGCAGCTCCCGGTGCTCCGGGACGGGCACCTGGCTGGGGTGGTGGATGAGTCCGATATCCTGCTTGGCGTGCACACCGACGCCACGCACTTCCGCCAACCGGTGGCGAGCGTCATGACCGCCCGCCTGGAGACCCTGGCGCCGAATGCCAGCCTGGCCGAACTGCAGGCGGAGCTCGACCGTGGGCTGGTCGCCATCATTGCCGACGCGTCTGGCTTCCACGGCCTGATCACCCGTTCCGACCTGCTTAACCACCTGCGGAGGACCCTTGCATGAGTCAGCAGGACGACACCTTCCCGCGCGCCTTCGCCACCCGCGTGATCCATGCTGGCCAGGCGCCCGACCCGTCGACCGGCGCCATCATGCCGCCGATCTACGCCAACTCCACCTATGCGCAGGAAAGCCCCGGCGTGCACAAGGGGCTGGACTACGGGCGCTCCCACAACCCCACGCGCTGGGCCCTGGAACGCTGCGTCGCGGACCTTGAAGGCGGCGCCCAGGCCTTCGCCTTCGCCTCAGGGTTGGCGGCAATCTCCACGGTGCTGGAGCTGCTCGACAGCGGTTCACACATCGTCGCCAGCAACGATCTCTACGGTGGCACCTTCCGCCTGTTCGAGCGGGTGCGCAGGGTCAGCGCCGGGCACCGCTTCAGCTTCGTCGACTTCAGCGACATCGGTGCGATCGGTGCGGCGCTCACCGACGACACCCGCATGCTCTGGGTGGAAACGCCGAGCAACCCGCTGCTGCGCCTGGCCGACCTCAGCGCCATCGTGGCGCTTTGCCGAGGGCGCGGCATCATCCTCGCGGCCGACAACACCTTCGCCAGCCCATGGGTGCAGCGGCCGCTGGACCTGGGCTTCGATCTGGTGGTGCACTCCACCACCAAATACCTCAATGGCCACTCGGATGTGATCGGTGGCATCGCCATCGTCTCCGGCGACAGCCGCTGCGAGCCGCTGCGCGAGCGCCTGGGTTTCCTGCAGAACGCCGTGGGTGCAATCGCCGGGCCCTTCGACGCCTTCCTCACCCTGCGCGGGGTGAAGACCCTGGCGCTACGCATGGAGCGCCACTGCAGCAATGCCCTGGAACTGGCTCGCTGGCTGGAGTGCCAGCCTCAGGTGGCGCGGGTCTACTACCCTGGCCTGGAGTCGCATCCGCAACATGTACTGGCGCAGCGGCAGATGCACGGTTTCGGCGGGATGATCTCCCTGGACCTGGCCAGCGACCTGGCGGGAACCCGGCGCTTCCTCGAAACGGTGCGAATCTTCACCCTGGCCGAGAGCCTGGGCGGCGTGGAGAGTCTGATCGAGCACCCGGCGATCATGACCCATGCCAGCATCCCGGCGGAGATTCGCGCGGAGCTGGGCATTGGCGATTCGCTGGTGCGGCTATCGGTGGGTGTGGAAGACCTGGAGGACCTGCGCGCAGACCTGGCGCAGGCGTTGGGGAGGGTTTGAGGACGTCAACGCTACTTCGTGAGGTGGGGCTCTTCCCCCCTCCCCAGCCCTCTCCCTCAGGGAGAGGGGGCATTCTGTGCCAGGAGGTCAGGCCCTGAGTCGCCCCTCTCCCGCTTGCGGGAGAGGGGCGGGTGGAGGGAGTCAGTTCCCAGGCACCAACTTCAACGTCTCGCGGCTATTGGCTTTCACCTCATCCTCGGCGAAGTGCATCGGCACGTACTCGCCACGGATGTAAGCCTCGGCCTGGTCCTTGTAGTGACGGTCGAAAGGAACGCCGCTCTGGCCCACCGGGTTGATGCCCAGGGCATGTTCGGCGTCCGCCAGGTCGATCAGGCGGCGCGTTGAGGGGCCATAGAACACTTCCCAGGGTGCCGGGCCGACGCGCTGGGACAGGTTGTTGGGCACTTCGTGGCCGCCAGGTGCGGCGAAGGGACCGACGTTGAACAGCAGGTTCAGCGGTTTCTGCTGCCCCAGCGGATGGCTGTGGGTCAGGGTATGGCCGTTGCCCCACTGCCATTTCGAGCTGTCTTCGCCGAGGGTCTTCTTCAGGTGCGCCAGGCTGGCCTGCCAGGCAGCCTTGACCACATCCGCGCGGGTTTCCTTCTGCGGTGTATCGCGTTTGTCCCACCAGGGCGAGGCCGGCTCATTGGTCAGGCGCGGCAGGGCAGAGTCCAGGATGCGCGTCTGCAGCAGGCTGTCGAAGAAGGCATCACCCAGCTCGTCGCGCATCAGTGCATTGGACAGCTCGTAGGTGAGCTGGTTGAACAGGGTGGCGGCAGTGGAATCCAGCGGGTGGTCGCCTTGCCAGTTGGCGAGCTGCTCCACCAGGCCGCGCTCGGCGTCGTCGGTTGCGGCAGCACGCAGGTCGCCGAGGATCGGCGCGAGCAGGCGCGGGCCATAGCCGGTGGTGGTGTCCAGTTGCAGCGCCTGGCTGTTCTGCACGTCCCACTTCACGCCGGACTCGGCCAGACGCTGGTTCAGGCGTACGCCGCGATCCGGCAAGTTGTAGTAGCCCGGAATGGCGACGCCGGTCGGCGACAGCGGTTGATAGTTGGCCGAGACGATAAAGCCGCGCTGCGGATTTTCCTCGTGGGGGTTGGCGCTGAAGGGCAGATAGCCAGGCTTGTCGGCTTCGCCGGTACTGCCGTTGAGGATGAAGTAGGGATTCACGCCGTCCGGGCGTTGCGGCAGCTTCGCTGCAGCCCACCAGCCGATGTCACCGCTGGCGTTGGCCCAGATGATGTTGAGGCCGGGTGAATGGATTTTCTCGGAGGCGGCACGGGCCTTGTCCAGGCTGTCCGCGCGGTTGAGCTGGTAGAAGGCATCGAGGATCGGGTTCTCGGTCTCCAGGAAGGCCCACCACATGGCGATCGGCGTCTTGCCGGCGGCCGCGCCCAGGGCGTCATTGATGATCGGGCCGTGGGGCGAGCGGCGCAGGGTCAGCTTCACCGGTTCGCCATCCTTGACCTGGATGGTTTCCTCGCGGCTTTCCAGGTTGACCCACTGCCCCTGGTACCAGACCTGGTCGGGATTGTCCGGATTGCTCTTTTCGGCGATCAGGTCGAGGTCATCGTTCTGGAACATGGTCAGGCTCCAGGCGAACTGCCGGTTGTGCCCCAGGGACGCAACCGGGTTCAGGGCCTGGTGGTGGCCATAGAGCTCGAAGCCCGGATAGCTCAATTGCGCCTCGTGCCACACCGCCGGAACGGCGAAACGGATATGCGGGTCGCCGGCGAGCAGCGGTTTGCCGCTGGCGGTGTGGCTGCCGGAAACCGCCCAGGCATTGCTGCCCTCGAACTGTGGCAGGCCGGCTTCGACCAGCGCTTGCTGGCTGAGCTGGGCGAGGCGGTTGAGGTCTTGCCAGTCGCCCTGGGCGAGAGGTTGGCCGATCACGCCTTCGGGGTGCCAGTCGAGATCGAAGGCCTTCAGGTAGTCGGCGCCCAGTTCATCACGCACGTAGGTGATCGCCGGCTCGGTACGGAAGGCGGCGGCGAAGCTGTAGGCCATGTAGCCGGCCACGGAGAGGGTGTCGGCGATGGTAAAGGGGCGCTTCTCGATACCCAGCAGGTCGAACTCCACCGGTGCCGGGCGGCTGTCCTGATACTGGTTGATGCCGTCGAGATAGGCCTGCAGGGCCTTTGTGGCCGGGCTGTCCTTGTCCATCTTGCTGGCGTAAGCGTCGGCGTGGGCGCGGATTCCCAGGGTGCGGAACAGGCGGTCGGTGTCCACCAGGCGGGCGCCGAGGATTTCGGCAAGCTCACCGCGCGACAGGCGGCGCAGCATTTCCATCTGGAACAGGCGGTCCTGGGCATGGACGAAGCCCAGGGCACGGTACATGTCGGCTTCGTTGGCGGCCTGGATATGGGGTACGCCACGCTCGTCGTAGCGCACTGTCACCGGGGCCTGGAGGTTGGCCATGGCAAGCTCGCCGTCGCGCACGGGCTTCTTGCTCTCGCTGTACCAGTTGGCGCCGCCGGCAGCCGCTGCGATCAGGACGGCCAGGACAGTCAGGGTGCGTTTCATGCACGAAATTCCTTGTTGTTATGGTTGCGGCATTCTCCCCAAGGCAGGGCTGGCAGGCATTGACCAAACACGCGCGAACTGAAAGTCTTTGGTCAATGCACGAGGAATCGCCATGTCCGTCACCGAGCCAGACGCCAGCTTCGTCCCGCTGACCCACTCCGCTACCTTGCGCCGCCTGCTCTACGAAGCGCTGACGGAGCTCGGCCTGGACCCTGGCCGGGTTTATCTTGGCGTCAACCAGCACCGCCGACTGGGACCACCGCCGGTGGACGGCCGCCTACGCCACGACGATGCGCCGCAATTCTGGCTGGCCGCCGACGCACTGATCGGCGACCCCGACATCGGCCTGCATCTGGGCGAGGTCATGAAGCCGCGCCTGCTCGATGTGGTGGGCTATTTGCTACTGGCCAGCCGTGACCTGGGCGAGGCTTTGGCGAGCTTCCTGCGTTTCCAGCACATCCTTTCCGGCGGCTTCGTCGCCCAGTTGCATGTGGAAGGTGCGGTGGCGCGCCTGGTGATCGACCTCAACTACCTGGGCTTCTCGTCGCTGCGCCAGCAGATGGAATGCCTGGCGCTGCTCTTCACCAAGCTGCTGGGCTTCATTACCGATGGTGAGTTCCGTCTGGACGGCGTGCAGTTCCGCCATGCCCGACCGGCGCGGGTGAGCGAACACCAGCGCTTGTTCGGTCTGTTGCCGGTATTCGGCCGCGAGCATGATGCCCTGCTGTTCCCGACGGCCCTGCTGAAGCGCCCGTCGCGCACCGCCAATCCAGAGTTGCACCAACTGCTCTGGAAGCACGCCGAGGCGCAGATGGAGGCGCTGGTGGGAAACGACCTGCTCAATCGCCTGCGTTACCTGCTGGGTGTTCGCCTGGGCAAGGCGGACTGCTCGCTGGAAGCCTGCGCGGCGGAGCTGGGTTTCAGCGCCGGCGGCTTGCAGCGGGCGCTGGCCGGACAGGGCAGCAGCCTGCGGGGGGTACGCGAGTCGGTGCAGCAGTTGCGCGCGGTGGAGCTGTTGCAAGAGGGCCGGGCCATGCGCGAGGTGGCCCGGGAGTGCGGCTTCTCCGAGCTGTCGCCCTTCTACCGGGCCTTTCGTCGTTGGTACGGGATGCCGCCGGAAGCCTGGCGCGCGCGTCTCGGCGCTGGCTAGCTCGGCTTTCGCCAGGCGCAGAAGCAACCCGCCGCTAGGGTGCTGCTGGCGCTTACCGGGCGGTTGTCGATCAAGGCTTCGAGAATGGGCTCGATGAAGCTGTTGGCCGAGTTGCAGACCGCGCCTTCGCTGTAGGGGCCGAAGTAGGCGAGGCGGCCGTCACGGTCCCAGATGCCCACAGCGGGCACCGCCGGCAGTTGCTCGGAACCGGGCATCATAGCCAGCGGCTGCAGAGCTTCCAGGCCAGGGGGCAAATGGCCTTTGCTGCCGGGTTTCTGCACCGCATGGAAGGTCACGCCCTGGGGCGCGAAGCGCTGAATCAGTTCGGCGAGATGCTGTTGGTTGCCGGCGTTGCAGGGGCAGGCCGGGTCCCAGAAGTGCACCAGGCGGATCGGGCCCGGGCCAGCGAGCTCGGCCGGTAGACGCAGCTGCTCGCCGGAGAACACCGTGGCCTGTGTATTGAAAGGGCGCACATAGCGCGACTCGTACCAGCGCAGGGCCAACAGGATGGCGCCGACGCAGGCGAGGAGGGCGAGGCTGGTGATCAGGGTTCTGGGATTGAGTGCACGCATTGTGACGGGCCTGTGCGGGGGCGCGTAGCTTGCCACGTTGCGTCGGGCAGCAGAATATCGGCAGCCGGCCAGGACCCCATGCGGTCCTGTGGACAGAATTGCCTCATCCAGGGAAAGCCCGATGCCAGACCCGTTCCAGCCCGATCTCCTGCGCCCGTTGTTGCGACCCTTGGCCGCAGGCGGCGCTGACCTGCGCCAGGCACAGACCTACCGCACCTTTTACCGGCTGGACTTTGCTACGCGCCATCCGGGGGTGCAGGCACGCCTGGGTTGCGTCGAGGCAGCCGGATACTCGCTGGTGACCCAGCTCTGGTTGCCGCCCGAGCCGCGCGCCAGCCTGGTGATGCTGCACGGTTACTACGACCACATGGGACTCTATGGCCATCTGGTCGACTGGGCGCTTGCCATGGGCTTCGCGGTGATCGCCTGCGACCTGCCCGGCCACGGGCTGTCCAGCGGGACGCGGGCCAGCATCGGCGATTTCGCCGAGTATCAGGCCGCTCTCCAGGCCCTGCTGGGCGAGGCTGACGCGTTGGGCCTGCCACAGCCCTGGCACCTGGCCGGGCAGAGCACCGGCGGTGCAATCCTGCTGGATTACCTGCTAACAGGTACGCCACGCCCGGAGCTGGGCGAGACCCTGCTGTTCGCCCCGTTGGTGCGGCCGCGTGCCTGGGCCTGGTCGAAGTTCAGCTATCAGTTGATGCGGCATTTCGTCGAAGGCATTCCCCGTCGATTCAGCGTCAACTCCAGCGATGCCGAGTTCATCGAATTCGTCCACCACAAGGACCCGCTGCAGCCACAAACCCTGCCCACTGCCTGGGTCGGTGCCCTGGCACGCTGGGTGCCCCGTATCGAGAAGGCGCAACGCAGCCGGCGCCGGCCGTTGGTGATCCAGGGGGACGGTGACATGACGGTGGACTGGCGTCACAACCTGGCGGTGCTGGCTGAAAAGTTCGACCAGCCCGAAGTGCTAATGCTGGAGGGGGCCGGCCATCACCTGGTGAATGAATCGCCGGCGTATCGGGAGCGGTACTTCAGTTTCTTGCGAGAAAGGCTGGGGTAGTTTTCGTAGGTGGGGGCGGAGCTGCTTGAAGGCCCCTTTGTCGGGCTTCACTGCGCTCAGCGCCAACCTGCGAGAAACGTTCAGAGCCCCTGCTTGGCGGAGGCGTCCTGGCCCACGGCAAGGCCGGCCCGCACGGCGGCCAGCGCGGCCTGGTAGTAGGCCTTGCCGTCGGTTGATTCGGCAAAGGTGACGAACTCTTCCAGTTCCGGGTCGGAAAGGTCGCGATAGACGTAGAGCAGGGTGTTATCCAGATCGTTGCCGATCTGCTCCATCAGGCGCTGGCGCTGGCCATCGATCATGCCCTGGGCCTGGCCGCCACCGAACAGGCCGGGAAGCATCTGACTCAGGCTGTCGGCAGCGACGCCGGCCAGCGCCAGGCTGACCTCCGCACCGGCTTCACGGGCCGGCAAGGCCTGGGCCAGGTGGCCAATGAGCAGACGGCGGGTGGCTTCGGCCTCGATGCGCGGCAGGCCATTGGCGTGCATCGCCAACTGGTCGCGGCGGGTGGCCAGGGTTTCTGCAGCAATGATCTTGCGGCCCAGTGGCGACTGGAAGAAGGTCAGTGCCGGACGCGGGTCCTGTAATTGGCTACGCAGCGCAACCTGGGCGCGCTGGTCGATGGCCTGGGGCTGGAAGCGACGGTTGCTGTTGTCCACCAGTGCCTGGTAGACCGCCGGCGGCAAGGTCTTCTGGTAACGCTGCTGGGCCGCCGTCAGGGCGTCGTTGAAGTGCGCGCGCTGCTCCGGCCAGCCGGCCGCCTGGTAAAGGCTGGCGTGGTCGTCGGCCAGGGCAGGCAAACCGAAGAGGAGGAGGGTGACGGCGAAGAGCAGGCGCATGGGGTCTCCTTGATGACGCAGTCCGCTGTTCGTATCGGACCCACGCGTACGGCATCGGTTCGGCGGGCAGGGCGGTGGCGGCGGGTGGGCGTTGCGGGGTTGAGCGTGCGGCTATTCTCAGCGGACTCGGGCTTTATTGTCGAGGTGTCGGAATCTTCATCGGTGTATGTAGGTAATTTCCTGCTCGCTGGTAGAATTCCGGAATCATGCCGCTACCCGCAGATCACCCCGTGCTCACCCCGATCGCTGATGACCTGGCCAGCCAGGGCTGGTCCCACCAGTGCCTGATGCTGCCCGTCGACCTCACCAATGCCCTCGCGGATGAGTGCCGTGCTCGCGGGGCTGCCGGAACACTCGCGCCCGCTTCCGTCGGGCGTGGCGAAGGGCAGCAGATTCGTGAAGGGGTGCGCGGTGATCGTATCCAGTGGCTGGAGCCCGGCCAGTCGGCCGCCAGTGATGCCTATCTTGCGTTGATGGACGAGTTGCGCCAGCTCCTCAATCGTGAGCTTTACCTGGGCCTGGAAGATTTCGAATGCCACTTCGCCTGCTATCCGCCCGGGGCCTTCTACCAGAAGCACCTGGACCGTTTTCGCGACGATGACCGCAGGGCCGTGTCGGTGGTGGCCTACCTGAATGCCGACTGGCAGCCGGAGCAGGGCGGTGCCTTGCGCCTGTACCTGGCGCAAGGTGAACGGGATGTGCTGCCCGAGGGCGGCAGCCTGGTGGTGTTCCTGTCCGCGGAACTGCCCCATGAGGTCCTGCCGGCGAACCGCGAGCGCCTGTCCCTCGCCGGATGGTTCCGTCGCCGCGGCGGGCCGCTCTGAAGCTCATGCCTGTCAGTGGCCCCAGACCCTGAAGTTGCCGCGCAGGTCGGTGATATCGCGAATTTCCAGGCTACCGATCCGGCTTTCGCCAATGTGCATGTCGGCGGCGACCCGCACGCGGATGCGCTGGGCCGGAATGCCACTGCCCTGGAGTTGTTCGTTGATGGTGGTGAGATCGGGCAGTTCCAGGCGGACTTGCTGGGTACCGGCTGAATTCTTCACCACGTCGACCTTCAGGGTCGGCTGATCGACGCCGAAGATGGGGAGCGTGAGGCCGAGTTGCGCAGCGCCCAGGGGAAAGCTGCCGCCCGCACCATTGGGGCAGTCGCCAGGCTTGAGGCAGCCGTTGTCGATGCGCACATTACGCAATGACAGGCTGCCGCCATCGTCGTTCCAGCTGATGCTGTCGATGCGCGCCATGACATCCAGGCGCAGGTTGATTCCGGCCTGGCCGCTGATTTCGCTGAGAGCCTGGTTATCCAGGGATTCAAGGGCTGCCTGGCCGGTGCCGCTGAGCAGGGCGGTGCCGCAAGCCAGTGCGAGTCGCAGGTAGTTCGTTGTTCTGGGCATGGCACGCTCCTGTGCAGGTTGCGCGCAGTCTGGAGGGCCGCGGGAGCCACAGCCAGTGGCGAAGAGTGCTTCCCGCCGAAGGATGGGGAATCCTGTCGCCTGCCGTTGAGAACGGCTTGGCAGTTAACGGGCCCAGGCCCTACCTTCGATCAGGCGCCACTTCGCGCAGGTGGCGCAGTTGTTACCCGGGGTGACCTCGAAGGCGCCCCTCTGGAGATGAATATGCAGAAGATCCTGGTCAGTCGTTGCCTGCTTGGGCAGAAAGTACGCTATGACGGTGGCGCCCACGGCCCGTTCGACCTGTTGGAGCGCTGGCAGGCGGAGGGGCGCATCGTGCCGCTTTGCCCGGAAGTGGCCGGTGGCTTGCCGACGCCGCGGGCAGCGGCCGAGATCGCCGGCGGTCGCGGCGCCGCTGTGCTGGACGGCGAGCTGCCGGTGCTCACCGACGACGGCCAGGATGTGACCGACGCGTTCGTCACCGGTGCGCGCATCGCTCTGGATCTGGTGGCGCGTAACGGCATCCGTATCGCGTTGCTCAAGGCCCGCAGCCCATCCTGCGGCAATCGGGAAAACTATGACGGTAGTTTCAGCGGCGTTCGAGTCGCCGGTGAAGGCGTTACCGCCGCAGCCCTGCGCCGCTCGGGTGTCGAAGTCTTCAGCGAAGAGGAACTGGCCCAGGCGGCTGCACGCCTGGCCGAACTGGACGAAGACTGAGGTTCAACGCTTGGCGGCAGCCGGGGGCTGGCTGAGATCCTTGCCCAGCCATTGCGCAGACAACGCACCGAGCTTGCCCTCGCTGCGCAGCTTGGTCAGGGCGCGGTTGAGGGTGTCGCGGAAGGCGGGATTGCCCTTCTGGAAGGGAATCGTCATAGGCTGCGCCAGGTTGCCCTCGCTCTCGCTTACCGGGAAGACGTAGGGTTCGCTGAACTCCAGGGTCTGCTCGCCCTCAGCTGGTGCCGCGACGCGGTCCAGGGCAATGTCGTAGCGACCGCTCTGCAAGCCTTCGAGCATCTTGCCGTCGTCGTCCACGACGAACTCCGCATCCACATTCATCTCCGCAGCCAGGGCGCGCCCCAGCGCCACGTCGAAGCCGGTCAGTTTGTCGTTTTCCCGGTAGCTGTAGGGTGGATTGTTCTCCTCCAGGGCAATGCGCAGGCTGCCGCGTTCCCATACATCGTCAAGCAGTTCGGCCTGGGCCAGGGGGCTCAACAGGGCGAATAGAGTGGGCAGGCAGTAAAGCAGGCGCATGGGGAACTTCCTCGTCTCGTTATGTTTTTCGCTGGCGCGGGTGCAGCGCCTTGCTCGGACAGCGAGTGAACCTAACTGGTTGCATCGGGTCTGGTGTCTGGCTCACAAAAACATGGAGATGTGTAATGAGGACTTTGTCTTTCCTGAGCCTTGGCGCCCTGCTGCTTGGCGCCGCCACCGCCACCCACGCGGCTGCTCCGCGCACCCCGGCGCCGGATGGCGCAAAGGTGTACTTCATCGAACCGGCTGATGGCGCCACCGTTGGCCAGACCTTCACGGTGAAATTCGGCCTCCAGGGCATGGGCGTCGCGCCGGCTGGCGTCGATGCGCCCGCCACTGGCCATCACCACCTGCTGATTGACCTGGACCAGGCGCCAGCGATGGATATGCCCCTGCCCATGACCGATAACGTCCGCCACTTCGGCAAGGGCCAGACCGAAACCCAGGTCACCCTTCCGCCCGGCAAACACAGCCTGCAACTGCTGGTGGGGGACAAGAACCATGTGCCACTGGACCCGCCGGTGATAGCGGAAAAGATCACTGTGATCGTCAAGTAAAGACGCCGGAAAAGAAAAAGGGAGGCCGAGGCCTCCCTTTTTCATGTCCGGCGAATGATCGCCGACTCGCAGCTGCCCCGATTCAGAAGAGGACTCGGCTGCGGATGGTGCCATTCACGTGCTGCAGCTTCTCGAGGGCGAGGTCCGAGTAGTCGGCATCGACATCGATCACCACGTAGCCGACTTTCTCGTCGGTCTGCAGGTACTGGCCGGAGATGTTGATGCCGTTGTCGGCGAACACCTTGTTGATCTCGCTCATCACGCCCGGCACGTTCTCGTGAATGTGCAGCAGGCGGTGCTTGCCCGGGTGGGACGGCAGGGCCACTTCCGGGAAGTTCACGGAGGACACCGAGGTGCCGTTGTCGCTGTACTTCACCAGCTTCTCGGCCACTTCCAGGCCGATGTTGGCCTGGGCTTCGGCAGTGGAGCCGCCGATGTGCGGGGTCAGGATCACGCGGTCCAGGCCACGCAGCGGGCTCTCGAACTCCTCGTCGTTGGACTTGGGTTCGACCGGGAACACGTCGATGGCGGCGCCGATCAGGTGCTCGTCCTTGATGGCTTCGGCCAGGGCGTCCAGCTTCACGACGGTGCCGCGGGCGGCGTTGATCAGGATGCCGCCCGGCTTGATGGCGCGGATTTCCTTCTCGCCGATCATCCACTGGGTGGACGGCAGCTCGGGCACGTGCAGGGAGACGATGTCGGACATGCCCAGCAGTTCGTGCAGGTTGCCCACCTGGGTGGCGTTGCCCAGCGGCAGCTTGGTCACGGTGTCATAGAAGAACACCTGCATGCCAAGCGCTTCGGCCAGCACGGAGAGCTGGGTGCCAATGGAGCCGTAGCCGACGATACCCAGCTTCTTGCCGCGGATTTCGAAGGAGTTGGCTGCGGACTTGATCCAGCCGCCGCGGTGGCAGGAGGCGTTCTTCTCCGGAATACCGCGCAGCAGCAGGATAGCCTCGGCCAGCACCAGTTCGGCTACCGAACGGGTATTGGAGTATGGGGCGTTGAATACGGCGATGCCACGCTCGCGGGCGGCATTGAGGTTGACCTGGTTGGTGCCAATGCAGAAGCAGCCGACGGCGATGAGCTTCTTGGCGCAGTCGAACACCTCGTCGGTGAGCTGGGTGCGCGAGCGGATGCCGATGAAATGCACGTCGGCGATCTTTTCCTTCAGTTCGTCACCCGAGAGTGCGCCCTTGAGGTACTCGATGTTGGTGTAGCCGGCGGCCTTCAGGGTGTCCACGGCGTTCTGGTGGACGCCTTCGAGGAGAAGGAACTTGATCTTGCTCTTTTCGAGAGAGGTCTTGCTCATCTGCGTACCTATGTATCCCGGTAAAAATGTCAGAAGCGGGCCGTGGGGGAGCGCGGGCTGCTACCCGGAAAGTCGGCTGGAGCGCACGATTCGCGGGGTGCGTATGCTAGCATGATCTCCTTTTTCCTTGCTCGGTTGCGACCTGAAACGTTCTCAGGGCGACCATGAATGATTTGAGAGTTTCGCTGATGACCAACGCTGCCCTGATCGAAGAGCTGAAGACCCTGGTTGAACCCGGCAAGGTGCTGACCGACGCCGCTTCCCTGGACGCCTATGGCAAGGACTGGACCAAGCATTTCGCCCCCGCGCCCAGCGCCATCGTGTTTCCCAAGAGCATCGAGCAGGTCCAGGCCATCGTTCGCTGGGCCAATCAGCACAAGGTGGCGCTGGTGCCGTCCGGCGGTCGTACCGGCCTGTCCGCTGCAGCCGTGGCGGCCAACGGCGAAGTGGTCGTCGCCTTCGACTATATGAACCAGATCCTCGAATTCAACGAGTTCGACCGCACCGTGGTCTGCCAGCCGGGCGTGATCACCGAGCAGCTGCAGAACTTCGCTGAGGAAAAGGGCCTGTACTACCCGGTGGACTTCGCTTCCGCCGGTTCCAGCCAGCTTGGCGGCAACATCGGCACCAATGCTGGCGGAATCAAGGTGATTCGCTACGGTATGACCCGCAACTGGGTCGCCGGCCTGAAAGTGGTCACTGGCGCCGGTGACCTGCTGGAGCTGAACAAGGACCTGATCAAGAACGCCACCGGCTACGACATGCGCCAGCTGTTCATCGGCGCTGAAGGCACCCTGGGCTTCGTGGTCGAAGCCACCATGCGCCTGGATCGCGCGCCGAAGAACCTCACTGCCATGGTGCTGGGGTCGCCGGACCTGGATTCCATCATGCCGGTGCTCCACGCCTTCCAGAGCAAGCTGGACCTCACCGCATTCGAGTTCTTCTCCGACAAGGCCATGGCCAAGGTCCTGGCTCGCGGCGACGTGCCGGCGCCCTTCGAGACCGATTGCCCGTTCTACGCGCTGCTGGAATTCGAAGCCGCCAGTGAAGAAGTCGCCAACGATGCCCTGGCCACCTTCGAGCACTGCGTCGAGCAGGGGTGGGTGCTGGACGGCGTCATGAGCCAGAGCGAGCAACAGCTGCAGAACCTTTGGAAGCTGCGCGAGTACATCTCCGAGACCATCTCCCACTGGACGCCATACAAGAACGACATTTCGGTCACCGTTTCCAAAGTGCCGGCCTTCCTGCACGACATCGATGCGATCGTCGAAGCCAATTACCCGGACTTCGAAGTGGTCTGGTTCGGCCACATCGGTGACGGCAACCTGCACCTGAACATTCTCAAGCCGGATAACCTGTCCAAGGACGAGTTCTTCGCCAAGTGCGCCACCGTGAACAAGTGGGTGTTCGAGACCGTGCAGAAGTACAACGGCTCCATCTCCGCCGAGCACGGCGTGGGGATGACCAAGCGCGATTACCTCGGCTATAGCCGCTCGGAGCCTGAGATTGCCGTGATGAAGGCGATCAAGGCAGTGTTCGATCCCAACGGGATCATGAACCCCGGAAAAATCTTTAGTTGAGCAGACAGGCAGGCGGTGGAGCGATCCACCGCCTGTTTCGTATGGATACCGTTCAGGAGTCGGTAAATGAGCTACCAGCACCAGTATGTCGATGGCACCCCTATCCACTTTTCCCTGGGCAAGGTGGTTTGCGTCGGTCGTAACTACGCCGAGCACGCCAAGGAACTGAACAATCCCGTGCCGACCGAACCGCTGCTGTTCATCAAGCCCGGTTCCTGCGTGGTGCCGCTGGTGGGTGGATTCAGCATTCCGCTGGATCGTGGTGCGGTGCACTACGAGGCAGAAATCGCTGTGCTGATCGGCAAGCCGCTGTCGCGTCGTCCCGATGAAGAGGAAGTGCGCGACGCCATTTCCGGCTTCGCCCCGGCACTGGACCTGACCCTGCGCGACGTGCAGGCGAAACTGAAGGAGAAGGGCCTGCCCTGGGAAATCGCCAAATCCTTCGATGGCGCCTGTGTGCTGGCGCCCTTCGTGCCGGGCGACGCCCCGGAGCGCCTCGACGACATCGGCATCCGCCTGAGCGTCAACGGAGAAGTCCGCCAGGACGGCAACAGCCGTGACATGCTCAACGCCATCCTGCCGCTCATCCAGCACATGGCCGGCCACTTCAGCCTGCAGCCGGGCGACGTCATCCTCACCGGCACTCCGGTGGGCGTTGGCCCGCTGAACCAGGGCGATGAGCTGGTGCTGGAGCTGGTAGGGCACAGCAGTTTCAAAAGCCGGGTCATCTGACCCGGCCGACCGCCGGTCGGGGTTTTACGGAACTTTCACTGGCATTTGGCTATCTCTTGCCGACCCCTTCTTCGAGTAGTACCCGATGCCGCGCCGCCTTCTGTCGTTCGTTCGCCGTCGCCGACTGATCCTGGGCCTGGTCGCCGTTGCAGCCGGCGCCACCGCGCTGACCCGGTACATGCACTGGGATGACCGTGCGCTGGTGTGGTTCGGCGAGCAGCAGGTGAGCCAGGAGCAGCGCGCCGCCAGCATCTGGCTGCCAGGCTACAAGGCCGTGCTGCAGGGCAAGCCCCTGGCGGGCCTGGAGAACGACGAAACCTCCGACCTGGCCTACAACCCGGTTACCGGTACCCTGTTCACCGTCACTGGCAAGTCACCCACCCTGGTGGAGCTGAGCCGAGACGGCGAGGTACTGCGCAAGATTCCACTGAAGGGCTTCTCCAACCCTGAAGGTGTAGCCGTGCTGGAAGGGGGGCATGTGGCGGTGACCGATGAACGCCGCCGCACCTTGTCGATTTTCGAGCTGGACCCGGAAACCCGCGAGTTGAGCGCCGGTAGTACGCCTGAGTTCGACCTCGGTTTCCCCGACTCGGGCAACAAGGGCTTCGAAGGCATCGCCTGGGACCCGGCCCAGGGCCGGCTTATTCTCGGCAAGGAGCGTGGCCCCGTTGCGTTGTTCAGCCTCGGCAGCGACGGCAGCGAAGGCCTCAGCGATGTACTTCGACCGTTGCCCAGCTATGGCCTGGGTATGCGCAATCTCTCCGCACTCAGCATCGATCCGCGCACCGGCCATCTGCTGGTGCTCTCCGCCCAGTCCAATCTGCTGCTGGAGCTGGACGAGCAGGGCGAGCCTGTCAGCTTCATCAGCTTGCTCGGCGGCATGAATGGCCTGGAAAACCGCATCCCCCGCGCCGAAGGCGTGGCCATGGACGAGAGTGGCGACATCTACGTCGTCAGTGAGCCAAACCTGTTCTACGTGTTCCGCAAGGAGTTGGTGGCCAGTGCCGGGTGGCGAGCCACCAGGTGAATCCTGATCACCGGGAGCGCCTGTCTTTAAGCTTCGCTTAAGGCCCTTTTAAGCCTCGTTTCAGCTGGCCGCCCTAGCCTGATCCCGTCATCTACGAACGCACGGGAACACCTCCATGAAAACCAAATACCTCGCTCTGCTGGCCGTACCGCTGTTCTCCACCGCCGCCTTGGCCAACAGCTACACCGGCCCCGGCGCCACTTCCCAGATCACCACTGTCGCGGCCGCGCTGGAGGCCGCCGACGATGCACCGGTGGTGCTGCAGGGGCAGATCGTCAAGCGCATCAAGGGTGATATCTATGAGTTCAAGGACTCCACTGGCACCATGAAAGTGGAAATCGACGATGAAGACTGGCCGCCGATGTCCATCGACGACAAGGCTACGGTCAAGCTGACCGGCGAAGTGGATCGCGACCTGATGGGTCGCGAGGTGGATGTGGAATTCGTCGAGCGGGTCAACTGATAAAACTCTGTGGGGGCGAATGATTTCGCCCCCACAAATGCCATTTCCCAGGGCCCCTCACGCCACGCTATCGAACCCCTGCAATACATTGATCGCGTTGATGCCGATCTCCTCCACCGCATAACCCCCTTCCATTACGAACAGCGTCTGCAGGCCGAGCTTGCCGATGATTTCGCCCATGCGCAGGTAGTCCGGGCTATCCAGCTTGAACTGCGAAATGGGGTCTTCCTTGTAGGTGTCCACACCCAGCGAAACCACCAGCGCATCTGGGGCGTATTCGGCGATCTGCCGGCAGGCGTCGGCGAGGGCGAGGCTCCATACCGACCAGTCGATGCCCGAGGCCAGTGGGTAGTTGAAATTGAAGCCTTCCCCCGCACCCACACCTTTTTCGTCGGCGAAGCCCAGGTAGTAGGGGTACTCGAAGCGCGGATCACCGTGGATCGAGGTGAAGAGTACGTCGGCGCGGTCGTAGAAGATGTCCTGGGTACCGTTGCCGTGGTGGTAGTCCACGTCCAGCACTGCGACCCGCTTGGCGCCAGCGTCCAGCATGGACTGCACGGCAATGGCGGCGTTGTTCAGGTAGCAGTAGCCGCCCATGTAGTCGGCGGCGGCGTGGTGGCCCGGTGGCCGGCACAGGGAGAAGATGCCGCGAGCACCTTTGCGCAGTTCCGCCTCGCCGCTGAGGGCGACATTGGCAGAGCTGGTGATGGCCTGCCAGGTGCCAGCGGTGATGGGCGCGCCAGCATCGAAGGAGTAGTAGCCCAAGCGCCCATCGATGTCGGTGGGTTCCACCTGGCGCAGGCGTCGGGTCGGCCAGGCGATGGGTAGCATGTCATGGCTGCGGCCCTTGGCCTGCCAGTCGCTCCAGGCGTTCTTCAGGAAGTTCACGAACCCTTCGCTGTGCACCCGCAGGATGGGCGACAGGCCGAAGTCAACTGGTGCCTGGATGGGGCCGAGGTTCACCGCCTTGGCGCGGTCCAGCACCATGTCGGCGCGGCTTGGCTTCTCGAAGCAGGGGGTGAATTGGCCCCCGATCAGTTCGTGCTTGCCGTGGTGCAGGTGGTGGTCGTCGGAATAGATCGTCAGCATCAGCGTCTCCTTTCGGCTAGCGGTTTCATCGGGGTCATTCGAATTCGGAGAATTGCACGTGCGGCGCCTTGCGGCGGAATCCGCTGGTCTGCACGGCGAGGTAGGCCACGCCTACGACGAACCAGCCGAGGCCGATCGCCAGGGTCAGGCCCGAGAGGCTGGTCCAGAGCCAGGCGATCAGGGCGAAACCGATGGCCGGGATCAGGCCGTAGCGCAACAGGTCACCCGACTGGCGCGGGCGGCGGTCGAACAGGTGGGTGCGAATCACCGCGAGGTTCACGGCGGAGAAGGCCACCAGGGCGCCGAAGCTGATCATCGAAGCGAGGGTCGCGAGGTCGATAACCACCGCCAGCAGCGATACGGCCGAGACAATCAGGATGGCAGTAGTCGGCGTCTGGAAGCGCCCGGACAGGGTGCCGAACAGGCGACGCGGAAGGATGCCGTCGCGACCCATGCTGTAGAGGATGCGCGACACCGAGGCCTGGGAAGCCAGGGCCGAGCCGACGGAGCCGGCAACATAGATGGCAGTGAAGAAGGCCGCGAGGAACTGGCCACCGGCTTTCAGCATCACTTCATTGGCCGCGGCGTCCACGTCCTGGAAGGCGCTGCCGGGGAATACCAACTGGGCGACGAGCGCCAGGACGAAGAACAGCGCGCCGGCAATCAGGGTGGTGATGACGATGGCGCGCGGGATGTCGCGCCTCGGATCGCGGGCTTCCTCGGCCAGCGTCGATACCGCATCGAACCCGAGGAACGACAGGCAGAGCACTGCCGCACCAGCCATCAGGGGCGCCAGGCCGGGCTGGCTACCGTCGCCGACGAAGGGCGCGGTGAAATCGATGGGGGCACCGAACAGGCTCTTGCCGGCCATGGCCAGGAACACCAGGACGAAGATCACCTGGGCGGCCACGATCAGGTTGCTCATGCTCGACACCGAATTGATGCCGCGAACATTCAGTGCGGTGACCAGGGCAATGGCGCTGACCACGAAGACCCAGGCCGGTACTTCGGGGAAGGCCACGTTGAGGAACAGGCCGATCACCAGGTAGTTGATCATCGGCAGGAACAGGTAATCCAGCAGCAGCGACCAGCCAGTGAGGAAGCCCGCGCCGGCGCCGAAGCTGAGGCTGGTATAGGAGTACGCGGAGCCGGCGATGGGATAGCGACGGACCATGAAGCTGTACGACAAGGCGGTGAAGATCATCGCCAGCAGAGTGACCACGTAGGCCAGGGCGGTGCGGCCGCCAGTCATCTGCGTGACCACGCCGTAGGTGGTGAAGATGGTCAGCGGCACCATGTAGACGAGGCCGAAGAACACCAGGGCGGGCAGCCCGAGTATCCGGCGCAGGGAGGTTCCCTGGGCGCTGTGGGTGAAATCGTTGGGCACGCTGCCGCTGTTTTCGAGGCCGGCGGACGGGGTGGGCATTTATTCTTCTCTCCAATCTACTGCGCGCCGCTGGGCGGCGCCTGGGTCGCGATGCGAGCCATCCATGCGCGTGCGAGGCCGGGTCCGTTGCGCATCCGGCTGTGCGCGGGCATTCAGTAAGGGTGGAGTTGCGGCGTCCGTTGGACGGAAGAGGGAAGGGCGGTTCGAGGCGCAGGTGCACGGGACATCGTCATATCTCTCTAGCCATTTTTTTTGTTGAATCGGCGCCGCAGTGAGGCGCCCGCTAGTGGCATGCGCTTCGATTTTGTCAGCGCCCGGCAAGTCGAAGAACCCCGCAAAGGGTCAAAAAGGGATCGAAATGGCCAATATGGTTGGCCGGAGTAACGACTCTCTCTAAGAAAGAAGGAACCAGTGCGTAGGGTGTCCTGCGCTCCGCCAGTCCATCATTCGAGGGTTCGGAGGGCGCCATGGGTCGATCTGAAAAGCGACAGCTCCCCGGCAAGCTCTGGGCGTGAACAGGGGGGGCGACAGGCGAGAATGGGAAGGGTGCGCTGCGCGCACCCTTCCGAATGGGGCTTACTTCTTCAGCTTCGTCCATACCTTGCTGCGCAGGCTCAGGGCCTTGGGCGAGCAGAGCTTGAAGGTACGCAGGCGATCAAGCTTGTCTTGCGGGGTGTTGATGGCCGGATCGTCGAACAGCTCCTTCTCCATGAACTTGTCCGAGCCCTCGATGGCGTTGTTGTACTTGGCGAAGTTGGAGGCGGCGGCGATGTTCTCCGGCAGCATCATCCAGTTGATGAAGGCGTGGGCTTCCTCGACGTTCACCGCGTCCTTGGGGATCACGAGGTTATCGATGAAGACGTGGATGCCTTCCTTCGGATAGACGTAGACCAGGCTTTCGCGCTGGGCGTGGGCGCGATGGAAGGCGCCGTTCCACTGCATGTGCATGGCCACTTCGCCGGCGGCCATGCGCTCGATGGTGCCATCGCTGTTGTACATCGCGAGCAGCGGCTTCTGTGCCAGCAGGAGGTCCTGGATCTTCTTCGCTTCCTTCGGATCTTCGGTGCACTGGTCGATCGACAGATAGTGAGACGCGGCTATGTACAGGTCTTCGATTGAGTTCAGCGCGACAACCTTGCCCTTCAGTTCGGCCGATGGCTCGAAGAAGGGCTTCCAGCTCTCGTCCAGCTTGCCGCCCGGCACCTGCTTGCTGTCATAGCTGTAGCCGGTGGTGCCCCAGAGGTAAGGCACGCTGTAGTCGTGGCCAGGGTCGAAGTCGAGAGTCTGGAAGTTGGCCTTGAGGTTCTTCAGGTTGGGTAGCTTGGTCTTGTCGAGTTTCTGCAGCAGTCCGTCACCGGCCATGATCTGGATGAAGCTATCGGACGGCACCACCACGTCGTAGGCGCCGCCGCCTGCCTTGAGCTTGGCCAGCAAGGTCTCGTTGCTGTCGTAGGCATCCAGGGTGGCCTTGATGCCGGTGTCCTTCTCGAATTTCTTCAACAGCTCCGGCGGGTAGTAGTCCGACCAGTTGGCGAAGTGCAGGGTCCCTGCCGCCTGGGCCGAGCCGGCAAGGCCGGAGGCGAACAGTACGGCAAGTGCGAGCGGGGTACGACGGGTCATGGTCAAGCTCCTTGCTGGTCGAGGACGGGTCAGCGCTTGCGCTGCCCGACGTAGTAGGACAATGCAACGAAAGCTATGGAAATCACGAGGATAATCGAGGATATCGCGTTGATCTTTGGCGAAATACCCATTCTGATCGAGCTGAAGATGTACACCGGCAGGGTCGTGGAACCGGCGCCGGCGACGAAGTAGGTGATGACGAAGTCGTCCATGGAAATGATGAACGCGAGCATGGCGCCGGAAAGGATGCCGGGCATCAGCAGCGGGAAGGTCACCTTCCAGAAAGCCTTCCAGGGGGAGGCGTAGAGATCGGCTGCGGCTTCGGCCAGGCGCGGGTCCATGCCTTCCAGGCGGGCGCGGATTGGCAAGTAGGCGAATGGAATGCAGAACACCACGTGGGCGATGAGGATGGTGAACAGCGAAAGCTTCAGGCCGATGAAGGCGAAGAACATCAGGGTGGCCACGGCGGTGACGATCTCCGGCACCAGCAGCGGCAGGCCGAGCACCCCGCTCATCAATGTCTGTCCGCGGAAGGCGCGGCCGCGCATCCCCAGGGCGGCGAGGGTGGCCAGGGCGGTGGCGATCAGGGTGGCGAAGGTGGCAACGATCAGCGAGTTCTTCGCAGCGCGGACGATTTCCGGATCGTTGGCTACCACCGAGTACCACTTGAGGCTGAAGCTTTCCCAGATCGTCGCCGACTGCCCGCCGTTGAAGCTCAGTGCCACCAGCAACAGGATCGGTACATAGAGGAAGGCGAAGAACAGCCAGGCGGTGGGGCGTACGCCGGTGAATCGCCAGAGCGGGTTCTGCATGTTCATGGATGGCCTCCGCCGGCGGCCTGCTTGAAGCGCAGGCTGTAGAGCAGCATCGCCAGCAACACGAAGCCGAGCAGGGCGAAGGACAGTGCCGCGCCCAGTGGCCAGTTGTGGGATGCACCGAACTGCAGCTGGATCAGGTTGCCGATCATCAGTGACTTACCACCCCCGAGCAGCTCGGGAATGATGTAGTTGCCGAGCGACGGGATGAACACCAGGATCGCGCCGGCGACTATGCCGGGCATGGCCAGCGGTACGATGACTCGGCGCAGGGCCTGGAAACGGTTGGCACCGAGGTCGAAGGCGGCTTCCACCAGGCGCCAGTCGAGCTTCTCCAGGCTGGTGTAGATGGGCAGCACCATGAACGGCAAGAAGGTGTAGAGCAGGCCGATTACCACCGCCACATCCGTGTACAGCAGGCCGAGCGCGCCGTCCGAGAGGCCGAATACGCCGAGGCCGCTGTCCACCAGACCGCCGTTGCGTAGCAGCAGGATCCACGCATAGACCCGCACCAGCAGGTTGGTCCAGAAGGGAACGGTGACCAGGAACAGCAGCAGGTTGCGTTTGCGCTCGCTCTGTAGCGCCAGATAGAGCGCGGTGGGGAATCCGATCAGCAGGCAGCCGACAGTGGTCAGTACCGACAGCCAGAACGAGCGCTGGAAGATCTGCAGGTAGTCGGTGTTGAACACCAGGCTGTCATCCAGATCGCGTTCGTAGAGGAAGTTGACATAGGCCTCCAGCGAATACTGGTCCCATTTCACGCCGCCATAGTCGCCCGGGGCCAGGATCGACACCAGGAACATGATCCCCAGTGGGAGCACCAGGAACACCAGCAGGGCGAGCATGGCCGGGCTGGTCAGTGCCAGGCGCCGACGTAATTGGCGGCGTTCCGCCTGGGCGCGCAGGGTGCTCATTCGACCAGTACCCGGATGGCTTCACCGGGTACCTGTACTCGCACCTTCTCACCGGCCGAATAGACGTTCAGCGCGCCATTGCGGTTCTGCTGGCGAACTCGGAAGCCGCTCTGCCCGGCGATATTCAGGTGGTACACGGTATCGGTGCCGACATAGACCACGTTCTCGATCTCACCTGCCAGGTTGCCCTGCTCGTCTAGGCAGGTGCGCTCCGGACGGATCGCCAGGGTCACGGCACCACGGCGCGGGCTGAAGGCGCTGAGCAACTGACCGTCGGGCAACAGCACTCCGCGCTCCAGGGCTTCGCCCTCCAGGAAGTTGGTTTCGCCGATGAAGTCCGCCACCGTGCGATTCAGGGGCGCTTCGTAGATTTCCGTCGGAGTGCCGACCTGGAGGACGCGACCCTTGCTCATCACCGCGATGCGGTCGGACATGGTCAGGGCTTCTTCCTGGTCATGGGTAACGAAGATGAAGGTGATGCCGGTCTCGTGCTGCAGGCGTTTGAGCTCGATCTGCATTTCCTTGCGCAGTTTCTGGTCCAGCGCAGAGAGCGATTCGTCCAGTAGCAGCACCTTGGGCTTGTTGGCCAGCGCGCGCGCCAAAGCGATGCGCTGCTGCTGGCCGCCGGAAAGCTGGTCGGCGCGGCGTTTGCCCACATCCGGTAACTTCACCAGTTCCAGCATGCGCTGCACCGTCTGCTCGATTTCGCTGCGGGAGAGCCCGCGCATCTCCAGGCCGAAGGCGATGTTCTGGGCCACGGTCATGTGGGGGAACAGGGCGTAGCTCTGGAACACGGTGTTGACCGGGCGGCGGAATGGCGGGAGGCCCTGCATCGGCTCGCCGTACAGGCGGATGGCGCCGGAGCTGGGTTGCTCGAAGCCCGCGATGAGCCTCAAGAGAGTGGTCTTGCCGCAGCCGGACGGGCCGAGGAGGGTGAAGAACTCGTTGGCGCGGATTTCCAGGGAAACATCGTCGAGGGCCTTCACGCCCTGCCCCGGATCACCGAACTCCATGCACACACGTTCGACGCTGATCGCGCTAGTCATGCTGATCACAAGCTCTAAGGATTTGTTCTTATTGGGCTTTTCTTTTTCTGCTGGTGAAGCGGCCCTTGTTTGTCCCGATTCTGTCAGCAGCCTAGTAGGTGCAGAACGATAGATCAGGTCAAAAGGGGATATTTTCGGCCAAGTTGCGGGCGGTCATTAAGGTCGCGAAGCGGCGAGAAGGAGCCTGCGGGGGCGAGTTCATTCGCCCCCGCAATGGCCTCTGGCAGGCCTAGCGGCGATACAGGCTCGGTGACTGCCCGCTCCAGCGCTGGAAGGCATGCCGGAAGCTCGCGGTTTCGCTGTAGCCGAGCTGTTCGGCGATCAGGTAGATGGGCAGGTCGGTCTGCACCAGCAACTGGCGCGCCTTGTCGTAGCGCACTTCGTCCAGCAGGCGCTGGAAACTGGTGTTCAGCTGCTGCAGGTGGCGACGCAGGGTGCGCTCGGAGCGGTGCAACTGGCGCGCGACGCTGTCCAGGTCGCATGCGTCGCGCAGGTTGCCGGCCAGGTGGTGGCGGATCTGGTCGAGCACGTCATGGCGGCTGTTGAGTTGGGCGTCCAGCTTCAGGCATTGCTGCAGGCCGTAGTGGCAGGTCACCGGGTCGGCCAGGGGCAGGGTCCGGTCGAGCAGGGCTGCATCGAAGCAGAGGGCATTGCGGGAGGCTCCGAATTCAGCTGGGCAGCCAAGTATCTGTTCATAGGTGGCGGCATGCAGCGGCGGGCGATAGGACAGGCAGACCCGCGCCGGGCGAATGCTGGTGCCGAGCAGGTCCTGCAATACGGTGAGCAGCGAGGTCAGGCAAAGTTCGCTGTTGAACACCGTCAGCTCGGGCGCGTAGCGGTAGCCGACCGCAACGAGGCACGCCTCGCCGTCATTTTCCTCCAGGCTCAGCTTGAAGTAGGTGCCCAGCAGCGCCGGATGCCCGAGGGCGATGGTCAGGGCATCGCGCAGGGTGCGGCTGGCGAGCATCGGGTAGCCGAGCATGCCGTAGGCGGATACGTGCATGCGCAGGCCGAGGGACAGGCCCAGCGAGGGATCGCGGGTGATCGCCAGGGCATTGGCGAAGACGCGCAATTCCTGGGCGTGGGTGATCAGTTTGTCGGGAGTGTCGAGATCGGCGCAGCAAACGCCACTGCCGTCGAGCAGGAGCTGGCGGTCGGTGCCGCTGCTGGCCAATGTGGTCACGGCCAGGGCGATAGTGTGCAGAGTGGTGAGTGCGCGCTCTTCCGGTAGCAGCGAGGTGGCCATGTCCGTCCCCTTTTGTAACGCCCGCCATATCCTGTCCGCGGGCTTTAAGCTTCAATTCAGGTAGAAGTCCGGTGCGCTCTGTATCCTTCGCCGCGTCCTGAACCCCAGAGTCCTGATCGATGCGTTCATTCTTGACCCCGTGGCGCCTGGTCAGCGCTTTCCTGGTGCTACTGCTGGTGCTGCTCGGTATTGCCGCCCAGCAGTTCCGGCTTTTCGAACGCGGTCTGTTCGCGCTGCAAGAATGGCGCCACGCCGCCGAGTGGCGGGAGCGTTCCATCTGGCTGCCGGACTACCAGGTGGCCATCGAGGCCAAGCCCATCGAGGGATTGTCGGACGACGTCTCCGCGCTGACCTACGACCCGGATCGCCACAGCCTCTTTACCGTTACCAACCAGCGTCCGGAAATCATCGAGCTGTCCCTCGACGGGAACCTGATTCGCCGCATCCAGTTGGTGGGTTTTGGCGACCCGGAAGCCATCGAGTACATCAGCAAGGGCGTCTACGTGATCACCGACGAGCGCCTGCAGCGTCTCATCAAGGTGCGTGTCGAAGAGAACACCACCTCCATCGATGCCAGTGCGTCGCAGCAGCTGTCCCTGGGCATCGGCCTTTCTGGAAACAAGGGCTTCGAGGGCCTGGCCTACGACTCCATCGGGCAGCGCCTGTTCGTGGCCAAGGAACGCGACCCGGTGCGCATCTACGAGATCCACGGATTCCCCCATACCAATCCGGACAAGCCGTTCGCGGTGCACGTGGTGGACGACCCGAAGCGTGATGCCAGGCTCTTCGTTCGTGACCTTTCCAGCCTGCAATACGAGGAGCGCAGCGGCCATTTGCTGGCGCTGTCGGACGAGTCGCGGCTGGTGCTGGAGCTTAACGCCGATGGCCGCCCAATCAGCACGCTCTCTCTGCTGCGTGGCATGCACGGCCTGCAGCGAGCGGTGCCGCAGGCCGAAGGGGTGGCCATGGATAACGACGGCAACCTCTATCTGGTCAGCGAGCCGAACCTGTTCTACGTGTTCCGTAAGCAGGCAAGCGACTGATCAGCTTTCGTCGTTTAGGGTGGCGCCGGGGGCGTTGTTTCTTACCGATTCGATGCCCGCGCTGGCGCTGGAGGAGCTGGCGTACATCTGGCTCTGGCCGATGACCTGGCCGTTGGTGGCCTTGAGCACGAAATAGAACTTGCCGTTGCTGGCGGTCTTGCTTTCAAAGGCACCGTCGCGAGCAGCGTTCTTGCGGACCGACTCGATACCGTTCAAGGCGGAATCCTTGGCCTTGTACAGTTCACTGGTGAGGATGGTTTCGCCGTTGCCGGCGTTCAGATTGAAGTGGAACTGGCCATCGTTGGCCTTCTTCAGGTGGAATTTCCCGGCCATGGGGCACCTCCTCGTTCGTGGCAGTGGACGGCGCCGAGAGACGCCGTAGCCAACAAATCTAGACGGTTTCCGGCAGGCCGGGAGCCCGCGTCAGGCGGTCATGCTCCTGACGCCGTCCTTGGTGCCGAGCAGCAGCAGGTCGGCCGCGCGAGCAGCGAACAGGCCGTTGGTGACCACGCCGACGATGTTGTTGATCTGCTCTTCGAGCTTCACCGGGCTGTCGATCTGCAGGTTGTGCACATCGAGGATGATGTTGCCGTTGTCGGTCAACACGCCTTCGCGGTAAACCGGGTCGCCGCCCAGTTTCACCAGCTGGCGAGCCACATGGCTGCGGGCCATGGGGATGACTTCCACCGGCAGCGGGAAGGCGCCAAGCAGCGGAACCAGCTTGCTCTCGTCGGCGATGCAGATGAAGGTCTTGGCTACCGCCGCGACGATCTTCTCGCGGGTGAGGGCAGCGCCACCGCCTTTGATCAGCTCGAGGCGCTCGTTGCTCTCGTCGGCGCCGTCGACATAGAACTCCAGGTCGCTGACGCCGTTCAGGTCGTATACGGGAATGCCGTGCCCCTTCAGGCGCTGGGCCGTGGCCTCGGAGCTGGCTACGGCGCCGTCGAAGGCCATCTTGTGCTGAGCCAGCAGATCGATGAAAAAGTTGGCGGTAGAGCCGGTGCCGACACCGACGATGCTCTTTTCACCGAGCTTGGGGAGGATGAAGTCGATGGCGGCCTGGGCGACGGCCTGCTTGAGCTGGTCCTGGGTCATGCTGGGGAGGTCCGATAGGAGGAGTGTCGAGGGCGCGAATTATAGCCGGTCGGCTGGGCAAAACCCCGCATTCTCTGTGGTCGCCCGACGAATCCCTGCGGTAGACTCGGTCCTCCCGTGAAATGCCCGCCAGTGAAGCCGCGATGCTCGAAGAATACGTGAAGAAGACCCTGACCTCGCGCGTCTACGACGTCGCCGTGGAAACCCCGCTGCAGCCCGCCCGCCAGCTCACCGAGCGCCTGGGCAACCAGATCCTCCTCAAGCGTGAGGACCTGCAACCGGTCTATTCCTTCAAGATTCGAGGCGCTTACAACAAGATCGCCCAGCTCTCCCGCGAGGAGCTGAATCGAGGTGTGGTCACTGCATCGGCTGGCAACCATGCCCAGGGCGTTGCTCTGGCAGCCCGCGAGCTGGGCGTGAAAGCGACGATCGTGATGCCGCGCACTACACCGGAGTTGAAGGTGCAGGGCGTTCGCGCCCGCGGCGGCAAGGTTGTACTGCACGGTGATGCCTTCCCCGAGGCGCTGGCCCACTCGCTGAAGCTGGTGGAAGAGAAAGGCTACGTCTACATCCATCCCTACGATGATCCGGAAGTGATCGCCGGCCAAGGCACCGTGGCGATGGAGATACTTCGCCAACACCCCGGCCGCCTGGACGCCATTTTCGTGCCGGTGGGAGGCGGCGGCCTGGTCGCGGGCATCGCCGCCTTCGTCAAATACCTGCGCCCCGAGGTGAAGGTAATCGGCGTCGAGCCGGACGATTCCAACTGCCTGCAGGCCGCCATGGCCGCTGGCGAGCGTGTGGTGCTGGGGCAGGTCGGGTTGTTCGCCGATGGTGTTGCCGTGGCGCAGATCGGCCAGCACACCTTCGATATCTGCAAACAGCATGTGGATGAGGTGATCACCGTCAGCACCGACGAAATCTGTGCGGCGATCAAGGACATCTACGACGATACCCGTTCCATCACCGAGCCCGCCGGCGCCCTCGCGGTGGCGGGGATCAAGAAGTACGTCGAGCGTGAAGGCGTGCGCGACCAAACCCTGGTGGCTATCGACTCCGGCGCCAACATCAACTTCGACCGCCTGCGTCATGTGGCTGAGCGCGCCGAGCTGGGCGAGAAGCGCGAGGCGATCATCGCCGTGACCATTCCGGAGCGCCCGGGCAGCTTCAAGGCTTTCTGCGAGGCCATCGGCAAGCGTCAGATCACCGAGTTCAACTACCGCTACAACACCGACGCCGAAGCACACATCTTCGTTGGCGTGCAGACTCACCCGGAAACCGACCCACGTGCGGTTCTGGTGGAAAACCTGCGCAGCCAGGGCTTCCCGGTGCTGGACCTCACCGACAACGAGTTGGCCAAGCTGCATATCCGTCACATGGTCGGCGGGCACGCAGCGCGCATCAGCGATGAACTGGTATTCCGTTTCGAGTTCCCCGAGCGTCCGGGTGCGCTGTTCAACTTCCTCAACAAGCTGGGTGGCCGCTGGAACATCACCATGTTCCATTACCGCAACCACGGCGCAGCCGACGGTCGTGTGGTGGCCGGTCTGCAGGTTCCGGCCGAGGAGCGCTCGCTGGTGCATGCCGCCCTCGACGAGATCGGCTATCCCTACTGGGATGAGAGCGACAACCCGGCATACCAGCTCTTCCTGGGCTGACGTAAACCGGGGTGCTGGATTGGGCGGCTGCTAGGCTTTGACTCAGCCGCCCACGCTGACAAGGACCCGTTTCATGGAAAACTATCTGGTATTTCGCATCCTCCACGGCCTGGCCACCGTGCTGTTCTTCGGCGGGTTGGCAGGGCTGGGGTGGTATGGCTGGCGCAATTTTCGTTCCGGCGATGCCGCGCTGATTGGACCGAGCCTGCGGCGCATCCTGCTGGCTGGCGTGCCGCTGCTGATTCTCGCCGCCGTATCACTGCCGGTCAGCGGCTGGTGGATGGTCAACCTGGCTGGTCTGCCGCTGAGTCAGACCTGGTTGCTCGGCGGCGCCATCCTCTACCTGTTCGGTTGTATCGCGTGGCTGTTGCTGTTTCGGCGTGTTGCTCGACTGCGGGAGCAGGCTCTGGCCGATGGCGGACCAGCTTCCGCACCTGTTCGCCGCAGCCTCAAGTTCGGTGCTGCCTACGGTATGGCCGGCCTGCTGCTGTTCATCTCCGTGCTGGCAATGATGCTGGCCAAACCGCTTTGATGCGGTGCAAGCGCCAGGCATGACCCTCTATTTCCTGCTCAAGACCTTCCATGGCTTGCTGGCCGCCGTGCTCTTCGGCGCGGCGCTGACTGGGCTGTTCTTTGCCCGTCGGGCGTGGAAAGAGGCTGATCCTCGGCAAATGGCCGCGACCTTCGCTTCTCTGGTGAGGCTGGAATTCTGGTTGATCGCCAGTTCCGCGGTGCTCTTGCCGTTGAGTGGCGTGGCGCTGGCCAATGTCGGAGGCTGGCCGTTGGGTCAGCGATGGTTGTTGTGGAGTGTAGGAATCTATCTACTGGCTGCGCTCTGCTGGCTGCCTCTGCTCTGGCTGCAGGTGCGTATACGCAACCTGGCGCGCCGGGCGCTTCGGGATGGCACGCCTCTCGCGCCTCAGGTGGCCAGCCATGTGGCTGTGCGCACCTGGCTGGCGGTTCTCGCGTTGGTATTGCTGGTGGTGGTGTACGCGCTGATGGTGGTCAAGCCGCTCTGACCGACCCGGGTCGGCTTTCCTCGTAGGGTGCGCTGCGTGTTCAGCCGGGACACATGGCGCACGCTACCGTCTGCCCTAGCGCAGCGAAATTACCGGCCAGCCGCGTTGCTGTGCTTCGGCGCGCAGTTTCGGGTCGGGGTCCACTGCCACCGGATGGCTCACCTGTTCCAGAAGGGGCAGGTCGTTCAGGGAGTCGCTATAGAAGCTGCTGCCGTCCAGGCTGAGGCCGGTTTCCTGCAGCCAGCGCGCCAGGCGGGTGACCTTGCCTTCCCGGAAGCAGGGCACGTCGGTGGTGCGGCCGGTGAAGCGGCCATCGGCCATTTCACACTCGGTGGCCAGCAGGGTTTCCACGCCCAGGCGCTTCGCGATCGGCGCAGTGACGAAGCGGTTGGTGGCGGTGATGATCAATAGCTTGTCGCCGGCGGCGCGGTGCTCTTCCAGCAGGGCTTCGCCCTTCGGCAGGATGATCGGCTCGATGCAATCGCGCATGAATTCGCGATGCCATTGGTCAAGCTGCACCATTTCGGTGCGACCCAGGATTTCCAGGCTGAAGTTCAGGTAGTCCTGGATGTTCAGGCGACCCGCCAGGTAATCCTGATAGAACTCGTCGTTGCGCGCCTTGTAGGCAATCCCGTCGAGGATGCCGCGTTCGCACAGATAGTCGCCCCAGGCGTGATCGCTATCGCCGGCCAGCAGGGTGTTGTCGAGGTCGAAAAGAGCCAAACGCACGTCGTTTTTCCTTGCATCAAGGCTTCGAAGGGCGGCCAGAATAGCCGCTTTGAGCGGAGCTGCCCATCGCGAGAAAGGCTCGCATTGCTGCGTTTGCGGCCTTTATGGAACAATGCCGAAACATGCGTTTGCGAGGTTGAGTGCCGTGATCGATTCCGATGGTTTTCGCCCGAATGTCGGCATCATTCTCGCCAATGATGTCGGGCAGGTGCTTTGGGCTCGGCGCATCAACCAGGATGCCTGGCAGTTCCCGCAGGGTGGTATCAATCCGCGCGAGACACCTGAAGAGGCACTTTTCCGGGAATTGAACGAAGAAGTCGGCCTGGAAGAGCGGGATGTGAAGATTCTTGCCTGCACTCGTGGCTGGTTGCGCTATCGTCTGCCCCAGCGTCTGGTGCGTACAAACAGCCAGCCGCTGTGCATTGGCCAGAAACAGAAGTGGTTCCTGCTGCGTTTGCAGTCGGACGAGAACAAGGTACGGATGGATCTGACCGGCAAGCCCGAATTCGACGGCTGGCGCTGGGTCAGTTACTGGTACCCGTTGGGCCAGGTGGTGACCTTCAAACGTGAAGTCTATCGCCGGGCCCTCAAGGAACTAGCACCGCGCCTCCTGGCGCAAGACTGACCCGGAGAAAGGCTGACTAGCCATGCTCAACACGCTGCGCAAGATCGTCCAGGAAGTGAACGCCGCCAAGGATCTGAAGGCGGCGTTGGCGATCATCGTGCAGCGGGTCAAGGAGGCCATGGGCAGCCAGGTCTGCTCGGTCTACCTGTTGGACCCGGAGTCCAACCGCTTCGTGCTCATGGCAACCGAGGGCCTGAACAAGCGCTCCATCGGCAAGGTCAGCATGGCTCCCAACGAAGGCCTGGTTGGCCTGGTGGGTACCCGAGAGGAACCGCTGAACCTCGAGCACGCCGCTGATCACCCCCGTTACCGCTACTTCGCCGAAACCGGTGAAGAGCGATTCGCCTCCTTCCTCGGCGCTCCGATCATCCACCACCGTCGCGTGATGGGCGTATTGGTGGTGCAGCAAAAGGAGCGCCGCCAGTTCGACGAAGGCGAGGAAGCCTTCCTTGTCACCATGAGCGCGCAGCTCGCGGGCGTTATCGCCCACGCTGAAGCGACCGGCTCCATTCGCGGCCTGGGTCGCCAGGGCAAGGGGATCCAGGAAACCAAGTTCGTCGGTGTGCCGGGCGCTCCCGGTGCTGCGGTGGGTACCGCGGTGGTGGTGCTGCCGCCGGCCGACCTGGAAGTGGTGCCTGATCGCACGGTCGATGACATCGAGGCCGAAGTCGAGCGCTTCAAGCAAGCCCTGGAGGCGGTGCGCGAAGACATGCGCCGGCTATCCAGCAAGCTGGAAACCCAACTGCGCCCCGAAGAGCGTGCTCTCTTCGATGTTTACCTGATGATGCTCGACGACGCCTCCATCGGCATGGAGGTCAAGCGCGTGATCCGCACCGGCCAGTGGGCCCAGGGTGCCCTGCGCCAGGTCGTAATGGAGCACGTCACCCGCTTCGAACTGATGGACGACGCCTATCTGCGCGAGCGCGCTTCCGACGTCAAGGATCTTGGTCGCCGCCTGCTCGCCTACCTGCAGGAAGAGCGCAAGCAGAACCTGGTCTACCAGGAAAACACCATCCTGGTCAGCGAGGAGCTGTCCCCAGCGATGCTCGGGGAGGTGCCTGAAGGCAAGCTGGTGGGCCTGGTATCGGTACTGGGCTCGGGCAACTCCCACGTTGCCATCCTTGCGCGCGCCATGGGCATCCCGACCGTGATGGGCGTAGTCGACCTGCCGTATTCCAAGGTCGACGGCATCGAACTGATCGTCGACGGCTACCACGGCGAAGTCTTCACCAACCCCTCGGCGCAACTGCGCAAGCAGTACAGCGAAGTGGTGGAAGAGGAGCGCCAGCTGGTCAAGGGCCTGGATGCGCTGCGCAGCCTGCCCTGCGAGACCCTGGACGGCCAGCGCATGCCGCTCTGGGTGAACACTGGCCTGCTCGCCGACGTGACCCGTGCACAGGAGCGCGGCGCCGAAGGCGTCGGCCTGTATCGCACCGAAGTGCCGTTCATGATCAACGAGCGCTTCCCCAGCGAAAAGGAACAGCTCGCCATCTACCGCGAGCAGCTCGCTGCCTTCCACCCGCTGCCGGTGACCATGCGTACCCTGGATATCGGCGGCGACAAGGCGCTGTCGTACTTCCCGATCAAGGAAAGCAACCCTTTCCTTGGCTGGCGCGGCATCCGTGTAACCCTCGACCACCCGGAAATCTTCCTGGTCCAGGTGCGCGCCATGCTCAAGGCCAGCGAGGGCCTGGACAACCTGCGCATCCTGCTGCCGATGATCTCCGGCACCCATGAGCTGGAGGAGGCGCTGCACCTGATCCATCGCGCCTGGGGCGAGGTGCGTGACGAGGGCGTGGACATCCCCATGCCGCCGGTAGGGGTGATGATCGAGATTCCCGCTGCTGTCTACCAGACCAAGGAGCTGTCGCGCCAGGTGGACTTCCTCTCGGTGGGCTCCAATGACCTCACCCAGTACTTGCTGGCGGTGGATCGCAACAACCCGCGCGTGGCGGATCTCTATGACTACCTGCACCCCGCGGTGCTGCAGGCGCTGAAGAAAGTGGTGGATGACGCCCACGCCGAAGGCAAGCCGGTGAGCATCTGCGGTGAGATGGCAGGTGATCCTGCAGCTGCCGTGCTGCTGCTGGCCATGGGCTTCGACAGCCTGTCGATGAACGCTACCAACCTGCCCAAGGTGAAGTGGCTGCTGCGCCAGGTCACGATGACCAAGGCCAAGGAGCTTCTGGATCAACTGCTGGCCATCGACAACCCGCAGGTCATCCACAGCTCGCTGCATCTCGCCCTGCGTAATCTGGGCCTCGGCCGGGTGATCAACCCGGCTGCGACCATCCAGGCCTGAGACCGGGGGTAAGCGTTTGTGACGCTCGGGTAGACGCCCGGGCGTAGCGGTCCCAACCGGGCGTTCGGCCCGCAGGAAGCTTATGGACAAGCTTGAGCCCCTCGACCATTGCTATGGCACCACCCTCGAAGAGATCGAGCGCACCCTGCGCTTCGCCCTGGATATCGTCAGCGACGGTATCTGGGACTGGAACATCCTCACCAACCACGTCAAACGCAGCCCCGGCTGGTACTCCATGCTCGGCTATGCGCTGGATAGCCTGCCGGAGGACGTGAATACCTGGAAATCGGTGATCCATCCTGGCGATATCGAGCGGGTGATGCGCAGCTTCCAGGCTTACCTGGATGGCGAGAGCCTGATCTATGCCGAGGACTACCGCTGCCGCTGCCGCGACGGCAGTTATCTGTGGGTCAGCGACCATGGCCGCTTCGTCGAATTCGACGGTGCCGGCAAGCCGACGCGAATGGTCGGCGCTCACCGCAATATCCATCAGCGCAAGATGGCCAGCCTGGAATTGCAGCGAAAGAACGAGGAACTGCTGGCCCTGAACCGCAAGCTCGAGGCATTGGTAGATGCGCGCACCGAGGCCCTGCGCCAGGCCAACGAGGCGCTTGCACAGCAGGTCGCAAGCGCCATGCGTCTCAGTGAGACCGACCCGCTGACCCAGGTATCCAACCGTCGCCATTTCGAGCGCAACCTGCATAGCGAGTGGCAGCGATTCCAGCGCCACGGGCATGTCACATCGCTCTTGATGTTCGATCTCGATCACTTCAAACGCATCAACGACAGCCACGGTCACCAGATCGGTGATCGCGCCCTGGTGGCAGTCAGCCGAACCGTGCGCACAGCGCTCAGGGAAGAGGATTGCTTCGCCCGTTGGGGGGGAGAGGAATTCATCGCCCTGCTGCCGGAAACCGGCCAGGACGCCGCATTGCAATTGGCCGAGCGCCTGCGCCTATTGGTCGCCCAGGCCGATCCCAGCCTGCCGCTGGGGCTGACGGCCAGTTTCTCTGTGGCAGGGATGCAGGCTGGAGAAGGGATCGAATCCCTGCTCAAGCGCCTGGATGACGGTCTCTATCGTGCCAAGCAGCGGCGCAACTGCATCGAGGCCTGTTGATCCCCGCCACGCCTGAAATGAAAAAGCCCGCCGAATGGCGGGCTTTTTCGTACAGCGACTTCATGCCTGGAAGATGATCCGGCCGTCCACCAGGGTATAGCGCACTTTGCCCGGCAGGCAGTGGCCGATGAAGGGGCAGTTATCGCCCTTGGAGTTCCAGGTTTCGCCGGCCAGGGTCGACGCTTGCGGGTCGAACAGTACCAGGTCCGCCGGCGCGCCGACGGCCAGGCGGCCAGCGGGCAAGCGTAGGGCGCGGGCGGGGCCGGCGGTGAGGCGGGCGAGAAGGGTCGGCAGATCTAGCAGGCCGTCCTGAACCAGGGTCATGGCCAACGGAAGCAGCAACTCCACGCTGCTGATGCCGGGCTCAGTGGCGCCGAAGGGCGCGAGCTTGGCATCTGGTTCATGGGGCTGATGGTGGCTGGAGATGGCCGAAATCACGCCGCTTTTCACGGCTTCGCGCAGACCGTCCCGGTCGGCGCGTGTGCGCAGCGGCGGCTGCACGTGATAGAGGCTGGAGAAGTCGATCAGCGCCTCGTCGGTGAGGATTAACTGGTACATGGCCACGTCAGCGGTCACTGGCAAGCCGCGGGCCTGGGCCTGGGCGATCAGCTCGGCGCCACGCGCGCTGGTGATCTGGCTGAAGTGAGCGCGCACGCCGCTCTGCTCCACCAGCAGCAGATCTCGGGCGAGTGCTACGGTTTCGGCGGACTCCGGAATGCCGGCCAGGCCGAGGAAGCTTGCAGTAGGGCCTTCGTGGGCCAGTCCGCCTTCGGCCAGGGATGCATCCTGGGAGTGGAAGACCACGGTCAGGTCGAAGGTGGCGGCGTACTCCATGGCACGGCGCTGCACGCGATTGCTGGCGAAGCTGGCCAGGCCATTGCCGAAGGCCACGCAGCCCACGTCGCGCAGGGCGACCAGTTCGGACAGTTGCTCACCGGCCAGGCCCTTGGTCAGGGCACCAATGGGGAAAACTTTGGCGTGACCGGCTTCCTGGGCGCGGTCGAGGATCAGCTCTGCCACCGCCGGAGTATCCAGGATCGGGCGGGTCAGCGGCGGGCAGCAGAGGCTGGTGACGCCGCCGCTCACGGCGGCCAGGGTTTCGCTGGCGATGCTGCCCTTGCGGCTGTAGCCGGGCTCGCGCAGGGCGACCGACAGGTCCACCAGGCCGGGAGCAGCGACCAGACCCTTGGCGTCGAGGGTCTTGTCCGCCTCGAAACCTGCCGGCGCCTGGCCGATGGCGGCAACCTTGCCACTTTCGAGGAAGAGGTCTGTGATCTGGTCCTGGCCGCTGGCTGGATCGATCAGCCGGGCACCGAGGATATGGGTACGCATCAGTTCAGCTCCTCGGCTTCCTGGTTCAGTTGGCGTTGCGCGGTCTGGCCGCTCATGGCCATGGAGAGCACGGCCATGCGCACGGCGATGCCGTAGGTGACCTGGTTGAGGATCACTGACTGCGCGCCGTCGGCTACCGCCGACTCGATTTCGACGCCGCGGTTGATCGGACCCGGGTGCATGACGATGGCATCCGGTTTGGCCAGCATGAGGCGCTGGGAGTTCAGGCCGTAGAGCTTGTAGAACTCGCCCTCGCTGGGCAGCAGGCCGCCCTGCATGCGTTCGCGCTGCAGGCGCAGCATGATCACTACGTCTACATCCTTAAGGCCTTCGGCGAGGTCCGTGTAGACCTTCACGCCGTACTGCTCGACACCCACCGGGATCAGGGTCTTCGGTCCGATCACGCGAATGTCCGGGCAGCCCAGCGTGCGCAGCGCGAGCATGTTCGAGCGGGCTACGCGCGAGTGCAGGATGTCGCCGACGATGGCCACCGAGAGGTTCTCGAAGCTGCCCTTGTGGCGGCGAATGGTGAGCATGTCGAGCATGCCCTGGGTCGGGTGCGCGTGGCGGCCGTCACCGCCGTTGATGATGGCCACGTCCGGGCACACGTGCTCGGCGATGAAGTGGGCCGCGCCGGAATCGGCATGGCGCACCACGAACATGTCGGCGGCCATCGCCTCCAGGTTGCGCAAGGTGTCGAACAGCGTCTCGCCCTTGCTGGTAGAGGAGGTGGAGACGTTGAGGGTGATGACGTCGGCGGACAGGCGCTGGGCCGCCAGCTCGAAGGTGGTGCGGGTGCGAGTGGAGTTCTCGAAGAACACGTTGCACACGGTCTTGCCACGCAGCAGCGGGACTTTCTTCACAGCGCGGGCGCCGACTTCGAGGAAGGAGTCGGCAGTGTCGAGGATTTCCGTCAGTAGCTCGCGGGGCAGACCGTCGAGCGAGAGGAAGTGGCGCAGCTGGCCCTGATCGTTGAGCTGCAGCGGGCGCTTGGCGTCTGTCGGCATGGGGCAGGCCCTGAAAGGTTACGAGAAATCGGGAGGTCAGGCGGGTGAAGCGAGGTCCTGACGCTCGAGGGTGAGCGGCGCGGGGCCGAGCAATTTTACCCGTTCCGTGGCGCCCAGGGACAGGGTCGCACCGACCACATCCGGGCGGATCGGCAGCTCGCGGGCATTGAGGTCGAGCAGGCACACCAATGTCACGCTGGCCGGGCGGCCGTAGTCGAAGAGCTCGTTGAGGGCGGCGCGTACGGTGCGACCACTCATGAGCACGTCGTCGATCAGCACCAGGTGCTGGCCTTCGACCTCGAAAGGCAGCTCTGAGGGGCGCACCTGCGGATGCAGACCGCTCTGGGTAAAGTCGTCGCGATAAAAGGATACGTCCAGGGTGCCCATCGGGCCCGATACGCCTAGTTGCTCCAGCAAAGCCTGGGCGACCCACACGCCGCCGGTGCGAATGCCTATGTAGCGGGGTTCGGCGATGGCGCGGGACTTCAGGTGGGCTTTCAGGTCGCTGGCCATCCTCGGCAGCAGCTCGGCGGGCTTGGGCAGGGTCATCGGCGGTCCTCGCGTTCTGGAATCAGGAAGTTGCGGAGTTTTCGGCCAGCCAGCCTTCCAGCAGCAGGGCGGCAGCCAGAGCATCCACCGGACGCTCGCGGTAACCGTCGCGCTGCCCCTGGGCCAGTCTCTGGCCTTTGGCCTCGAAGGTGGTCAGGCGCTCGTCGTGAGTGAATACCGGCAGATTGAAGCGGCCATTCAGGCGCCGGGCGAATTTTTCCGCGCGGGCGCTCATTTCGCTGGGTGTGCCATCCATGTTAAGCGGCAGGCCGACGACGATGGCATCGGGTTGCCATTCACGGATCAGGGATTCGACCTGCTGCCAGTCCGGTACACCATTCTGGGCTTTCAACACTTTCAGCTCGCGGGCCTGGCCGGTCACAGCCTGGCCCACGGCTACGCCGATCTGTCTGGTGCCGTAGTCGAAGCCGAGCAGCAGACGCAGGGGTTTCGAGTCGGCCATCAGGCGTGCCCGGCCTGGGCGGTGAGCAGGCTTAGATTCACGCCCAGTCGCGCAGCGGCAGCCGACAGGCGCTGTTCAGACGGAGTGTCGAAGAGGATGGCCTGGTCGGCTGGGCAGGTCAGCCAGGCGTTGTCGCTGAGCTCAGCTTCCAGCTGGCCGGCGTCCCAGCCGGCATATCCGAGCGCGACCAGGCACTTCTGCGGGCCGCCGCCATCGGCGATGGCGAAGAGAACGTCCTGGGAAGTGGAAAGTGCCAGTTCGCCGAGTTCCAGGGTGGCCTGGAAGCTGTGGCCGCTCGGATGCAGGACGAATCCGCGGTCAGTCTGTACCGGGCCGCCGGCGTAGATCGGCAGGCCCTGGCAACGTGCTGGCGGGGTGAATTCCGGGCGCAGCTGTTCGAGCACATCGCTCAGGCTGAGGCCGTTGGGGCGGTTGATCACCAGGCCCATCGCACCCTGCTCGTTGTGTTCCACCAGGTAGGTGACGGTCTGGGCGAAGTTCGGATCGGCCATGTGCGGCATGGCGATCAGGAAGTGGTGCTTGAGGTAGCTCGGTGCGCTTTTCATGTCGGCTAGTTTCAGGCTTAAGACGGCAGGCTTCAAGCGGCAAGGCTGAGGCGTGAGCGCCTGTGTCGCGGGGCGCTGAATAGAAGCCTAGAGCCTAGACGCAGTTGCCGCTCTCAATTGCTCGACAGGCGGTCGCCGCGCTCGAAACGCCAGGTGCGAATGATTTCCAGGCGATCGATGTCCGCCAGGTCGCCGGTGAAAGGCGCGAAGGGCGCCGCGAGGCGCACGATGCGCATGGCACCCTGGTCCAGTACCGTCTGGCCGGATGATTCCAGCACCTGCACTTCGTAGAGAGTGCCGTCGCGGTTGATTGAAACCAGGAGTCGAAGGTTGCCGTAGATGCGCTGGCGGCGGGCTTCTTCCGGATAATTGAGGTTGCCGACGCGCTCGATCTTCTTGCGCCACTCCTCCTTGTACCAGGCGCCCTTGTCGCGCATGGTCGAGGCCGCGTTGAGGCGGTGGATGCGTGGGCGCTTGGCATAGAGCTGGCGCTCCTTGTCCAGTTCCGCTTCGAGGCTGGCGATTTCGGCGGACAGCTGTGAGCTGTCGAAGGATGGTGCCGGCGTACTGTCGGGTTGTGGCTTGGTCTGCTCACGCTTGACCGTGGTCTTCTGCTGCTGCGGGCTCTTGGTTGCCACCGCTGCCTTTTGGGCTTCTTTCTTTGGGGCCTGGGGCGGGGCGGCAGGTGGCGTCGTCTTGCGGATTTCCTTGTCCTGGAACGGCGCCTGCTCGGTGGTCTTCGGCTTGGCCTTGTGCTCCAGCGTCCCGCTGCCCTGCTGGTTGGCCTGGGCGAGGAAGTCGGCTTTCTTCGGCTTCTCTTCGCTCTTGAAAGTCGCGAGGGTGATTTCCAGGGTCTTGCTGATTTGCTGCGGGTCGGCAACGGTAAAACCGACGCCGAGAATCAGCGCGACGTGCAACACGGCGGCGAGGAACAGGGTAAAGCCCAACCGATCCGCCGGGCGGACGCCGGCGGACAGTTCGGTGGAGGTATTCACGGCTGCGTTCATCGACAGTCAGCTTGCTTCAGATAGCGGCGCAGTCTGCCGAGCGTCCGCATAAAAGTCTATGAAGCACTCCGCGCCTCGAGCTTGCGGGCGATCGCATCCATCAATCGTTCGCCGATGCGTGTGTCGTAGGCCTTGTCGATCTCGCGAATGCAGGTGGGGCTGGTGACGTTGATCTCCGTGAGGTGCTCGCCGATCACGTCCAGGCCGACGAACAGCAGGCCTTTCTCCCGCAGGGTCGGGCCGACAGCGGTGGCGATCTCGCGGTCGCGGTCGGTCAGCGGACGGGCCTCGCCACGACCGCCTGCGGCCAGGTTGCCGCGGGTTTCGCCGGCAGCCGGAATGCGCGCCAGGCAGTAGGGCACCGGCTCGCCGTCAATCATCAGAATGCGCTTGTCGCCGTCCTTGATCGCCGGCAGGTAGCCCTGCGCCATGATCTGCTGGCTACCGTGGGCGGTCAGGGTTTCCAGGATCACCGAGAGATTCGGGTCTCCGGCGCGGTGACGGAAAATCGAGGAACCACCCATGCCATCCAGGGGTTTGAGAATGATGTCACGCTGTTCTTCGGCAAACTCGCGCAGAATGTCCGCTCGTCGGCTGACCACGGTTGGCGGCGTGTACTCGGGGAACAGGGTGGCGAAGAACTTCTCGTTGCAGTCGCGAAGGCTCTGCGGGCGGTTCACCACCAGCACGCCGGCCCGCTCGGCTTGTTCCAGCAGGTAGGTGGAGTAGACGAACTCGTTGTCGAAGGGCGGGTCCTTGCGCATCAGGATCACGTCCAGCTCGGCAAGCGGGGTGTCAGCCTCGGCCTCCTGTTCGAACCAGTGTTCGGGGTCGAGGAAAACTTTCAGTGGGCGCATGCGCGCGCGAGCTTCACCGTTTTTCTGGTATAGGTCCTGCTGCTCCATATAGAACAGCGACCAGCCGCGCTCCTGGGCGGCCAGTAGCATGGCCAGGGAGCTGTCCTTCTTGAAGGAGATTTGCGCAATGGGGTCCATGACGATCCCGAGGCGAACGCTCATGGGGGGGTCTCCGCAACAGGTTTCAAGGGGCGCGCCAAGGCAGGCGGGCCGGTTGGATAAGGCGCTCAGGGTGGCGCCGGCATTGATTGCGGTCAAGGGAAAAACCTTCCTCGACAGGGGAGGTGAGGCAGATGCGGACGCCGTGTAGCTTGCGTCTGGAGACTGTGCTAAAAATGCCCGACGATTGGGTCGCAGCCCGTCGGTTGTAGGGCCTCAGGCACATATATAAAGCAGAATAACGACTCACCGAGGCGATGGTAGGGCGAACATGGAACAGCATTCCGAGGGTTTGAAGGTCATGGTGATCGACGATTCGAAAACGATTCGTCGCACAGCCGAGACTCTGCTCAAGAAAGTGGGGTGCGAGGTCATCACTGCAGTTGATGGTTTCGACGCCTTGGCCAAGATCGCCGATTCCCACCCGAACATCATCTTCGTCGACATCATGATGCCGCGCCTGGACGGTTATCAGACCTGCGCCCTGATCAAGAACAACAGTGCTTTCAAATCCACCCCGGTGATCATGCTGTCCTCCAAGGACGGCCTGTTCGACAAGGCCAAGGGTCGCATCGTCGGTTCCGATCAGTACCTCACCAAGCCTTTCAGCAAGGAAGAGCTGCTCGGCGCGATCAAGACTCACGTCCCCGATTTCACCCCGGTGGAGCAAGCCTCCTGAAGTCCGGCCTTATGGCCGGTGAAGCCTTTCCGTATGGGGAACACCATGGCTCGAATTCTGATTGTTGATGACTCGCCTACCGAGATGTACAAGTTGACCGCCATGCTCGAGAAGCACGGTCACCAGGTACTCAAGGCCGAGAATGGCGCCGATGGCGTGGCCCTGGCCCGCCAGGAGAAGCCGGATGCCGTCCTGATGGACATCGTGATGCCCGGCCTCAATGGTTTCCAGGCGACCCGTCAGCTGACCAAGGACGCCGAAACCAGCCACATCCCGGTGATCATCGTTACCACCAAGGACCAAGAGACCGACAAGGTCTGGGGCAAGCGTCAGGGCGCCAAGGATTACCTGACCAAACCGATTGAAGAAGACACCCTGATCAAGACCCTGAGCGCAGTACTGGCCGGTTGAATGCCGAGCCGGTCCCTGCAAGATAATTATTAGAAAAAGGCCAAGGCCGGTCGTCATGTCGGATTCGCAGACTCCCTTCCAGCTCCTGTTCGAAATCGACCAGCGCTGTCGCGCGCTGGCGGCGGGCCTGCCTGCGCAACAGCAGGTGGTGCAGAGCTGGAGCGGCATTGGTTTCCGAATGGGCGAGCGCCTGTTCGTGGCGCCTATGGGCGAGGTCAGTGAAGTGCTGCACGAGCCGCGCCACACTTCGCTTCCCGGTGTGAAGACCTGGGTCAAGGGCGTTTCCAACGTGCGCGGACGCCTGTTGCCGGTCATGGATCTATGCGGTTTCTTCGGCAGCGAGTTGTCGCCCCTGCGCAAGCAGCGCCGCGTCCTGGTGGTGGACCACCAGGAGATCTTCGCCGGGCTGATCGTCGACGAAGTCTTCGGCATGCAGCATTTCCTGGTGGATTCCTTCAGCGAGGAGTTGCCTCCCCTGGAGGCCAGTATCCAGCCCTTCATCCATGGTGTTTTCCATCGCGAGCAGCCCTGGCTGGTATTCAGCCCGCACGCACTCGCACAGCACCAGGAGTTCCTCGAGGTAGCTGTCTAGTTATTACGCAGGGCGCCCAGCGCCCTGTATCGGTCCCAGAGGCAGAACCCCGGGGCCGTGACTTCAAGGTTGGGCCGGCTTTGCCGGCCCTTTGGCGTTACATGGGAATAAAGTGGTTGGTCCAGGCGGGGGCCCGATAATGAAAAGACTAAACGCAGGCAATCTGTTTTCAGGGGTGCGCAGTACGTCGCTGATCGCTGGACTCTTCGTGGTCCTGATCATCGCCATCGTGCTGCTGTTCGCGAACTTCGCGTACCTCAACACCCAGGCGAACTACGACAAGGAATACATCAGCCACGCAGGCGAGCTGCGCGTGCTGTCCCAGCGTATCGCCAAGAACTCCACCGAGGCCGCGGCGGGCAAGGCCGAGGCCTTCGCTCTGTTGAAAGACGCGCGTAACGACTTCGAGAAGCGCTGGAATTTCCTGGTCAAGGGCGACGCCTCTACCGGCCTGCCTGCCGCACCTGTTGCCGTGAAGGGCGAAGTGGATACGGTGCAGAAGGATTGGGACAGCCTGCGCAAGAACGCCGACGCCATCCTGGCCAGCGAACAGACCGTACTGTCCCTGCACCAGGTAGCCGCCACCCTTGCAGAAACCATTCCGCAGCTGCAGGTCGAGTACGAGGAAGTCGTGGACATCCTCCTCGAAAGCGGCGCGCCCGCCAGCCAGGTTTCCGTGGCCCAACGCCAGTCGCTGCTGGCAGAACGTATCCTGGGTTCGGTGAACAAGGTTCTGGCCGGTGACGAAGATTCGGTGCAGGCCGCCGACATGTTCGGTCGTGACGCCAGCCTGTTCGGCCGCGTACTGAACGCGATGCTCGAAGGCAACGCGGCGATGGATATCTCCAAGGTCACCAACACCGAGGCGCTGGAGCGCCTGCAGGAGATTTCCGAACTCTTCGAATTCGTTTCTGGTTCGGTGGACGAGATCCTCGAGACCTCGCCGGAACTCTTCCAGGTTCGTGAATCCGCCAACACCATCTTCACTGGCTCCCAGACCCTGCTGGACAAGGCGTCCGCCCTGACCACCGGCTTCGAGAACCTGGCCAATGGCCGTGGCCTGAACACCCTGGCCGGTTACGTGCTGGGCGCCCTCGCACTGGGCGCGATCATCCTCATCGGCCTGGTGATGGTACAGAGCACCCGTAGCCGACTGGCCGAAACCGCCGCGAAGAACGAACGTAACCAGGCGGCGATTCTGCGTCTGCTCGACGAAATTGCCGACCTCGCCGACGGTGACCTGACCGTGGCAGCGACCGTGACCGAGGACTTCACCGGTGCGATTGCGGACTCCATCAACTACTCCATCGACCAGCTCCGCGAGCTGGTTGAAACCATCAACCTGACTGCCGTGCAGGTGGCCGCCGCCGCCCAGGAAACCCAGGCCACCGCCATGCACCTGGCCGAGGCTTCCGAGCACCAGGCCCAGGAAATTGCCGGCGCCTCTGCCGCGATCAACGAGATGGCCGTGTCCATTGACCAGGTATCGGCGAACGCCTCCGAGTCCTCGGCGGTAGCGGAACGCTCCGTAGCCATCGCCAACAAGGGCAACGAAGTGGTGCACAACACCATCACCGGCATGGACAACATCCGTGAGCAGATCCAGGACACCTCGAAGCGGATCAAACGCCTCGGTGAATCGTCCCAGGAGATCGGTGACATCGTGAGCCTGATCAACGACATCGCCGACCAGACCAACATCCTCGCCCTTAACGCTGCGATCCAGGCGTCCATGGCCGGTGACGCGGGCCGCGGCTTCGCCGTGGTAGCGGACGAGGTACAGCGCCTCGCAGAACGTTCCTCCGCCGCGACCAAGCAGATCGAGGCGCTGGTGAAGACCATTCAGACCGACACCAACGAAGCGGTTATCTCCATGGAGCAGACCACTTCCGAAGTGGTCCGTGGTGCTCGCCTGGCCCAGGACGCCGGTGTGGCTCTGGAAGAGATCGAGAAGGTATCCAAGACCCTCGCGGCGCTCATCCAGAACATCTCCAACGCCGCTCGTCAGCAAGCGTCCTCCGCCGGCCATATCTCCAACACCATGAACGTGATTCAGGAGATCACCTCGCAGACCTCTGCCGGTACCACCGCCACCGCGAAGAGCATCGGCAACCTGGCGAAGATGGCGAGCGAGATGCGCAAGTCGGTTTCCGGCTTCAAGCTGCCGGACGCTCAGGACATAGCCTGACCAGGGGAGGCGCCGCGGCCTGAGGTCGCGGCACGATGGCCATGAATCAAGGGCACGACAGCATGCAGTCGGGCGGCGTCTGGGCCTTGAAACCCCTGGCCGACATGACGACAGCCGAGTTTCACGACTGGCAGAAGCTACTCGAGGAACGCACCGGCGTGGTGGTCAGCGACCAGCGTCGGTCCTTCCTCCAGGCCAATCTCAGCGCGCGCATGCGCGAGCTGGGGGTCCAGGACTACGCCAGCTATTACCGCCAGGTCACCGACGGGCCGCGTGGCGCGGTGGAATGGTCGACCCTGCTGGATCGCCTGACCGTGCAGGAGACTCGATTCTTCCGCCACCCGGCATCCTTCGAACTGCTTGCGAATTACCTGCGTGGGCGTGTCGAAGGTGGCTTGGCAAGGCCCCTGGAGATCTGGAGCGTGGGTTGCTCCAGCGGTGAAGAACCCTATTCCCTGGCCATGGTGGCGGCCGAGGCGCTGGGCGGCACCGAGCAGCCGGAGTATTTCGGCGTCACCGGCACCGACATCAGCCTCAATGCCCTGGCCAAGGCCCGTGAGGGCCTGTATGGCGCCCGCCGCCTGGAACAACTGGAAAAAGCGCTTACCGAGCGCTATTTCCAGGCCCAGGACGATGGTCGCTACAAGATAGTGCCGAGCTTGGCCGCACGGGTGTGCTGTGCCCGGCTCAATGTGCTGGAACTGGCCAAGGCGCCAATGTCCGGCATGGACGTAATTTTCTGTCAGAACCTGTTGATCTACTTCCGCCGCTGGCGCCGTCGGGAAATTCTCAATCGCCTGGCCGAGAGCCTGGCGCCGGGAGGCCTGATGGTGCTGGGCGTGGGCGAAGTATTAGGTTGGCAACATCCGGACCTTGAGCCGGTGGCCAATGAACAGGTTCTGGCATTCACCCGGAAGGGATAGCAGACGGCTATGACTGATCGGCACGACTACGTTGCCCTCGAGTGGGTAAAGGGCGAGATCGCGGAAACCCTGAAGCAGGCACGGCAGGCCCTCGAGGCCTTCGTCGAGAACCCGCAGGACCCGACGCGCATGCGTTTCTGCCTGACCTATATCCACCAGGTCCAGGGCACGCTGCAGATGGTCGAGTTCTATGGCGCGGCCCTGCTCGCCGAGGAAATGGAGCGACTGGCCCAGGCGCTGATGGAAGGCCGAGCGGCCAACCGGGGCGAGGCCCTGGAAGTGCTGATGCAGGCCATCCTGCAGCTGCCTCCCTACCTGGACCGCATCCAGAGCGCCCGTCGTGACTTGCCGATGGTCCTGCTCCCGCTGCTCAACGACCTGCGTGCCGCCCGCGGCGACAACCTGCTCTCGGAAACCAGTCTGTTCGCGCCGGACCTTTCCAGCATGCTGCCTGCGCTGTCGATGGACACCTTGGCGCGCATGCGTACTGCCGAACTACCGGTCCTCCTGCGCAAGCTGCGGCAGATGCTGCAAACCGCCCTGGTCGGTGTAATCCGCAACCAGGACCTGGCCGCCAACCTCGGCTACATGGCGCGAGTGTTCGCGCGCCTCGAATCACTCTGCCAGGACGCGCCTCTCGGCCCACTCTGGCAGATCGCCTCGGGCCTGGTGGAAGGCCTGGCCAATGGCTCGGTGGTCAACGGTTCCTCGGTGCGCAACCTGCTGCGCCAAGTGGACAAGGAGCTCAAGCGCCTGCTTGAACAGGGCGCCGATGGTTTCAACCAGGCCGCTCCGGAAGACCTGGTGAAAAACCTGCTGTTCTATATCGCCAAGGCTCCGGCCCAGTCGCCGCGTATCCGCGCCCTGAAGGAGCGCTATCGCCTCGATGAAGCCCTGCCCGACACCGCCGTGGTAGACGAGGAACGCGCCCGCCTTGCCGGCCCCGACCGCGATGCCATGCGCTCAGTGGTTACTGCGCTCTGTGAGGAGCTGGTGCGGGTCAAGGACAGCCTCGACCTCTTCGTTCGCAGCGACCGCAGTGGGGTCGCCGAACTGGACTCCCTGCTGCCGCCGCTCAAGCAGATCGCCGACACCCTGGCGGTGCTGGGCTTCGGCCAGCCGCGCAAGGTCATCCTCGATCAGATCGACGTTATTCACGGCCTGTCGCTTGGCCAGCGTGAGCCCAGCGACGCGGTACTGATGGATGTCGCCGGCGCGCTGCTCTACGTCGAAGCCACCCTGGCCGGCATGGTCGGTCCGGCGGACGAAGGCACTGCGGAAGAAAGCCACCTGCCCACCACCGACGTGGCGCAGATTCACCAATTGGTCATCAAGGAGGCGCGCAATGGCCTGGAACAGGCCAAGGACGCGATTATCGAGTTCATCGCTTCGCAGTGGAACCATGAGCACCTGGCTCGCGTCCCGGAGCTGCTGACCCAGGCGCGAGGCGGTCTGGCGATGATTCCGCTACCGCGCGCCGCCGCCCTGCTGGAAGCCTGCAACCGCTACATCCAGGAACAGCTGCTGGCCCGCAAGGCCGTGCCCAACTGGCAGAGCCTGGATACCCTGGCCGATGCCATCACCAGCGTGGAGTACTACCTCGAACGCCTATCCGAGGACCATGCTGCCCAGGGCGACCTGATCCTCGACGTGGCCGAGGAAAGCCTGGAATCCCTGGGTTACCCGTTGAAGGAAAAGCCATCCATCCTCGATCGGGTGGATGAGGACGAGGCCCCGGCCCCCCTGGTCAATCCGCTTCAGGAAATCGAAGTGCTGGCGGCCGAAGAGTCGGAGTTGCACCAGCATCTTGATCCTGAAGACGAGCCGGAAGCGGTGATGCCCGAGGCATTCTCGTTCGTGCCGGCCGCCGATGGCGTCGACCTCGGCCTGGATGTAGAACCCGAACCGCTTGGCGATGCCGCAACATCGGCCGTCGAGAGCGAAATGCTGGTTTCCGATGACAACTGGAGCCTGGGAGAGCTTGAGGCCGAGCCGGCCGCCGATAGCATCGATCTCAGCCTGGACGCACCGCTGGAATTGGCTGCTGCGACTGAAACGCCAACTGCTGCAAGTGAACTGACCGCATCCAATGATAGCTGGAGCCTGGACGACCCTGAGGCAGAGCCGGCCGCCAAAGCTATCGACCTCGGCCTGGACGCGCCGCTGGAACTGGCTGCTGCTGAAGTTCCGGTCGCCGAGAGCGAACTGCTGGTCTCTGATGACAACTGGAGCCTGGGCGAGCTGGAGACCGAACCTGCCGCCGAAAGCATCGACTTGAGCCTGGATGCTCCCCTGGAGCTTTCGGCCGAGCTACCTACTGCCGAAAGCGAACTGCTGCTCTCCGAAGACGATTGGAGTCTGGACGCGCTGGAGGCCGAGCAGGCGGCTGATACCATCGAACTCAGCCTGGACACTCCGCTGGAGCCCGAGGCCGTTGCGAGCCTGGAACTCGAGCCGATAAAGGGTGACGAGGTCCTGCCCAGCCTTGATCTGGCCGAGCTGGACAGCCTGCCCGCCTTGGCCGAGGAGCCGCTGGCGGAGGACGGCGAACTGCTCGACTTCAGCCTCGACACGCCGCTGGAGTTCGACGAGAACCAGCCGTTGCCGAGCTTCGACCTCGCCGACCTGGAAGAACTCCCGCCGGCCCTGCCTGGTGATCAGCCGGCGCTGGAAATGCCGCAAGCCGACCTCGAGGCGCTGCCGAGCCTGGACTTCGACGAGTTGGATACCCTGCCCGACGCCGAACCGGTAGTCGAGCTGGAAGCCATGAACCTGGAGGACCTGCCGGCTCCGCTGGAGTGGGACGAAGCCGCCCTCGCCGAACTTGGCCTGCCGGAAGTGGAGTTGCCCAGCGCACCGGAGGAAGCGCCGGTGCAAGAGCCTGCGGAACGGCCGCTGTCGCTGGCCGAAGTCATGGCAGCCCCGGTGCCCGCCTTCAATCCGCCGGCCCGCGAGGTGCCGCCGAGTCTGCTGCCACCGCCAGCCGACGAAGAACCCGTGGACGACGAGCTGCAGGAAGTCTTTATCGAAGAAGCCGGCGAAGTGCTGGAGACCCTGGCCGAGTACCTGCCGCGCTGGCGTGCCGATAGCAATGACCGTGACGCCCTGGGCGAAGTGCGCCGCGCCTTCCACACCCTCAAGGGCAGTGGACGCATGGTGCGTGCACTGGTCATTGGCGAACTGTCCTGGTCGGTGGAGAACCTGCTCAACCGCGTGCTGGATCGCAGCATCGAGACCAGTGAGCCGGTCTACCAGGTGGTCCAGGATGTGGTCGACCTGCTTCCCGCCTTGGTCGAGGACTACGCCGGCAAGGCCCAGCGCCAGCGTGATGACGTCGACCAGTTGGCCGCCACGGCTCACGCCCTGGCCAAGGGGCAACTCCTCCCAAAATCTGAAGCCCCGGGTTCAGATCAGGCCATCGAGCCCGTGGGCGAGCCGCATGCTCCGGTCATCACCGAGTCCGGCGAGGCGCTGGACCCGCAACTGCTGGAAATCTTCCGTAACGAGGCGGAACTGCACCTGGAAACCCTCGCCGGCTTCATCAAGGCCTGCGACCACGAATTGCCACAGACCATCAACGATGACCTCCAGCGTGCCCTGCACACCCTCAAGGGCAGCGCGCACATGGCGGGCATCCTGCCGATCGCCGAGATCGCCACGCCGCTGGAAAAACTGGCCAAGGAATACAAGACCAACCTGCTCAGCATCGACCTTTCCGAGGCCGAACTGCTGCGCGAGGCGCTGAACCTCCTGCATCAGGGCGTGGCCCAGCTCGACAGCACGCCGTTGGCGGCGATTCCCGGCACCAATGAACTGCTGGAGCGCATCCAGAAGCTGCATCAGGACCGATTGGACGCGGCCAGCGCCGCTCGCCGTGATGACAAGGGCGAGACTCGCGATCCGCAGATGATCTCCCTGTTCCTCGCGGAAGGCATGGACATCCTGCTGGACGCCGAAGATCTGCTGCGGCGTTGGCGTGAGCACCCGGCCGAGCGCCAGGAACTGGGCGCGCTGCTGGAAGAACTGAATACGCTCGGCCGTGGTGCCGAGATGGCCGAGCTGCCGCAGATCGAAGAACTCTGCGAGGCCCTGCTGGATGTCTACGGCGCTGTCGACGAAGGCAGCCTGCCGGTCAGCGAGCGCTTCTTCAGCGAAGCCGATGCTGCCCACGAGGCCCTGATCGGCATGATGGACCAGGTCGCTGCAGCGCTGGAGGTCACGCCCCAGCCGGAGCGTGCCCAGGCCCTGCGCACCCTGCTGCAGGACGTGGTCGACCCGACGGCCTTGGCGCTGCTGGAGCCTGGCATCCCCGATCTGGAGATCGAGGAGCTGGACGCGGACGCCGCCGATTGGGCGCGCGTCGACGACATCCCGCCGCTGCCCGAACTGGTGGAAGCGCCGCTGGCCCTGCAGGAAGTGGCATTGCCCGAGCTGGCGTCCTTCGATCCCGAACAGGCGCCCGAGACCGAGCCACTGGATGAGGTTCCGGCTGCCCTGGACGAAGAGATGGTGTCGATCTTCCTCGAAGAGGCAGTGGACATCCTCGATAGTGCCGGCAAGGCCTTGGAACGCTGGCTCGGTGAGCCGGACAATAAACCGGCCCTGCTGGCCCTGCAGCGTGACCTGCACACTCTCAAGGGCGGTGCGCGCATGGCTGAGATCCGCCCCATCGGCGATCTCGCCCACGAACTGGAATCCCTCTACGAAGGTCTGGTGGACCGCCGCTACAGCCATTCGCCGCGCCTGGCCGAACTGCTGCAGAAGAGCCACGACTGCCTCGCTTCGCTGCTGGAACAGCTCCAGGCCCGCCGCGCCCTGACCGATCCGCTGCAGTTGATCCAGGACATCCGGGGCTTTCGCCAGGGTGGTGCGCAGAGCCTGTCCGCCGCTGTAGTGCAGCCGTTACCCGAAGCCGAAGCCTTCGACGAGCAGGATTTCGACGACGAAGACGCCGCTGGTCCGGGCGAGCCGTTGGCAGCCGCCAACGAAGAGCTTGAAGAGTCGGAGCTGGATGTAGCCACCCAGGTCATGGACGAAACGTCCCTGTCCGAGTTGCTGGAAATGCGCGTTGCTGAAGAGCCGGCCGCCTATAGCGCCCCCCAGCCCTTCGATAGCGACCAGGACCCGGAGTTGGTGGAAATCTTCCTCGAGGAGGGTTTCGACATCCTCGACAGTGCCGGTGCCGCCCTGCAGCGCTGGATCGAGGACCCGGACAACAGCCTGGAAGTCGAGTCCCTGCAACGGGACCTGCACACCCTCAAGGGCGGTGCGCGGATGGCCGAGATCGGACCCATCGGCGACCTTGCCCATGAACTGGAATTCCTCTACGAAGGCCTTTGCGGCGGTCGCCTGCGGGCCAGCCCGGCCCTGTTCGGTCTGTTGCAGGCCTGCCAGGACCGTCTGAGCGAAATGCTCGACGCGGTGCGCGCACGCCGCCCCTTGCCTGGTGGGCAGGCACTGATCGACGCCATCCAGCGCTGGCGCACCAATCCCAGCGAACAGTTGAGCGTACCGAGTGCCGTGCATCTGCAGCCTGCCGCCGCGGATGACCTGGAAGCCGTGGCCGAGGCAGATATCCTCGACATCTTCCTGGAAGAGGCCGACGACCTCTTGGAGGCCATGGAAACCGCTATCGGCCGCTGGGAGGAGTCGCGCGAAGACGGCGCCCATGTGGAAGAGATTCTGCGCGTGCTGCACACGCTCAAGGGCGGTGCGCGGCTGGCCGGACAGAAGCGCCTGGGCGACCTCACCCACGATCTCGAACAACACCTGGTCGAGGCCCAGCAACAGGGCGCACCCTGGCCGGAAAGCCTGTTCCTCGATGTGCAATCGGGATACGAAGGTCTGCAGGCCGAGCTGGAAGACCTGCGCCAGCAACTCGATCAGAGCATCGCCGAAGACCTGGCGCCGCCGCACGTATCGAGCCAGCCGGAAGTGCCCCAATTGGTCGCGCCAATCGTCGCCGCCAGCGTTCAGCCTCTGGTGGTCGGTGAAGAACGAGTGTTGCCGTTCGTTCACCGTGCCCGTGAAGCCGCACAGGAGGCCGCCGCGCGTCGCGCGCCTCAGGAGCTGGTGAAGGTACCTGCCGAACTGCTCGAAGGCCTGGTCAACCTGGCGGGTGAGACCTCCATCTTCCGTGGCCGGGTGGAACAGCAAGTCAGCGACTTCAGCTTCACCTTGAGCGAGATGGAGTCCACCATCGAGCGGGTGCGTGACCAGTTGCGCCGTCTCGACACCGAGACCCAGGCGCAGATTCTCAGCCGCTACCAGGCAGAAGCCGAGCGTGCTGGCTACGAGGATTTCGACCCGCTGGAAATGGACCGTCACTCGCAGCTGCAACAGCTGTCGCGAGCGCTGTTCGAGTCCGCGTCCGACTTGCTCGACCTCAAGGAAACCCTGGCGGCGAAAAACCGCGATGCGGAAACCCTGCTGCTGCAACAGGCGCGGGTGAACACCGAGTTGCAGGAAGGCCTGATGCGTACGCGCATGGTGCCCTTCGACCGCCTCGTACCCCGTCTGCGCCGTATCGTCCGGCAAGTGGCCAGCGAACTCGACAAGCAGGTGGAATTCGTCGTCGGCAACGCTGAAGGCGAGATGGACCGTACCGTGCTGGAACGCATGGTGGCGCCGCTGGAACACATGCTGCGCAACGCGGTCGACCATGGCGTCGAGAGTGCCGAGGCGCGCCGCGCCGCCGGCAAGCCGGAGAGCGGTACCATCCGCCTGAATCTCGGCCGCGAGGGTGGCGACATTGTCCTCACCCTGGCTGACGACGGCGCCGGCATCAAGCTCGAAGCTGTGCGTCGCAAGGCGATCGAGCGCGGCATGATGGACGTGGAGTCCGACCTGTCGGACCACGAAGTGCTGCAGTTCATCCTCGAACCGGGTTTCTCCACGGCCGACAAGGTCACCCAGATTTCCGGCCGTGGCGTCGGCATGGACGTGGTGCACTCCGAGGTGAAGCAGCTCGGTGGCACCATGAGCATCGACTCGATCCCGGGCGAGGGTAGCCGCTTCCTTATCCGCCTTCCGTTCACCGTGTCGGTGAACCGTGCGCTGATGGTGCTTTCCGGCGAAGACCTCTATGCAATCCCGCTGAACACCATCGAAGGCATCGTGCGTGTTTCGCCCTACGAGCTGGAAACCTACTACCAGCCCGATGCGCCTCGTTTCGAGTACGCCGGGCAGAACTACGAGCTGAAGTACCTAGGCGACCTGCTGGACAACGGCCAGCAACCCAAGCTGGTGGGCCAGAGCCTGCCGTTGCCGGTGATTCTGGTGCGCTCTTCCGAACACGCCGTGGCCGTGCAGGTAGACGCCCTTGTGGGGTCCCGCGAAATCGTGGTGAAGAGCCTCGGCCCGCAGTTCGCCGGCGTCCACGGTATCTCCGGTGCCACCATCCTCGGTGATGGCCGCGTGGTCGTGATCCTCGATCTGCTGGCGACCATTCGTACGCGCCACGCTCACCTGGTGCAGCCGCAACTGCGTTCGGCCAGCGCCACAGTCCTGCCGGCAGAGGTGGATCTGGAACGTCCGCCGCTGGTGATGGTGGTGGACGACTCGGTGACCGTACGCAAGGTCACCAGCCGCCTGCTGGAGCGCAACGGTATGAACGTACTCACCGCCAAGGACGGGGTGGACGCCATCGCCCTGCTGCAGGAGCAGCGTCCGGACATCATGCTGCTGGACATCGAGATGCCTCGCATGGATGGCTTCGAGGTGGCGACCCTGGTCCGCCACGACGAACGCCTGAAGGACCTGCCGATCATCATGATCACCTCGCGTACCGGTGAGAAACACCGTGAGCGCGCCATGGCCATCGGCGTCAACGACTACCTGGGCAAGCCCTACCAGGAATCGCTGCTGCTCGAATCCATCCAGCATCTGGTCAAACGGACATGACAGAGAAGACTTCCGCACGGATCGCCGTGCTCGCCGACACTTCGCTGCAGCGCCATGTGCTGCAGCAGGCTCTGACCGGCAATGGCTACCAGGTCGTACTCAACAGCGATCCGGCACGCCTCGATGACGAAGCCCTCGGTGCCTGCGAGGCGGACCTGTGGCTGGTGGACCTGGCCCTGTCCGAGGACTCTCCCCTGGTGGACAGCCTGCTGGAACATGCCAGCGCCCCGGTCCTGTTCGGCGAAGGCCACGCTCCCGAACGCCATTCCGAGCACTACCCGCGCTGGGAGCGGCGCCTGTTCGGCAAGCTGAAGAAGCTCGTCGGCGACCCCGCGGTGGCGGTAGGGCCGAGCCTGGAGAGCCTGCTGGCGGATGCCCAGCGTCCTGCGCGTCTCGAATTGCCCAGGGCACTGGCCGATACACCGCTGGTGGCAGGTGAGCCGGCACGCCAGGTTTGGCTGCTGGCCGCCTCCCTCGGCGGGCCGGCTGCGGTCAAGGCGTTCCTGGATGCCCTGCCCGGTGGCCTGCCCATCGGCTTCATCTATGCCCAGCACATCGACCCCAGCTTCGAGGGCGCGCTGCCCCAGGCGGTGGGTCGCCACAGTCAGTGGCACGTCAATCAGGTTCGTAACGCCGATGCCGTGCGCTGCGGCGAGGTCGTCGTGGCGCCCATCAGCCGTGAGCTGGATTTCACCGAAGACGGCCAGATGCAGGTGAGCGAGCGCCCCTGGCCAGAGCCCTACAGCCCGTCCATCGACCAGGCCATGCTCAACCTGGCCCAGCACTACGGCGCCCAATGCGGTGTCATCGCCTTCAGCGGCATGGGGAGCGATGGCAGCGCCGCGGCTGCCTACCTGCGCCGGCAAGGTGGACTGATCTGGACACAGAGCGCCGAGAGCTGCGCCTGCTCGAGCATGCCCGACAGTCTGCGCGAAGGTGGCTACAGCAGCTTCAGCGGCGACCCGCGCGAGCTGGCGGCGAAGCTGGTCGAACATCTGGCCGCACAGTGCAGCTAAAGGAATTCACATGAGCCAAGCCGTTACCACCCAAAACAGTTCCGCCAGCCTTACGGGGCTGCTGCTGCCGCTGTCCGACCGTACCCTGCTGGTGCCCAACGTGGCGTTGGCCGAACTCATTCCCTATCGCGCTCCCCAGGCGACGCCGGGACTGCCGGCCTGGCTGCTGGGCCAGGTGGCGTGGCGCGACCTGCGCCTGCCGTTGCTCTCCTTCGAGGCCGCCGCCGGTGGTGAGGCGAAGGTTGGTTCAGGTGCCCGGGTGGCCGTGCTCAACGCCCTCGGCGGTCGCCCGCACGTGAAGTTCATTGCCTTGTTGCTGCAAGGTATTCCCCGTTCGCTGAAGCTCGAAGAAGATGTGCGCCGTGCCAATGCGCCGCTGGCGGCGCTGGAGCTGGATTCGGTGCAGATCGGCACCGACGTGGCGAAGATCCCCGACCTTGTAGCGCTGGAGCAGATGCTGGCCGATGCCGGTTTGATCTGATTCAGCGGGGCTGAATGCCGTGGGTTGGTCCTTGTGCAACGGGGCCCAGCATTTCTCCGGCTATTTCGCTCGTTGGGCTTCGCGCAGCTCAGACCAACCTGGCCAGAGCATGGGGCTAGAAATCACCCCAGAGTTGTTGAGCAACACTGAGCGCCACTACCGGTGCCGTTTCGGTGCGCAGCACCCGTGGCCCCAGTCGCGCGGCGTGGAAGCCCGCTGCCTTTGCGGCATCCACCTCAGCCTCGGAAAGCCCGCCCTCGGGGCCAATCAGGAAGGCCAGGTTGCCCGGCCTGGCGTGGCTGGCCAGGGGCTCGGCTACCGGGTGCAGGACCAGCTTGAGATCTGCCTGAATGTCGCGCTGCCAATCGCCTAGCGTGATTGGCGCGTGGATAACCGGTAGTACCGACCGGCCACATTGCTCGCAGGCGCTGATCGCGATCTGGCGCCAGTGGGCGAGGCGCTTGTCGGCGCGCTCGTCCTTCAGGCGCACTTCACAACGTTCGCTGACGATCGGGCTGATCTCGGCCACGCCCAGTTCAGTGGCCTTCTGGATCGCCCAGTCCATGCGTTCGCCACGCGACAGGCCCTGACCCAGGTGCACCCGCAGAGGCGATTCAGTCATACCGGCGAAGGACTCGCGCAGATCGACCCTTACAGACTTCTTGCCCACTTCGATCAGTTCGCCGAGGTACTCCTGGCCGGAGCCGTCGAACAGCTGTACGGCATCTCCAGCGGCAAGGCGCAGGACGCGGCCAATGTAGTGGGCCTGGGCCTCAGGCAGCTCGTGCTGGCCGAGGGAGAGCGGGGCGTCGATGAAAAAGCGGGAAAGGCGCATGGGCGTTAGGACAAAGGTGGGACAAGGCGCGCAGTTTAAGGCCTGGCGGCGATGCCGTGTAGGTTGGTGCTGAGCGCAGCGAAGCCCAACAATCGAGTTTCAAGACTGGATCGTCGGGCCTCGTCTAGTTCGGCCTAACCTGCGCAGAGGCGGTGATCAGCCCGGATCGCGGTGGTTTGGGTGCAGGTCCGCCGCCACCGGCACGCTCACCGAGTCGCGGGTGGCGATGTCGATGCCTTCGCTGGCCACCTCGGCAAGGAAGTCGATCTGTTCCTCGGTGATCACGTAGGGCGGCAGGAAATACACCACATTGCCCAGCGGGCGCAGCAGGGCGCCGCGCTCCAGTGCGTGCTGGAAGACTTTCAGTCCCCGGCGTTCCTGCCACGGGAAGGGCGCCTTGCTGGCCTTGTCCTGGACCATCTCGATGGCCAGCACCATGCCGGTCTGGCGCACTTCTGCCACGTGCGGATGATCCGCCAGGTGCGCGGTTGCGGTGGTCATGCGCATCGCCAGCTTGCGGTTGGCTTCGATCACCCGGTCCTGCTCGAAGATGTCGAGAGTGGCCAGGGCGGCGGCGCAAGCCAGCGGGTTGCCGGTGTAGGTGTGCGAGTGGAGGAACGCTCGCAGGGTCTGGTAGTCGTCGTAGAAGCCCTGGTACACGGCCTCGGAGGTGAGCACTGCGGCCATTGGCAGGTAACCACCTGTCAGGGCCTTGGACAGCACCAGGAAGTCCGGGGCAATACCGGCCTGCTCGCAGGCGAACATGGTGCCGGTGCGGCCGAAACCGACGGCGATCTCGTCGTGGATCAGGTGCACGCCATAGCGGTCGCAGGCCTCCCGCAGCAGCTTGAGGTAGACCGGGTGGTACATGCGCATCCCGCCGGCGCCTTGGATCAGCGGCTCGACGATCACGGCGGCGACCTCGTCATGGTGCTCGGCCAGGGCCTGCTCCATGTGGGCGAACATGGCGCGTGAGTGTTCCTCCCAACCCATGCCGTCGGGACGCAGGAAGCAGTCCGGGCTGGGCACCTTGAGGGTGTCCAGCAGCAGCGACTTGTAGGTTTCGGTGAACAGGGCGACGTCGCCCACCGACATCGCCGCAACGGTTTCCCCGTGGTAGCTGTTGGTCAGGGTGACGAAGCGCTTCTTGCGTTCCAGTCCCTGGTTGCGCCAGAAGTGATAGCTCATCTTCAGCGCCACTTCGATGCCGGAGGAGCCGTTGTCGGCATAGAAAACCCGGTCCAGGCCCCTGGGGGTGATCTTCACCAGGCGCTCGGACAGTTCAATCACCGGCTGGTGGCTGAAGCCTGCGAGGATCACGTGCTCCAGCTGGTCCACCTGGTCCTTGATGCGCTGGTTGATACGTGGGTTGGCGTGGCCGAAGACGTTCACCCACCAGGAGCTGACGGCATCCAGGTAGCGCTTGCCCTCGAAGTCCTCCAGCCAGACGCCTTCGCCCCTGCGGATCGGTACCACCGGCAAGCGTTCGTGATCTTTCATCTGGGTGCAGGGGTGCCAGAGCACAGCGAGGTCGCGTTGCATCCAGTCGGCATTGAGGCCCATGGGTCGTTCTCCTGTAGCGATCGGCGAAGCCTATGCAATGCCTCCGCCCTGGACAAGCAGGACGCTGCCTGCCGCCCGGAAGGCACGTCTGTTCGGGCCGTCGGGGCTGGCGTATCCTGCGCGCCAATTCAGAACGACACTGTTTTACCGGGGGAGATTTTCATGCCAGCAGCCTGGCGCGCCTTGGCGCTGATCATAGTGGGAGGGCTGAGTGCGACTGCGCTGGCCAAGGACAAGCAGCCGACGGCCATCGTCATCGGTGGCGGCATGGCGGGCCTGACCTCGGCCTACGAGCTGCAGCAGAAGGGCTGGCAGGTCACCGTGCTGGAGGCCAAGCCGAGCATCGGCGGGCGCTCTGGCCTGGCCGCCAGCGAGTGGGTCGGTAGCGCCAAGCTGCAGCCGAGCCTGTATCGTTACCTCGACCAGTTCAAGCTGAAGGCCGTGCCCGCGCCGGACTACGTGCGCAATCCAGGCTACCTGGTGAACGGTCGCTACTTCTCCGAGGCCGACCTGCTCAAGGAAGCGCCCAGTACCGTCGAAGGCCTGAAGCGTTTCGACAAGAGCCTGGATGACCTGGCCGCCTCGATCGACGATCCGATGAAGCCGCTGGCCAATCACACCCTGCAGACCCTCGACTCCATTAGCGTGGCGCGCTGGCTGGAAAAGCTGAGCCTGCCGCCGACTGCCAAGGCCCTGGTGGATCAGCGCATCCGCTCGCGCTACGACGAGCCGTCGCGCCTGTCGCTGCTTTACCTCGCCCAGCAGGCGCGCGTCTATCGTGGCCTGCCGGATACAGAGATGCGCGCTGCTCGCCTGCCCGGCGGCAGCCAGGGGTTGGCCCAGGCCATGGCCAAGCAGATCAAGACCATCAAGACCAACGCCCGCGTCTCCGCCATCGTGCAGGAGAAGGACGGCGTGACCGTGAAGGTCGGCGGTGCTGGCTACCAGGCTGATTACGTCGTGCTTGCCGTGCCGCTGCCGGCCCTGGGCAAGATCAGCATGACGCCTTCTCTGTCGGCCCTGCAGCTGCGCGCGCTGAAGGACATCAACTACGGCTGGCGCGATCAGATGCTGCTGCAGTTCAAGAAACCGGTATGGGGCAAGAGCCGCCTTTCCGGCGAGGTCTATAGCGACCAGGGGCTGGGTATGCTCTGGGTCGAGCCGGCCCTGAAGGGCGGCGCCAACCTGCTGATCAACCTGTCCGGCGACAACGCCCGCCTGATGCAGGCTTTCGGCGACCGGCAGATGGTCGATCAGGTGCTGATCCGCTTCGACAAGCATTTCCCAGGCGCCCGCGAACAGTTCAAGGGCTTCGAACTGCGTCGTTACGGCAAGGATGCGTTGGCCGGTGGCGCCTACCTGGCCTATGGGCCGGGCGAAATCAGCCTCTACTGGCGCATGTGGGAGCAGCCTCTGGGGCGCGTGGTATTTGCTGGCGAGCATACCGATGCGCTGTATCCAGGGACCCTAGAAGGGGCCCTGCGCAGCGGCCAGCGCGCCGCCACCCAGGTGGCCGACCTCAAGGCCGGCAAGGCCGTGGGTCCGGTCGAAACCGTGGCCGAAGCCAAGCCTGTAGCGACGCCCAAGGCGGCTGCCACGGCAGAGAAGAAGGGCTTCTTCTCCCGCCTGTTCAACTGAGTTGCACCTCTGGCGGCGGGTCTTTCCGCCGCCGGTCCCCTCCGCCGCGCCTTTCGGCAGCGGCTGACGAACTTTCAGTCAGTTCCTTCGACAAAATCCTGCAAAGATCCATTCGTTATAAATGATCGTATTGCTCGATATTTCAAAGCGAAATTTTCCGCTTTAATTCGATAGATTAGCCGCTAGGCTTTATCAGTCGCGTTCACCCAGCCTGTGTTTCCAAGGATTCATTTCATGCAATGGCGTAACTCTCCGTCCCGCTTCGGCCTGGTCAGTGTTCTTCTGCATTGGGGTGTGGCCATCGTCTTCGTCGGTCTGTTCGCCCTGGGCCTGTGGATGGTCGGTCTGAACTACTACAGCAGCTGGTACAAGACCGCTCCTGATATCCACAAGGGCATCGGCATCCTGCTGTTCCTGGTGATGGTTGCGCGCCTGGCCTGGCGCTTCATCAGCCCGCCGCCGCCGGCACTGCCCAACCATGGCCCGATGACCCGCCTGGGCTCCAAGGTCGGTCACCTGGTGCTCTACGTCGGCCTCTTCGCCCTGATGATTTCCGGTTACCTGATTTCCACCGCCGAGGGCCGTGGCATTGCCGTGTTCGGCCTGTTCGAAGTGCCCGCCACCCTCACCGCCATTCCTGACCAGGAAGATGTCGCCGGCGCCATCCACGAATACCTTGCCTGGGGCCTGCTGATTTTCGCCGGTATACACGCCCTGGCCGCTCTCAAGCACCATTTCATCGACCGCGACGCGACCCTGACCCGCATGCTCGGACGCGCCGCCAAATAATGCTGCAACCTTTCAACAAGGAGATTCACCGATGCTGAAGAAAACCTTCGCTGCCCTGACCCTCGGTGCCGCACTGTTCGCTGGCCAGGCCATGGCCGCCGACTACGTGATCGACAAGGAAGGCCAGCACGCCTTCGTCAACTTCAAGATCGGCCACCTGGGCTACAGCTACATCTACGGGACCTTCAAGGATTTCGACGGCACCTTCAGCTTCGATGAGAAGAACCCCGAGGCCAGCAAGATCAAGGTCACCCTGAAGACCGCCAGCGTTGATACCAACCACGCCGAGCGTGACAAGCACATCAAGAGCGGCGACTTCCTGAACGTTAGCAAGAACCCCACCGCCACCTTCGAGTCGACCTCGGTCAAGTCCACCGGCCAGGGCACTGCCGACGTGACCGGCAACCTGACCCTGAACGGCGTGACCAAGCCCGTCGTGATCAAGGCCAAGTTCGTTGGCCAGGGCGACGATCCGTGGGGCGGCTACCGTGCCGGTTTCGAAGGCACCACCACGATCAAGCTGAAGGACTTCGCCATCCAGAAGGACCTCGGCCCGGCCTCCCAGGAAGCCGAGCTGATCATCTCCTTCGAGGGTGTGCGTTCCTAAGCTCGCTTTCCCGCAGTATCAGGACGCCGGCTCACAGCCGGCGTTTTGCTGTCCGGCTCACCATGGGACGTGCGGGCGTTCGGATACCCGGCGTTGTGGGAGCGAAATCATCCGCGAAATCGACGTGAGGCAGCTCCGCCGATTCGTGCAGGCAGGCCTTTGACCTGCATTGCGGTTGAAACCCCTCCTGCCGAAAATGCACGAACCCCCGGAAACGAAAACGCCGGCACTGGGCCGGCGTTTTCATGAGCAGGAGGGACTCAGCGATTGCGGGTCAGCAATGCTGGTTTCTCACCGCGCGGGCGGTTGCTCTGCTGCAGCTCGTCCAACTGCTCCGGCGTTGGGAAACGGTCGGCGCGGGACTCTTTCATGATGATCTTCGGAGCCGGTTTGTTGGCGCGAGGATCCTGAACCGCTGGCTCGTCGCGACCACGGGATACCAGTTGATCTTCACCACGGCGCTGGCCGTTGCCGCGAGTCTTGTTGGCGGGCTTGCCCTGACGCTGCTGGCCTTGCTTCTGGCCTTGTTGCTTCTGGCCGCTGCCCTGACCACCACCTCCTTGGCGCCGGCCCTGGTTCTCACCCTGGCCTTGCCCACGCCCCTGGCCGCTGCGGCCCTGGGCTTGTCCCTGGCCCTGGCCCTGCTTCTGACCCTGTTTTTGGCCTTGAGCCTGGCCCTGGCCGCCACGGCGCTGATTGCGACCCTGGTTCTGGCCTTTGGGCGGGTAGGGGCTGACGTAGTCGGCGCGATTGCCGAAGTTGTCCACGTCGTCGTCGAGGAATTCTTCAGGGTCACGATCAGCCGCCGGCTGCGGCGGGCGTTGCGGACGTGCCTGTTTGGGTTGTTGCTGCGGGGCTGCGGCCTTCTGCTCCTGGCCCTGGCCCTGCTGTTCCTGGCTTTTGCCTTTGCCCCTGCGGCGGTTGCGGCTCTTGCGCGGCTTGGCTTCGGAGTCGTCGCCAGCTTCCTTGGCCTCACTGGGACCCTGGGACGCTTGCTGCGGCTTGCCTTCGCGCTTGGGCTTGTCGGCGCGCGGCTGGCGCTCGGGGCGCGGCGCCCGGGCTTCGGGGCGTTCGGCTTCGACAGTCGCTGGGTCAAAGCCCTGGGTATCGCCGGCCGGGATCTTCTGCTTGGTCAGGCGCTCGATGGCCTTGAGCAGCTTGTCTTCGTCCGGGGCAACCAGGGAGATGGCTTCACCACTGCGGCCGGCACGGCCGGTACGGCCGATGCGGTGCACATAGTCTTCCTCGACGTTGGGCAGTTCGAAGTTGACCACATGGGGCAGTTGGTCGATGTCCAGGCCGCGGGCAGCGATATCGGTCGCCACCAGGATACGCACGTCGTTGGCCTTGAAGTCTGCAAGGGCCTTGGTGCGAGCGTTCTGGCTCTTGTTGCCGTGGATCGCCGCGGCGGGCAGACCGTGCTTGGTCAGGTACTCGGCCAGGCGGTTGGCGCCGTGCTTGGTGCGGGTGAAGACCAGCACCTGTTCCCAGGCACCGACCGTGATCAGGTGCGCCAGCAAGGCGCGCTTGTGGCCGGCTGGCAGGTGGAACACGCGCTGCTCGATGCGCTCCACCGTGGTATTCGGCGGCGTCACTTCAATGCGTTCGGGATCGTGTAGCAGCTTGTTGGCGAGGTCGACGATGTCTTTCGAGAAGGTCGCCGAGAACAGCAGGTTCTGGCGCTTGGACGGCAGCCTGGCGAGGACTTTCTTCACATCGTGAATGAAGCCCATGTCGAGCATCCGGTCGGCTTCGTCGAGCACCAGGATCTCCACATGGGAGAGGTCGACGGCGCCCTGGCCAACCAGGTCGAGCAGGCGGCCGGGGCAGGCCACCAGGATGTCCACGCCCTTGGAAACGGCCTGGATCTGCGGATTCATGCCGACGCCGCCGAAGATGCAGGTGCTGACCAGATGCAGGTCACGGGCATAGAGCTTGAAGCTGTCATGGACCTGGGCCGCGAGTTCGCGGGTTGGGGTCAGGACCAGTACACGCGTCTGGCGCGGGCCGTGCCGCTGGGATTTGTCTGGGTGACCGTTGGGGAACAGGCGCTCGAGAATCGGCAGCGCGAAACCGGCAGTCTTGCCGGTGCCAGTCTGGGCCGCGACCATCAGGTCGCGACCTTGCAACACGGCGGGAATCGCCCGCTGTTGCACGGGGGTGGGCTGGGCGTAGCCGGCGGCTTCGACAGCGCCGACCAATGCCTCGGAGAGACCGAGGGAAGCAAAGGACATGGGAGATCCTGTGTAGTTCTAGGGGCTGGCCCGAAAGGGTGATCTTGTCTGGCTCGAATCGCAGCGATGGCTCGCGATCCCGACCGGTCCTGCTGGCTCTAGGGTGGCTCAGCATCCGGGCGTATGCCTGACGGAGCGCCGAGTATAACAGCTCCTCGAGAATGTACAGCCATCGCGGCGCTCAACGGTTGCTGGAGATTTCCTGGCCCGGTTCGCGGTAACGGGCCACGAGCTGTGCGTACGCCGGTTCCTGCTTGAAACGCCTGAGTGCTTCGCCGAAGGGCGCGGCCAGGCTTTCCAGTTGCGATTGACGGCGGAAAGCGAGGTACAAGCGGTCGCGGCTGATCGCCCTGGGATGACTGGCGATCTGCGTTTCCAGGCCCATCTGGTGGACGAGGTATAGGCCGGCGCGGCGGTCGTTGACCACGAGATCGACCCGATCGCGCACCAGCTTGCCGAGATTGGCCTCGTGGGTCGGCGCCGGTTCGCGGGTGAACAGTGGCGAGGTACGAAAAGCCTGGTCGGCGTACCAGTAACCGGGGGAAACACCTATCTTCAGGCCCCGAAGATCGGCCAGGCGCTGGAACGGGTAGGGTCGTTGCCGCGCATAGAACAGCACGAACTCCACTTCCGACAGCGGTTCTGCGGGGAAGACCATCTGCGACTCGCGTTCCTGATTGCGAAAGATGTCCAGCACCGCGTCGGCCTGACCGTTTTCCAATTCCATCAGGCAGCGCTTCCAGGGCATCAGACTCCACTGGACCTCGATGCCCATGCGTTGGAAAACGATGGCGCTGGCCTCGTAATCCAGGCCACGGAGTTGGCCTTCTTCTTCGAATATGTAGGGCGCCCAGGGTTCGCTGACAATGCGCAGGGGCTCGGCCAGGGCGGCTGAGCCGAGACATGCGAGCAGGGTGAGAAGGACTATGCGAAGTACTAGCATGTGGCCAGATTACGTGGCCGCAAGCGCGATGGGTAGTAAGTCGAAGGTCAATGCGCCGAAGCTGTGACCGCCTTCGCCACTGGGGCGATCACGAAGGCGGCTACAGTCGCCATCAACCCAGGGGGCTGGCCAGCCCGGCCAGGGCCTGGTCGAGCACTTCGCGCGCCTGGTCGAGCACCTCGCGCTTCCAACCGTCCCGCTGCGGATAGAACGCACCGCGCAGGCGCTCCTTGATGCGCTGGTGGACCGCCGGAGCGGTATTCGGGTGGTTTTGCAGCCACTGCTCGGCACGTAGTGCGGAGAGGACCTTGCGTCCGGGCAGCGTGCCGTATTCCAAGGTCAGGCCGTTGTACTGGGCCTGGGCGCATTCGCTCATCACCATCTGGTCGAGCGTGCCGTTGAGTCGGGCCGACACCGAGTTGCCTTCGGCGCTGTTGGTGACTTGCTCGCCCCACCAATGGCGTGCGCGGGCGATGTCTTCGGCACGCTGGCGGCCTTTGTAGATGCGCTCGCCGACGCCCTGTGGTCCGAGCCCGGTATGCACGTCGATCCAGGCGATACGCCGGCACTGGCGAGCGTGTTCGCGCAGTACCCGGCGCAGGGTCAGGTTGCTCCAGGTTGGGCGGGCGCCGGCGAAGAACAGGCCATGCGGGTCACTGTGCTGGCCCCGTGAAATAGCGGCCTGCAGGCTTTTCCTGCCATGACGCAGTGCATAGCCCACCAGACGCAAGTCGCTCAGCAGCCCCGGCCGCATCAGCCAGGGGGCCACCGCCCGGTAATCGGGGTTGTCCGCCAGCGGTTGGCCGAAGTCGACGAAGTTGCGATTCAGGTCGACGTTGTCTTCGTTCACCCGCCGCAACCAGGAGAAGCCGTAGGGATTGAGTGCGTGTAGGTAAAGCACGGCGAGGTTGTCGCGCCGGCAGCGCTCGTTCCAGTCTCCGTCGCGCAGACGGTCGATCTGGATCGCCGAGCCGCAGAATCCCTCGACGCCGTGACAGCCGCTGCTGATCACCAGCAGGTTGGTGGCGTCGCGCGGGCCACTGAAGGCCACATCCAGTGCAAGTTGCTCATTGTCGCGACCCTGCATCGGGTGGTTATGGGATTCCACGGTGAGGCGGCGCTGGTGGCAGATTTCGAGGAATTTTTCGCGGGCCTCCGCGTAATCGCGAGAGAAACAGGTCAGGTCCATTTCAGGTTCCGGGTCAGGCGCCCTTGGTCGTTCACGGGCGCAGCCGTGCCCGGGCACCGGCTTGTGGCCGGCGCCTGGCGACAGCGAATCAGGGTTGGAGGGCGTCCGGAGGCCGGGTGGGCCGCCAGATGTGGCGCGAGTCGATCAGGTTGTCGGAATCAGCACCCGGCCAATACTGCTGATGCGTTGGCCGAACTCCACGGTGTCGATCTCGATCCGTGTACCGAATTCCGCGGACAGCACCTGCAGGCGCTCGAGGATGCGCCGTGCCTGCTGCTGGTTGTCCTCGCTGTCGAAGGCCAGGCGCGGAATGCCGCGCTCGGCGTCACGTCCTTCGAAGCCCAGTTCGATGGGGTGTAGCAGCAGTTCCTTGAGGCGGCCTTCGGCGTTGAAGCGGCATTCGGCAACCACGCTTTCGAACCAGATCGGCTCACTGAAGATGCCCACCACGCGCTTCCACTCGAGGAATTCGGCCGGAGTGGAAATGCGCGGGTTGGTGATGCCCTTGGGGCCGACGATGGCCTCGGCGGCCATCCATTCCATTTCTTCCCACTCGTCACGGGCAATCACCTGCTGGCTGTTGTCCATGAAGCAGAAATTGCCCAGGGAGTAGAGCAGCGGCTTGCCGTTGTAGACCTCGATGCCGCGGATCTGGTGCGGGCCATGGCCGCAGAGCATGTCGGCGCCGTTGTCCACCAGGCTGCGGGCCAGTGCCGGCAGGTAATTGGGCACTGAGGAGGTGAAGTTGTCCGGCTCGTGGGTGTGCTGGGCGACGATGGTGAAGTCGGAGGTTTGCTTGGCCTGGCGCAGGTTCAGCAGGATGTCCGCCTGGTCGCGCTTGTCGCACTCGTAGTGGATGCGCAGGGAGCCCGGCGCGGCGCTTGGGTCGACGCGGTAGTGCAGTGCCATCCCCAGGTGCACACTGTGCTGGCCGTAGAGGGCTTTGAGCAGGTAATGGTCCTGGAACGCTTCCTGGTCATTGAGGCGCTTGAGTACGGCGAAGTCTTCGGCCGATACCAGTCGATGGGGCGTTGTGCGCAGCGGGTTCAGGCCGGGACGCGGCGGCACCACGCCGAGGCCATCGTTGGCCGGTGAATTGGCTTCGAAGGTGGTTGCGTAGGAGATCAGTGACACCCGCGCGCAGTCCGTGTTGACGAAGGCCGGGGCGCGAGCGGCGGAGAGACTGGCGCCGGTTCCTGCGTGGGCGATGCCGGCGGCATCCAGCAGCTCATTGGTCATGCGCATGCCTGCCGCGCCCCAGTCCAGGGCATGGTTGTTGGCGCGGGCCATCAGGTTGAAGCCCAGGGCGGCGAGGTCCGCCGGGGCGTCCGGGTCACTGATCAGCCAGGCGAAGCCGGACTCGGCTTCCGGGTAGCCGTCGTAGGTCTTCAGGTCGATGGCCGAGCCTTCGTAGTTGCCGACCACCACATCGCCCCGGCCGAGGATTGCCAGCAACTCCGGCGACTTGCGCTTGAGCTTCTGGGCGATGGCGTGGGTGATGATGATGTCGCCAACGGCGACCACGCAGAAGCCGTCTTCGACCTCGGCCTCGCGCCAGGTGGGTTGCAACTCGAGGGTGGCGGGCCGCTGCTGCGGGGCTTTGACACGTTGATACATGGAGCGATTTCCTGACTCAGGCCTGGCACGGGGCCGGGGCGTTGGGGGATTGGGCTGCGCGAGCGGCGAGTTTCTGGCGGCTGCGCTCGGGGTCGATCAGAAACAGGCCCAGCAGGCCTCCGGCCAGCAGGGCTGTACCGAACAGGCCGACGGCCAACTCGAAGCCGAGGACCAGATCGCCGCCTTCCCAACCGATGGCCTGGCCGACTACGTGGGGGGCGAGCATGCCGGCGCTGGTCATCAGGCCGATGTGGATGGCCAACATGCTGCCGCGCTGTCGGGCTGGGGCGATGTAGGCGACGATGGAGTTGGCGAAGGCGGGCAGCAGGTTCACCACGATCCCGCCCAGCAGGTAGAGGCCTAGCGTGGCGAGCAGGCCCTGTTCGAAGAAGCCCATCAAGCTGAGGGCGACGCCACCGATCAGGCAGGCCACCACTGGCGGCAGGGCCATGGCCACCCGCACACTGGCGCCACGCTTGAGGGCGCGCTGGGAGAGGCCGGAAACCACCAGGTTGAGGACGATCACCCCGACAGTGGCTGCCATTACCACGTAGCCGGATTGCATTGGGCTCATGTGCAGGCCCTTTTGCAGATACGTGGGAACCCAGCTGTAGATCAGTGCCGTGGGCAGGTAGGTGCAGAAGCCGGCCAGGGTGATGAAGACGAAAGTTCGGTTCAGCAAAAGGTGGCGGTAGGACACGGCGCCATGGCCCGGTTCGTTCTCGGCGTCATCGTGCCCGCCCTCGCGGCCCACCATCAACCACAGCACCAGCCAGACGAGACCGATGGTGGCGAGGATCAGGTAGCCGGAGCGCCAGCCCAGGTGCTGGATCAGCAGCGGCAGCGAGAGTGCGCCGAGGATGGCTCCGAGCATGATCGCCACCTGGATCAAGGCAGCGGGAAGGACTCGCTCACGCCGGTCGTACCATTTGAAACAGGCGTGCTGGGTTACCGCGGTGCCTGGGCCGCAGCCGGCGCCAAGCAGCATGCGGCTCGCCACCAGGGCGAAGAGGCTGCTGGAAAGGGCAGTCAACAATTGGGCGGCCATCCACACCACCGACATGCCGGCGAGGATGCCGCGGCTCGGTAGGCGGTTGGCGAGGAAGCCCACCAGCACGCCGGAAATGGAGTAGAGGAAGAAGAATGCGCTGCCGATGAAGCCGAACTGCTCGGGTGAGAGCTTCAGCTCGTCGATGATCTGCGGGCCGGCGAAGGCGAAGATGCTCTTGTCGAGCACGCTGATGACCATCACGGTCATCAGCAGCGCTACCACCAGCGGGCGGCTGCTGTCGGAAGGGGCGTTCATGCGTTTGCCTCGTTCAGGCTCGTTTCCACCAGGCGTGCCCAGAGGCTGGCGCCGAAAGGGATGGCGGCGTCGTTGAAGTCGTAGCCGGGGTTGTGGACCATGCAGCCGCTCGGCCCGCTGTTGCCGTTACCCAGCACCATGTAGCAGCCGGGCCGCACTTCCAGCATGGAGGCGAAATCCTCGCTGCCGAGATAACCGCTGGGAACGCTCGTCAGCACCGCCTCCTCACCCACCAGCTCACGCGCCACCTGTTGCAGCAGTGCGGTTTCGGCTGGGGTATTGATCAGCACGCCGATGCGCTCTTCGTAGTCCAGGTCCAACTCGATGCCATGGACCTGGGCGACGCCCTGGCTGATCTCGCTGATACGTTGGCGCAGCAGCTTGCGGATATCCGGATGGGTGGAGCGAACGCTGAGCTTCAGCGTGGCCACATCCGGGATCACGTTATGGGCCTCACCGGCCTGGATGGCGCCGACGGTGACCACGGCCACTTCGCCGGCTGGCACGTTGCGCGCGACGATGGTTTGCAGCGCCAGCAACAACTCGGCGGCAGCGACGATGGGATCGCGGGCCTTGTGTGGCATGGCGCCGTGTCCACCGACCCCGATCAGGCGGATGGTCGCCACGTCGGACGACGCGCTCATGGCGCCGGGCTGGGTCAGGAAAGCCCCCACCGGGAGTCCCGGCATGTTGTGCAGTGCGTAGACCGCATCGCAGGGGAAGCGCTCGAACAGGCCGTCTTCGATCATGCGTCGCGCACCACCCAGAGTTTCCTCTGCGGGTTGGAAGATCAGATTGAGGGTGCCGTCGAACCGGCGGGTTTCGGCGAGGTAGCGTGCTGCGCAAAGCAGGATGGTGGTGTGCCCATCATGGCCGCACGCGTGCATCTTGCCGGCTTCGCAGCTGGCATGGGGGACGCCGCTTTCTTCCTGGATCGGCAGGGCGTCCATGTCGGCGCGGATACCGATGCTGCGCGCACTGCTGCCGTTGCACAGCACGCCGACGACGCCGGTACCGCCGACGCCCGCGAAAACTTCATAGCCCCACTGGCGCAGGTAGCCGGCCACCAATTCGCTGGTGATCCGTTCCTCGAAGCCAAGTTCGGGATGCTGGTGGATCTGGCGCCGAATCTGCGCGAATTCATCCTGCCAGGCCAGGATCTGTGGGATCAGCTGCATGGTTTGCCCTTGTTGTCGTGTTCAGCATGGCGCGCAGCATGCCGCAGCCCAGGGTGGCCGGGATAATCACCTCTGGGCATGCGTATCGGCTTTGGTTATGCACGCACTGCGGCGACGGCAGCACGGTGGGACGAGGCGGATTGCCTCAGGAGGTGGGGTTCAGCGACTGGCCGGCCTTGGCAGCGGGGTTCTTGTAGGCGTAGACCAGCTCGTCGGTGAGCGCCTGGGCTTCGCGCGTCATCAGTTCCTGGTCGCGGCACACCAGCGAGATGTTCATCGGCGGCACCTGTTCCACCAGATCGATGATCTCCAGTTCCTGGCCGAGTTTGCGCACATGGTCGAGGACCCGCAGCGACCAATAGCTGATCGCATCGGTATTCAGCGCCAGTTCGGAGAACAACACCACCGAGGCGCATTCGATGATCCGCTCCGGCGGCTCCACCTGATAGTTCTCGAACATCCAGCCGACCCGTGACTGCTCCAGTGAGTCCTGCAGCAGCCATTCCTGGTCGCGCAACTCGTTCAGGGTGCGCACATGGCGCAGCGGATGGCCTTTGCGCACGGCAAGCACCGTCGGCTGGGTGAACAGTTCGGTCCAGTGGAAGCCGTCACTGCTGCGGGAGGCGGGCAGGGAGGTAAGCACCAGATCCAGCAGGCCTTCGCGCAGGCCCTCCATCAGCTTGGAGGGGCGCAATTCGTGGATCTGCACCTGCACCTTGGGGTAGCGCTTGCGGTAGCGGTTGAGGCTGGCGATGAACTGGGCGCCGGGCGTTACCGGAGAAACGCCGATGGAGACCTTGCCGTCCATGACGCCCTTGAGGGTTTCGATCTCGTCACGTGCGCGGCGCACCTCTTCCAGGATCAGCCGCGCGCGGCGTACAAGGCGCTCGCCGAATTCGGTGAGGGTGATGCCGCGGTTGGAACGCACCAGCAGAGGTACGCCGAGTTCGGCTTCCAGTTCCTTGATGCCCTTGGACAGGGCGGGCTGGGAAATGTGGAGCAGCCGCGAGGCTTCCTGGATGCTGCCACTCTCGCAGATCGCGACAATGGCGCGGAGCTGGTGCAACTTCATGAATGGGCCCGGATGAGTTCGGTGGTGGGGCCGACTGTAAGGCAAAAAGTGGGCCGGGTGCTGTAAAGAGACGTTTCAGCCGGTGCGGCTGTGCAGAGCGTTCGCGGATTCGCTTCTCCCGTAGGGGCGAACTCATTCGCCAAGGGTGGCGTAGATGCCCCCAGCAGTATTCAAGGGCAGACCTTCGGCCTGCCTGGCGATTGAAATCGCCCCTACAAGGTGCCCATGGCCCGATCCGGTCAAGAAAAAGGCGGCCCGAGGGCCGCCAAGGTGGAGCACGATGCAAATCAGCGGATACCCGTGGCGCGCAGGGCGTTGGGAGTGAACTGCTTGCGGCTGTAGTTGATGCCGAACTGGTAGGCGTTCTTCTCTTCGTTGTAGAGAGCATTCACCGCGTAGCGACCAGACTGCACGTCGTAGTGGGTCTCGGCGTTGAACAGGGGCATCTGCTGGTCATAGAAGAAGCTGGTATGACCTTCGGAAACGCGCCACAAGTTGCCGCGACCGTCGTAGGCGTCTGCTTCGGCGGCTTGCCAGCTGTCTTCGTCGATAAAGAGATCGCGTCGCGAATAGATGTGGCGCTGGCCCGGCTTCAGGGTCGCGGTCACATGCCAGACACGGTGCAGCTCATAGCGAGTGTGCTCAGGATTGAGGTGGCCGGGCTTGATGATGTCGCTGTACTTCAGCTTGGGCGAACCCAGCTTGTAGGCGTTGTAGGGGATGTACAGCTCCTGCTTGCCCACCAGCTTCCAGTCGAAGCGATCCGGCGCGCCATTGAACATGTCGAAGTCGTCCAGGGTACGCATGCCTTCGGCGCCGGGGCTGTCGTAGGCGATCTGCGGCGCGCGACGCACGCGGCGCTGGCCGGCGTTGTACTGCCAGGCCATGCGCGGTTCCTTGACCTGGTTGATGGTCTCGTGGATCAGCAGCACACCGCCGGCCAAGCGCGCCGGAGAGAGGAATTCCTCGCGGTAGAAGTAGAGGATGTTCTCCATCTCCGTGGGCGAGTAATCGGAGAGGCCCACCGGGTAGGCCAACTGCTGCTTGACCAGGCTCGGCGTGTAGGCGCCATTGGCCTGGGGCGAGGCCTGCACCACCTGGCGCTGCAGGGACAGCCCCCGGTAGCGGCCGATATGGTTCCAGATCACCTCCAGGCCGTCCTTCGGGATGGCGAAGGGCAGGCCGCCGCTTTTGTAGTTCTGCAGGCCGTTGCCGTTTTCCGCCAGCTGGGTGTGGGTGGCATTCTCGCGGCTGGCGTCCAGGTAGCCCTGGGGCAGGCTGATGGAGCGACGGGTCGGGTACACCGGAATCCGGTAGCTGTCCGGGTAGCGCTTGAACAAGGCCAACTGGCCTGGGGTCAGCTTGTCCTTGTACTGCTCGGCGTTCTGCGCAGTGATGGTGAACAGCGGCTGGTCGGCGGCATACGGGTCGGAAAGGAAACCATCGGCATCGCGGGTGCCGGCGTCCTTGGCCAGGCCACCGGTCCAGGCCGGGATGCTGCCATCGGCATTGCCGGCCTTCTCCGCGCCTATGGGCGTGAGGTCGGCGCCGAGGCGCGTGACCTGGTCGACCGGCACTGCGGCCAATGCCTGGGTGGCGATCAGGCCGAGGCCGATGCAGCCGGCGCGCAGGAGTCGTGAATCGATCATGTTCAATCTCATGTGCAGGGGCCTCAGAAGCTCGCGCCGACGCTGAAGGCGAGGAAGTCGCGGTCGGTGTTGGTGTTGAAGTCGCCGCCGAAGTAGTCGGTGTAACTCAGGCTGGCGGTGTAGGTGGACAGGTAGTCGGCGTCGAGGCCGACGCTCACCGACTTGTTGCCTTCGGTGAAGGACGGGCCGTAGCCCTCGACGTCATGGGCGAAGGCCAGGTTGGGCTTTAGGTTCACACCGGCGATGGCGTCGTTGAACTCCAGTTGCGCGCGCAGGCGGTAACCCCAGGAGTTCTGGGTATAGAAACCCTTGTCGGTGCATTGGTCGGGGTTAGCGGTGTTAAGCAGGCGGGTGCACAGCTGGTTGCCGCGCAGCGTGCCCACACCGGGGATGGTCGCGGTGCCGGCCCCCGCCAGCGAGCCCATGCCGTAGACGCTGCTGCGGCCGAAGCGCAGGTCGGTACCGTCGGTGGAGCCGAGGTCGCCGATATGGCTGAAGCCCACCTCGCCGACGATGTTCAGGCGGTCCGCGGCCAGCACCTGGTCGAAGCTGTGTATCGCCGTGACCTGGGCCTGGGTGAAGGGCATGCGCTTGTAGCCCTGCACCGGGCTGCCGGGCGCCGTGTCGGCCCAGTCGGTATCGAAGATTGCCAGGCCCTTGAGGCGCAGCAGGTCCGTCAGTTGGCCAACGCTGGCCGCGGTGGAAACATCGGTGCCATTGAGCGCCAGCGGCATGTTCGGCCGGTGGCTGATCTCGCCTGACAACGCGGTGCCATCCGGGGTGGTGGTGGCGAAGCTGATGCCGTAGAGGCGGATGTCTTCGGGGTAGGCCAGGTGGTAGCGTGCAGTCGCCGGGCCTGGCGCGCCGTTGATGGCGGCCAGGCTGGGGCGGCCCACGGTCCACACGCTCTCCGGGGTGCGGCTGTGGTAGTTGAGCGCGTAGAAGCCGAACTCGGTGTCGTTCAGCTCCGGTACCAGCCAGCGCAGGGCCACGCCAAACTGGCCGCCGTCGCGGGCGTCGTCGTCGGCCTCGCGCGGTACCCAGCCATAGCGTGCAGGGTCACGATCGAAGTCGGTGCCGAAAGTGGTCATGCCGAGGTTGCAACCCTGGGGCGCGGTGTCGCTGCCGAAGAAGGTGCCGCAGTTGTCCAGAACGGTCTTGTCCCACTCCAGTTGGTAGAAGCCTTCCACCGAGAGGTTCTCGGTCAGGCCCTGGGTGGCGTAGAGCATGTTCACCGGGATCAGGCCTTCCTTGATCTCCGAGCCCGGTCGACGGAACGAGGCAACGTCGGTGGGGTTGATGGCGTTGATACCGTTGCCGATGAAGGTGCTTTCGCCCCAGCTCACCACCTGTTTGCCGGCACGCACGCTGCCCGGCAGGTCATCGATCAGGTAGTTGTGGTAGACGAAGGCGTCCAGCAGCTGGGTGCCGGATGATTTGGCCGCGTTGTCGCGGCCGCTGTCGTCTATGTCGTAGAGCGGGCGGTGCTCATCCTTCAGCTCGAAGTCGTACCAGTACTTGCCGCGCAGGAAGACGCCGGTGTCGCCGTACTTGAGTTCGAGGTCATGGATGCCCTTGAAGATCTTCGAGAAGGTTTCGCCCTTCTTGAAATTCAGTCGTCCGTCGTCGCTGGTGCGGGTCGACGCGGTTCCACCGTTGGCCTTGCCGATGAAGGCAGCGTCGGCCTCGTCCATCGCCCAGCTGGCGCCGATGGACAGCGACGAGTCGAAACGTCCCTCGATTTCCCCGATATTGAAACTGGCGGCTTGTGCAGGTTGCGCGCTCGAGAGTGCTACAGCCAGGGCCAGAACGCTGGGATACATGGTCCCCGCGCCTTTTGTTGTTCTTTTCATGATGCTCTCCGCCTGGTCAAAGAAGGCCCGCGGAAAGACCCGCCGGGCACACGCTTCTTTGCAGCCTGATGACAGGTGCGGGGGCATCCTAGGTAAGGCGGTGGCGTCCTGACCTCTGAATAATCCTTATGCCCATAGCCAAAGGTGAGGATGGTGGACGTGCGGGAAGCGACGGGGAGGGAGCAGAAACCCGGAAACACCGATCTGGTGGGCGCTGGCCGCAAATAACCGGGGGTTATCCCGATAAGCAGGATGTGAGGGTGATGCGGCGTACTGGCGAAACCGGCACCGATTGTGGGAGCGAATTCATTCGCGATTCAAATCGCTTGTACATAAATAAAAAGGCCGGGACAGTGCCCGGCCTTCTTGTCTTCTACGCAGAACTCAACGCGGCAGGTTGAGGTTCTTCCAGACCGCCAGGCTCGGTTCAGCCTGGTTCAGGGTGTAGAAGTGCAGGCCAGGGGCGCCGCCCTGGAGGAGCTGTTCGCACATCTCGGTGATCACCTGCTCGCCGAAGGACTGGATGCTCTGCACGTCATCGGCATAAGCCTCCAGTTGCTTGCGGATCCAGCGCGGGATTTCCGCGCCGCAGGCGTCGGAGAAGCGGGCCAGCTTGCTGTAGTTGGTGATCGGCATGATGCCCGGTACCACCGGGATATCCACACCCAGCTTGCGAGCACGTTCGACGAAGTAGAAGTAGCTGTCGGCGTTGAAGAAGTACTGGGTGATCGCGCTGCTGGCGCCGGCCTTGACCTTGCGCACGAAGTTGGCGAGATCGGCCTCGTAGCTGCGCGCCTGGGGGTGGACTTCCGGGTAGGCGGCGACTTCGATATGGAAGTGGTCACCGGTTTCCGCACGGATGAACTCCACCAGTTCGTTGGCAAAGCGCAGCTCGCCGCTGGCCATGCCCATGCCCGATGGCAGGTCGCCGCGCAGGGCGACGATGCGCTGGATACCGGCGTCCTTGTAGTGGGCCAGCAGGGCACGAAGTTCGGCCTTGCTGTCGCCGACGCAAGACAGGTGCGGGGCGGTAGGCACCTTCACCTCGCCGTCCAGCTGCAGCACGGTCTGCAGGGTACGGTCGCGGGTGGAGCCGCCGGCACCATAGGTGCAGGAGAAGAAATCCGGCTGGTAGTTGGCCAGTGTGCGGGCGGTGGCCATCAGTTTTTCGTGCCCGGCTTCGGTCTTGGCGGGGAAGAACTCGAAGCTGTAACGGCGTTCTTGGGACATGGGTCTTTCCAGGCTCGGGAGCTAGAGACGGAGGGCTTACCCTCCGCCAGGCTGAAAACGGGGGTGAACGGGACGGGCCCGTCCACCCGGACCATCAGTAGCGGTAGGTGTCCGGCTTGAAGGGGCCTTCCACGGTCACGCCAATGTAGTCGGCCTGCTGGCGGGTCAGCTGGGTGACCACGCCGCCGAAGCCCTTGACCATTTCCAGGGCCACTTCTTCGTCCAGCTTCTTCGGCAGCACTTCCACGGTCAGGCGCTGGGCCTTCTGGTCAGCCGAGAGGTTGGCGAACTTCTGCTCGAAGAGGTGGATCTGCGCCAGCACCTGGTTGGCGAAGGAACCGTCCATGATCCGGCTCGGGTGGCCGGTGGCGTTGCCCAGGTTAACCAGGCGGCCTTCGGCCAGCAGGATCAGATAGTCCTCGTTCAGCGGGTCGAAGCCGTCATTGCCGGTGCGGTGGATCTTGTGCACCTGGGGTTTCACTTCTTCCCAGGCCCAGTTCTTGCGCATGAAGGCGGTGTCGATTTCGTTGTCGAAGTGGCCGATGTTGCAGACCACAGCGCGCTTCTTCAGGGCCTTGAGCATGTTGGCGTCACACACGTTGACGTTGCCGGTGGTGGTCACGATCAGGTCGATCTTGCCCAGCAGCGCGGCGTCGACGCTGGCTTCGGTGCCGTCGTTCAGGCCGTTCTTGTACGGGGAAACGACTTCGAAGCCGTCCATGCAGGCCTGCATGGCGCAGATCGGGTCGACCTCGGAAACCTTCACGATCATGCCTTCCTGGCGCAGGGACTGGGCCGAGCCCTTGCCCACGTCGCCGTAGCCGATCACCAGTGCCTGCTTGCCCGACAGCAGGTGGTCGGTGCCGCGCTTGATGGCGTCGTTCAGGCTGTGGCGGCAGCCGTACTTGTTGTCGTTCTTGCTCTTGGTCACCGAGTCGTTGACGTTGATCGCCGGGACTTTCAGGGTGCCGGCCTTGAGCATGTCGAGCAGACGGTGCACGCCAGTGGTGGTTTCTTCGGTGATGCCGTGGATCTTCTCCAGCATCTGCGGGTATTTCTTGTGCAGGATCTCGGTCAGGTCACCGCCGTCGTCCAGCACCATGTTGGCGTCCCACGGCTGGCCGTCCTTGAGGATGGTCTGCTCGATGCACCACTCGTACTCTTGCTCGGTCTCGCCCTTCCAGGCGAAGACCGGGATACCGGCGGCGGCGATGGCGGCAGCGGCCTGGTCCTGGGTAGAGAAGATGTTGCAGGACGACCAGCGCACTTCGGCGCCCAGGGCGGTCAGGGTCTCGATCAGCACGCCGGTCTGGATGGTCATATGGATGCAGCCGAGGATCTTCGCGCCTTTCAGGGGCTGCTGGCCGGCGTACTTGCGGCGCAGGGCCATCAGGGCGGGCATTTCGGATTCGGCGATGATCAGCTCGCGGCGGCCCCAGGCGGCCAGGGAAATGTCGGCGACCTTGAAGTCGTTGAAATCGGCAGGCGTCATGACAGCGCTCATGCGTGAGTCTCCATTCGTAGTGTGCGAATGGGCGCCGTTGATGCGTTTGTCGATCAGCGGGTTGCCGACCGGGTCTACGCCCCTTCCGAGCCTGACAGGCGGAGCCTGATTCGAAACAGGCACCACTTGCTGCAGCGCCCCTCGGAAGGGAGGCGGGAACGACCGGGCTGTGCCGGTCGTTTGGAAAACCTGCGGATTATAGCGACGCTGGCGGGCAAGCCCAAGGCTTTCCGTCGCCCCGACGAGCACCTATCGCAGCCATTGAAAGCCTTGCCGCGACAAGCGGTGGATGGCCGTTCATGATCCATTCCATCCCACACAAGGAGGACGTTGCATGAACTTCCATACGCGTAAATGGATCAAGCCCGAAGACCTCAACCCCAACGGCACGCTGTTCGGCGGCAGCCTGCTGAAGTGGATCGATGAGGAAGCGGCCATCTACGCCATCATCCAGCTCGGCAACCAGCGCGTGGTCACCAAGTTCATCTCCGAGATCAACTTCGTCAGCTCGGCGCGCCAGAGCGACATCATCGAGCTGGGCATCACCGCCACCGAGTTCGGCCGCACCTCGATCACCCTGTGTTGCGAAGTGCGTAACAAGATCACCCGCAAGAGCATCCTGACCATCGACAAGATGGTCTTCGTCAACATTGGCGAAGATGGCTTGCCGGCGCCCCATGGCAAGCGGGAGATCACCTACATCAAGGACCAGTTCAAGGAATAGGCCGCGCCATTGGCCGAGGTGCCGATCATTGCGAACGGCCGGCCATGGCTGTGTGTGAAAGGGGAGGGCAGGCTCGCCGCCTGACCCGACCCTCACGGAGCTGCCATGACCCTTGCCTACTGGTGCGTACTGATCGCGCTGTTCCTGCCCTACCTGTCCACCGCCGCGGCCAAGTTCACCGGGGGTGATTTCGGTTTCCGCCAGAACCACGATCCGCGCTCGTTTCTCGCCAGTCTCGATGGCTGGCGCAAGCGCGCCCACAACGCGCAGCTCAATGCCTTCGAAGTCACTCCGGCGTTCGTTGCGGCGGTGATCATCGGCCACCTGGCCGGCACCGCCAGCCAGGACACTCTGGATATGCTCGCTGTCGCCTTCATCGCCAGCCGCGTGCTGTATTTCATCTGCTACCTGGCCGACTGGGCTGCGTTGCGTTCCGTGGTGTGGTTCGCCGGCATGAGCTTGATCGCGGCAGTGTTCGTCGTTTCCGTCTGATCCCCGCGGTCAGCGGTCCCAGGCCTCTTGCGCGGCGGCCAGCTCGGCTGGCACCTCCTCCAGCTTGGCCTGGCGTTTGGCGATCAGGGCGAGCGGGCGGGAAAGGTGTCGCTTCATCGGTTTTCTCCTTGGCTGCGAACGACCTGATTGTGGCTGGAGAAGCGCGTCGCTACGGCGCGGATCTCCAATTCCATGTTCTGCGACAAACTGTCGCCAGGCTTGGTATTTGCCGGACAGGTGGGGATACTGTCGCCCGCCTCCAGTCCTACCCGTGATCCTGTCGATGAAAGCCATGAAGCTTCTGATCCTTGCTGCCGCCTGCCTGGGCCTTGCCGCCTGCGGTGGCGTGGACCCCAATTCGCCGCTGGGCAAGCGCCAGGCGATCTTCAAGGAGATGCTGCGCACCAGCGAGGATCTCGGCGGCATGCTGCGCGGCCGTATCAGCTTCGACGAGCAGCGCTTCGCCACTGGGGCGGCCAAGCTCGACCAACTGTCCCGCGAGCCCTGGCAGCACTTCCCGCAGGTTCAGGAAGGCGACGCGGACAGCGCTGCTCGTGACGAGGTCTGGCAGCGCCAGGAGCGTTTCAAGGAACTGGTGCGTGAGCTCGAGGCCAGCACAGGCCAGCTTGCCAGCGCCGCCCAGGCCCGTCCGGTTACCGCCCAGGGCGTTGCGCCGCTGGTGCAGAAGGTAGAAGACAGCTGCGAGGCCTGTCACAAGGAGTTCCGCGCCTACTGAGGCGCGGAAAATCCATCTACCCCGGTGACCTCAAGGTGGTCCGCCAGCGCGAGTACCTCGCGGTGCTGGAAGAAGGCCACCAGTTGTCTGGCCTTGCCCGACCCGACGCCCGCCAGTTTTTGCCATTGCGCGGCTGTCCTGCCCGCCAGCGCCTTCCAGTCCCCCTGCGGCTCCTTCGCGCCTGCGGGCGGTACCCCCAGCGCGCGCAGCCATTGCCTGAAAGGCCGCCCACGGGCTTGCTGGAAAATTTCCGCCAGGGCGGTCGCGCGCGTCGCGCCGATGCCCGGCCTAGCCGCCAATGCGGCGGCGTCCAGATCCAACCAGCCCAACAGGCCATTCAGTTCCAAACGCGCCCAGGTTCCGCGTCCCAGCCCTTCCAGCGCCAGGCCCTTGGGGCCACCCAGCCACTCAAGGCGTGAAAGGAACTGCTCCTGGCAACCGGGTTCCGGGCGAAAGCAGCTGAGGGCGTGATAACGGCTGGGCGAAGGCGCCTCCACCAAGGGCCGTTCGGTAGCACGCAAAACCACGGATTCAAGCCGTGGAATGGTGAGACCGGCCAGTGCAATGGCGACCTGGTCGCCGGGGCGGATATCCAGTTCATGCCAACGCCTGAGCGAGCCAAGGCCGACGCGTTGTATGCGCCGGCCATCCAGTTCGACCGGCGACAGTTTCAGCAGCGGCGTGACCCGACCGGTGCGCCCCACCTTGAACGCCACTGAACGCACCTCCGCCAAGGCCTTGGCGAACGGGTACTTCCAGGCCACGGCCCAGTTCGGCGGTTGCGGCCTCCAACTACCTGCCGCGGGCCGCGTACCCTGGCGAATGACGATGCCGTCACTGGCAAACGGCAGTGGCGAGCGGTACCAGCGTTCGCGCCAGGCAGCGATTTCTTCGGCGCTTGCGACGGGACGGCTCAGCGCCACGGCATCGGCGAAACCCATGGCCTGAAGGCCTTGCAGGCGCTTTTCCATCTGCGCCGGCCCGTCCGGCCAGTCCCAGGCGAAGAAACCAATGCCGCGGGCATCGTGCTTGGCCAGCGCCCGTCGATTGAGCAATCCGGCTACTTTGCCGCGTGCACCCTGGCCCCCGCGTTGTGCCTGTACATGGCCTTCCAGCCGCCAGTACAGCTCACCCTGGAGTATGGCGTCGTCGATGCCGGCCAGACGCTCGGGAACGGCGGCAATGCGCCTGGCCTGATGCGTCCAGTCCTGCCCCTGGCTGCCGTCGCCCCGGCTGATGGCCCGGACCAGGCGGCCTTCGCGATAGACCAGGGTGACGGCTACGCCATCCACCTTGGGCTGGACCCAGAGGTCACGGCGTTGGCCCATCCAACGGCGCAGGTCGTCGATGTCCCGCAACTTGTCTAGGCCCGTCTGAGCAACCGGATGGAGGGTCTTGCCGGGGTTGCCCGCAAGGGGATCGCGTACTGGCGATGCTGCATCGGGAAAGCAGTCACGCAGGAGGGCGAGTCGCGTACGGGCCTGGTCGTAGAGTTCGTCGTCCACCGTCGCGCGGCCCTCGCTGTGATAGGCGAAATCCCAGTCGGCGATTCGGTTTGCGAGGGATACAAGTTCGGCTTTGGCGCGGTCGCTTTGCCAATCAGGGCAGGCGTCGGCCAGGGCGAGGCCGGGAAGGAAGAAGAGAAGGGATGTCCAGGGTTTCATGGCGAGCCTCCTTGCTCATCGGGAAGGCGGCCAGTCTAGGAGCGGGATTTGTCAGCAGGCGCTGAATCGCTTGTCCGTTCGGGCGTGGTTGGTTGTGGGCATTCGGGATCGCCCCGGTTGCCCAACAAAAAGCCCCGCACGAGGCGGGGCTTTCTGCAGATCGGTCAGGGCTTAGACGCCGGCGGCGATGCGCAGGGCTTCGGCCTTGTCGGTCTTCTCCCAGGTGAACGCGGTGAAGGTGTCTTCGCCGTAGGTCATTTCATAGGGATTGCGACCGAAGTGGCCGTAGGCCGCGGTCGGCTGATACATCGGGTGCAGCAGGTCGAGCATCTTGGTGATCGCGTACGGACGCAGGTCGAAGTGCTCGCGAACCAGCTGGACGATCTTCTCGTCGCTGATCTTGCCGGTGCCGAAGGTGTTGATCGAGATGGAGGTCGGCAGGGCCACGCCGATGGCGTAGGACACCTGGATCTCGCAACGCTCGGCCAGACCGGCGGCGACGATGTTCTTGGCCACGTAACGGCCGGCGTAGGCAGCCGAACGGTCAACCTTGGACGGGTCCTTGCCGGAGAATGCGCCGCCACCGTGACGGGCCATGCCGCCGTAGGAGTCGACGATGATCTTGCGACCGGTCAGGCCGCAGTCGCCCACCGGGCCGCCGATCACGAAGTTGCCGGTCGGGTTGATGTGGAACTGGGTGTCCTTGTGCAGCAGCTCGGCCGGCAGCACGTGCTTGACGATCAGCTCCATCACGCCTTCGCGCAGGTCGGAGTACTTCACGTCGGGGTTGTGCTGGGTCGACAGCACGATGGCGTCGATCCCGACGACCTTGCCGCCTTCGTAGCGGCAGGTGACCTGGCTCTTGGCGTCCGGACGCAGCCACGGCAGCAGGCCGGACTTGCGCGCTTCGGCCTGACGCTCCACCAGGCGGTGGGAGAAGCAGATCGGGGCAGGCATCAGCACGTCGGTTTCGTTGCTGGCGTAGCCGAACATCAGGCCCTGGTCACCGGCGCCCTGGTCTTCCGGCTTGGAGCGGTCAACACCTTGGTTGATGTCGGGGGACTGCTTGCCAATGATGTTCAGGATGCCGCAGGTGGCACCGTCGAAGCCGACGTCGGAGCTGTCGTAGCCGATGTCGATGATGACCTTGCGCACCAGCTCTTCCAGGTCGACCCAGGCGGAGGTGGTGACTTCACCGGCGATGATCGCAACGCCAGTCTTGACCAGGGTTTCGCAGGCAACGCGAGCGTGCTTGTCCTGGGCGATGATGGCGTCGAGGACGGCATCGGAAATCTGGTCGGCGATCTTGTCCGGATGGCCTTCGGACACGGATTCGGAGGTAAACAGGGAGTATTCGCTCATCTATCGGTTTTCCTATTCGTTACCGGTGGGTGAGTTCGCTTCGTGAATCCGGTTTGGCGAAGTGCCGCACCTGAATCTGAAAGCCGTTTCGCAAGCCAATGTAGAGGCTCTCGCCGGGCGTGAGCCCCGCGGCATTGGCCCAACGGGCCAGGTCGTCCTGTTCGAAGCCCAACCATAGATCGCCGCAGGCCTCCCTGGCCCAACTCTGGTTGTGGCTGCACAACTCGGTCACCAGCAGCGCGCCGCCAGGCTGCACTCGCTGGGCCAATTGTTTCATCGCATCGGCCGGCGCCGCGAAATGGTGCAGGACCATGTTCAGCACCACGCAGTCGGCGGCCGCCTGCTCGTCATTCAGGGCATCGGTCAGTCGCAGTTCTACGTTACCGAGGCCTTCTTCGTTACAGCGCATGCGCGCCAGTTCCAGCATGGCCGGGCTGTTGTCCAGCGCCGTGACCTGGCTGAATCGCCGTGCCAGATCCGGCAGGAAACCGCCGTCGCCGGGGCCGACTTCCAGGGCGGTGGAGCCGGATTCGAAACCCAGTGCGTCAAGCAATGCCAGCACGCTGTCACGGTATTGCGGCAATCCTGCGATGAGGTCTTGCTGCGCCTGGAATTTTTCCGCCGCACGGGCGAAGAAGTCGCGGCTGACCGCTTCGCGCTGGGCATGCACTTCGGTGATGCGCCCGGCGATGTCTGTCGGTAGCTCCAGCTCGTCCACTTCGGCCAGCAGGGCCGCGTGCAACATGCCGCCGATCCGCTCGTTCTGCGCCAGGGCGCGGCGATAGAAGATCGCGTTGCCTTCGCGCCGGGTGGCCACCAGGCCTGCCTGGGACAGCACCTTGAGGTGGTGGCTCATGCCGGATTGGCCGGTGGCGAAAATCTGCGCCAGCTCCAGCACTCCGAACGAGTCGTTGGCCAGCACCCGCAGCACGTTCAGGCGCAGCGGATCACCGCCGGCCTTGCACAGGGCGGCCAGCTCGTCGCTGTCGTCATGACGGATCTGGGGTACGCGCAGGCTCATAGGTGGCGCAGTCTAGCCCCCGGTCCCGGTCGTCGCAATGCCAATATCAAAAAGTTTTGATATTGGGTGATCGACGGTTAGTCGGCTTTTCGCACCAGATCGAGGAAAGCGGCCGGGGCGGGGCTCAGGTTCTGCTTCGGCCGCCAGATGGCATGCAAAGAGCGCTCGATACGCAGGTCCGCTACCTCCAGGCGTACCAGACGGCCGCTGGCCAGTTCCTCGCGAACCATGTGCGGCGAGAGCCAGGCAATGCCACGGCCATCCTGCACCAGCCGCTTGAGCGCTTCCGTGCTGCCGATGGACATGCGCGCGCGCACTTCTATGCCGCGCTCGCGGTAGGCCTGCTCGACGCTGGCGCGGGTGGCTGAGCCTTCCTCGCGCAGGTAGTGGGGCTGACCGGCGAGCTCCCGTGCGTCGAGTCCACTGCGCCCGGCCAATGGGTGCGCCGGTCCGGCAACCGGGAGCAGGCGGTCACGGTCCAGCAGGTGGCTGGCGAAGGCCTGCTCATCGAAGGCGCCTTCCACGAATCCCAGGCTGATGCTGCCGTCCTCCAGTTGCGCGGCCACCTCGCGGGTATTGCTCACGGACAGGTCGATCGCCACGCAGGGGTGCAGTCGGTGGAAGCCCTCGATCAACTCCGGCAGCAGGTAGCTGCCCAGGGTGGCGCTGGCCCCCAGGCGCAGTTCGCCATCGTCCAGGCTGGCGAAACCGCGCAGGTCGCGCTCGGCTGCTTCCTCCAGGGCGAAGATGCGCTGGGCGTAATGCAGCAGCCGCTGGCCGCCTTCGGTCAGACTCACTCCGCGCGGGCGTCGATCGAACAGTGGCAGGCCGATGCTGGCTTCCAGGTCACGGATTTCCCGTGTCACCGCCGGCTGGCTGATGAATAGGCGTGCTGCACCGGCGCTGACGCTGCCGCTCTCGGCGACCGCGAGAAAGACCTTGAGGTGATGAAGATTCATAGATGAAAGGCATGCCAAAGATGCTGAATATGTATTTTTCATATAGCACAGCGCTCCCTACTCTGGCTCCGACATTCATCCCGCCACGGGATCACCCGACCGGAGTCCGCGATGCCTCGCCCCTTCACCCGTCTTGCCGAACCCTTCGCCTTCGTTCGTCAGTTCACGCCCAGCTGGTTTGCCATGACCATGGGTACTGGCGCGCTGGCATTGGTGGTGGCGGCACTGCCTTGGGGCGGGGCGATCGAGGCGCAGCTTGCGGAAGGCCTGTGGTTGTTCAACGCCGTGCTCTTTGGCGGCTTCGCCCTGCTGTTCCTTGCCCGCGTCCTGCTGTTCCGCGACACCGTGCGGCCCATGCTGTTGCACCCGGTGCAGTCGATGTTCCTCGGCGCCATCCCCATGGGGTTGGCGACCTTGATCAATGGCCTGGTGCTGTTTGGCGCGCCGCACTGGGGCTCCCAGGTGATCGCCCTTGCCCATGGCCTCTGGTGGCTGGATGTGGTGCTGGCCCTGGGCGCAGCCTTGCTGGTGCCTTACCTGATGTTCACCCGCCAGGATCACGCCCTGGAGAAGCTCACTGCAGTCTGGCTGCTGCCCATCGTCGCGCCGGAAGTGGCCGCCGCCGCAGCCGGGGTGCTGGCGCCGCATCTTGCTCCGGAAGCAGCGCGGCAGATGCTGGTGGTCGGCTACCTGCTATGGGGCGTGTCCCTTAGCCTGGCGTTCTCGCTGATCACCCTGGTGCTGCTGCGCCTGGCCCTGCACAAGCTGCCGGGCAGCGAATTCGCCGCCACCAGTTGGCTGCCAGTCGGGCCGCTGGCCACTGGCTGCCTCGGGCTGTTGAGCCTGGGCAAGGCCATGCCCGCTGCCTTTGCCGACACGCCACTGGCGGGCGTGGCGGAACTCGCTCGTGATCTTGGCCTGCTGGGTAGCCTGCTGCTGTGGGGCGCCGCGCTCTGGTGGCTGGTGATGGCGCTGTTCTGCACCCGTCGCCACCTGCGCCAGGACATGCGATTCAACCTGGGCTGGTGGGGCTTCACCTTCCCCCTGGCGGTGTTCACCCTGGCCACCTTTGAACTCCAGCGGCGCACCGGCATGGACTTCTTCGGGCCGATTGGCGCGGCGCTGGCGCTCGGATTGGCGCTGATCTGGCTGCAAGTGATGGCGCGGACACTGGCCGGACTCTGGCACGGAGAGCTGTTCCAGGCGCCCTGCCTTGCGGCTGCGGGAGGACTTTCGCGCAACTGACCGGTGAACAGCGACCATCTGTGATTGCCCGCGACCTGCCGGCTGGGCGAAAATAGCGGCCTTTTTTCGATTAGCCGTCTATTCAGACCTGCAGGAGATAAGCGATGCCCAGCCGTCGTGAGCGTGCCAATGCCATTCGTGCCCTAAGCATGGATGCTGTGCAGAAAGCCAACAGCGGCCACCCCGGCGCCCCCATGGGGATGGCCGATATCGCCGAAGTGCTCTGGCGGGATTACCTGCAGCACAACCCGAACAACCCCGAATGGCCCAACCGTGACCGCTTCGTGCTGTCCAACGGCCACGGCTCGATGCTGAACTACTCGCTGCTGCACCTGACCGGCTACGACCTCACCATCGAAGACCTGAAGAACTTCCGCCAGCTCGGCAGTCGCACTCCGGGCCACCCGGAATACGGCTATACCGCCGGCGTCGAGACCACCACCGGTCCGCTGGGCCAGGGCATCGCCAACGCTGTTGGCTTCGCCATCGCCGAAAAGACCCTGGCTGCCCAGTTCAACCGTGACGGCCACAACATCGTCGACCACAACACCTATGTGTTCCTCGGTGATGGCTGCATGATGGAAGGCATTTCCCACGAAGTTTGCGCACTGGCCGGCACACTCGGTCTGGGCAAGCTGGTCGCCTTCTACGATGACAACGGCATCTCCATCGATGGCGAAGTCCACGGCTGGTTCACCGACGACACTCCGAAGCGCTTCGAAGCCTACGGCTGGCAGGTGATCCGCAACGTCGACGGCCATGACGCCGATGAGATCAAGACCGCCATCGAGACCGCGCGCAAGTCCAGCGACCGTCCGACCCTGATCTGCTGCAAGACCGTGATCGGCTTCGGCTCGCCGAACAAGCAGGGCAAGGAAGAGTGCCACGGTGCCCCGCTGGGCAACGACGAGATCGCCCTGACCCGCGCCGCCCTGGGCTGGAACCATGCGCCCTTCGAAGTCCCGGCCGACATCTACGCCGAGTGGGACGCCAAGGCCGCCGGCGCCTCTCGCGAGGCTGAGTGGAACGAGCGCTTCAAGGCATACGCCGCCGCCCATCCGGAACTGGCCGCTGAATTCCAGCGCCGCATCAAGGGCCAGCTGCCGGCCGACTTCTCCGCCAAGGCCGATGCCTATATCGCTGAGGTGGCCGCCAAGGGCGAAACCATCGCCAGCCGCAAGGCCAGCCAGAACGCCCTGAATGCCTTTGGCCCGCTGCTGCCGGAATTCCTCGGCGGCTCGGCTGACCTGGCCGGCTCCAACCTGACCCTGTGGAAGGGCTGCAAGGGCGTGTCCGCCGAGGATGCCTCTGGCAACTACCTGTTCTACGGCGTTCGCGAGTTCGGCATGAGCGCCATCATGAACGGCATCGCCCTGCACGGCGGTTTCATTCCCTACGGCGCCACCTTCCTGGTGTTCATGGAATACGCCTGCAATGCCGTGCGCATGGCTGCGCTGATGAAGAAGCGCGTGCTGTTCGTCTACACCCACGACTCGATCGGCCTGGGCGAAGACGGCCCGACTCACCAGCCGGTGGAGCAACTGGCCAGCCTGCGCTGCACCCCGAACCTGAACACCTGGCGTCCGGCCGACGCGGTGGAATCCGCCGTGGCCTGGAAGTCCTCCATCGAGCGCAATGATGGCCCGAGCGCGCTGATCTTCTCCCGCCAGAACCTGCCCCACCAGGCTCGCGACGCTGACCAGGTCGCGAACATCGCCCGTGGCGGCTATGTGCTGAAGGACAGCGACGGCGAACCGGAACTGATCCTGATCGCCACCGGCTCCGAAGTGGGCCTGGCTGTCCAGGCCTTCGAGGCTCTGACCGCCGCCGGTCGCAAGGTGCGCGTGGTGTCCATGCCGTCCACCAGCCTGTTCGACCAGCAGGACGCCGCGTACAAGCAGGCCGTGCTGCCGGTACAGGTTGGCGCGCGTATCGCCATCGAAGCTGCACATGCGGACTTCTGGTACAAGTACGTCGGCCTGGAAGGTCGCGTGATCGGCATGACCACCTTCGGTGAGTCGGCGCCGGCCGCTGCACTGTTCGAACACTTCGGTTTCACCGTCGACAACATCGTCGCCACCGCCGAAGAACTGCTCGACGTCTGACCCGTTAATAGGAACGAGCTTGCTCGCGAAGCGTTTGTTTCGCGAGCAGGCTCGCTCCTACGGGGTTTCTTCTTCCTTTCCGGCCCTGCGAGCGCACCATGCCAAGCAACCGCCCCTTCAAAGTCGCCCTCAACGGCTACGGCCGCATTGGCCGTTGCGTGCTGCGCGCGCTCCACGAGCGTAGTGGCGGGGCGAGCTTCGAGATCGTCGCGCTGAACGACCTGGCCGATCAGGCCAGCATCGAATACCTGACCCGCTTCGACTCCACCCACGGCCGCTTCCCTGGCGAAGTCCGCGTGGACGGCGATTGCCTGCACATCAACGGCGACTGCGTGAAGGTGCTGCGCCACGCCGAGCCTGAGGGCATCGACTGGGCCGCCCTGGGCGTGGATCTGGTGCTGGAGTGCTCCGGCCAGTACACGCACCGCGAGCAGGCCGAGCGTTTCCTCGCTGCCGGCGCGCCGCGTGTGCTGCTGTCCCAGCCGATGTCCAACGAGTCGGACATCGACGCCACCATCGTCTTTGGCGTCAATCAGGACAGCTTGACCGGCACCGAGAAACTGGTGTCCAACGCATCCTGCACCACCAACTGCGGCGTACCGCTGCTGAAACTTCTCAACGAGTCCGTGGGTCTGGAGTACGTCTCCATTACTACCATCCACTCGGCGATGAACGACCAGCCCGTGATCGACGCCTACCACCACGAAGACCTGCGCCGCACCCGCTCCGCCTTCCAGTCGGTGATTCCGGTATCCACCGGGCTCGCCCGTGGTATCGAGCGCCTGCTGCCTGAGTTGACCGGGCGCATTCAGGCCAAGGCGATCCGGGTGCCGACGGTGAATGTGTCCTGCCTGGACATCACCTTGCAGACTGCCCGCGACACGTCGGCCGCTGAAATCAATCGTGTGCTTCGCGAAGCCGCCGAAAGCGGTCCGCTGAAAGGTCTCCTGGCCTACACCGAGCTGCCCCACGCCAGCTGCGATTTCAACCACGATCCCCATTCCGCCATCGTCGACGGCAGCCAGACCCGTGTGTCCGGCCCGCGCCTGGTCAACCTGCTGGCCTGGTTCGACAACGAATGGGGCTTCGCCAACCGTATGCTCGATACCGCAGACCACTATCTGCGGGTTTCCGCTGCTTCTCGTTAACTACCAGCCCCCGTGAAGGACTGACCCCATGACCGTGTTGAAAATGACCGACCTCGACCTCCAGGGTAAGCGCGTGCTGATCCGTGAGGATCTCAACGTGCCGGTGAAGGACGGCGTCGTGAAGAGTGATGCGCGCATCCTTGCCTCCCTGCCGACCATCAAGCTGGCATTGGAGAAGGGCGCGGCGGTAATGGTCTGCTCCCACTTGGGCCGTCCCACCGAAGGCGAGTTTTCTGAAGAGAACAGCCTGAAGCCGGTGGCTGACTACCTGAGCAAGGCCCTGGGCCGTGAAGTGCCGCTGGTGGCCGACTATCTGGGCGGCGTCGACGTTGCCCCCGGCCAGGTGGTGCTGTTCGAGAACGTGCGCTTCAACAAGGGCGAGAAGAAGAACGCCGATGAGCTGGCGCAGCAATACGCGGCGCTGTGCGACGTCTTCGTGATGGACGCCTTCGGCACCGCCCACCGCGCCGAGGGCTCCACTCACGGCGTGGCCAAGTTCGCCAAGGTCGCTGCGGCCGGCCCGCTGCTGGCCGCCGAGCTGGACGCCCTGGGCAAGGCCCTGGGTAACCCGGCCCGTCCGATGGCCGCGATCGTTGCCGGCTCCAAGGTTTCCACCAAGCTGGACGTTCTGAATTCCCTGTCGCAGATCTGCGACCAACTGATCGTTGGTGGCGGCATCGCCAACACGTTCCTCGCTGCCGCCGGCTACAAGGTGGGCAAGTCCCTGTACGAAGCCGACCTGGTGGACACCGCCAAGGCCATCGCCGCGAAGGTCAGCGTGCCGCTGCCGGTTGACGTGGTGGTTGCCAAGGAGTTCGCCGAGAGCGCCGCTGCTACCGTCAAGGCCATTGCCGACGTCGCCGACGACGACATGATCCTGGACATCGGTCCGCAGACCGCTGCCCAGTTCGCCGAGCTGCTGAAGTCCTCCAAGACCATCCTCTGGAACGGTCCGGTCGGCGTATTCGAGTTCGACCAGTTCGGCAACGGCACCAAAGTCCTGGCCCAGGCCATCGCTGAAAGCCCGGCCTTCTCCATCGCCGGCGGTGGCGACACCCTGGCCGCGATCGACAAGTACGGCGTGAACGAGCAGATCTCCTACATCTCCACCGGCGGTGGCGCTTTCCTGGAGTTCGTCGAAGGTAAGGTGCTGCCCGCCGTGGAAGTGCTGGAGCAGCGCGCCAAGGCGTAACGGCCTGCTGCGCGTCGGAATAGCTGCGTTGAAAATGGCTTCAGACTGCTCATTTACAGTCGTAAACTCCGCGTCTTCAGCCATTTTCGCCTTGCTCTTTTCTAGCTCGCGAGGCCGTGAAGATCAGTGTCGCTGGTGTAAAAGGCCTAAACCATGGCAGGCCCCCGTGGTCCCTTGATAGGGGATGCAAAGAGGAGTGCCTGCCATGCGCTACGCTGCGATTCTGCTGATTCTCTGTGCTGGACTCTGGGGTTGTGCCGGTGGCAAGCCGTCCAGCACCTGTGAAGTGATCAGCCCGCCCCAGGTGATAGTCCCGAGCAACCAGGACGACCAGCGGGTGGAGGCTCAGGCCAGTGGCGACCCCACTATGAGCGATGAAGGACAACAGCACTGCCCATGACGGAGCGGTGCGCGGATGGCCGGAGCCATCCCCCAAGGAGACGTGGATGAAAGGATGGTTCGCCTTCGCGGGCGTCGCGCTGTTGGCGGGTTGCGCTGGTCAGCAGGCCCCCAGCGACGACTGGGCCCGCTGGGTCTGCGACAGCCAGGCCGAAGTGCTGTGGCGTTTCAGTGATGCGACTCAGGAGAGCATCGACCTGCGCCTGGGTGGTGGTGACATCGTCCACCGCCTGAAGCGGGAACCCTCGGGCTCCGGCGCGCTCTACAGCGACGGCAACCTGGCTTTCCACACCAAGGGTGATGAAGGCCTGGTCTACTGGGTGGCGACCGATGATCTGATCGGTCGCGGCTGCAAGGCCCTCTGACCCGTTTTTGATTTCCCCCGGGGTTGGCGGATGACCGCTCCTCCCCGGGAACTTGAACCCGGCCTGCCCCTGCGGCAGGCTTTGTAATTTGACAGCCCACCCAATCGGGAGACTGAAACACCATGGCACTCATCAGCATGCGCCAGATGCTGGACCACGCCGCCGAATTCGGCTACGGCGTTCCGGCTTTCAACGTCAACAACCTGGAACAGATGCGCGCCATCATGGAAGCGGCCGACAAGACCGATTCCCCGGTGATCGTGCAGGCCTCCGCGGGTGCTCGCAAATATGCCGGCGCTCCCTTCCTGCGCCACCTGATCCTGGCTGCCATCGAAGAATTCCCGCACATCCCGGTGTGCATGCACCAGGACCACGGCACCAGCCCCGACGTCTGCCAGCGCTCCATTCAGCTGGGCTTCTCTTCCGTGATGATGGACGGCTCCCTGCGTGAAGACGGCAAGACCCCGTCCGACTACGAGTACAACGTCCGCGTTACCCAGCAGACCGTTGCCTTCGCCCACGCCTGCGGCGTGTCCGTGGAAGGCGAACTGGGTTGCCTGGGTTCCCTGGAAACCGGCCAGGCCGGCGAGGAAGATGGCGTTGGCGCGGAAGGCATCCTGGATCACAGCCAGATGCTGACCGACCCGGAAGAGGCTGCCGACTTCGTCAAGAAGACCCAGGTGGACGCCCTGGCCATCGCCATCGGCACCAGCCACGGCGCCTACAAGTTCACCAAGCCGCCGACCGGTGACATCCTCGCCATCGACCGCATCAAGGAAATCCACAAGCGCATCCCCAACACCCACCTGGTGATGCACGGTTCTTCCTCCGTTCCGCAGGACTGGCTGGCGATCATCAACGAGTTCGGCGGCGACATTAAGGAAACCTACGGTGTGCCGGTCGAAGAGATCGTCGAAGGCATCAAGTACGGCGTGCGCAAGGTCAACATCGACACCGACCTGCGTCTGGCCTCCACTGGTGCCATCCGTAGCTTCCTGGCCAAGAACCCGGCCGAGTTCGATCCGCGCAAATACTTCGCCAAGACTGTCGAAGCCATGCGCGACATCTGCATCGCCCGTTACGAAGCTTTCGGCACTGCCGGCAACGCCTCCAAGATCAAGCCGGTCTCCCTGGAAGGCATGTTCCAGCGTTACGCCAAGGGCGAGCTGGCCGCCAAGGTCAACTGATCCCGTCGTGCTTCACGAGGAGCCCCGCCATGCGGGGCTCTTTCGTATCCGGCAACAGGAGTTTCCGATGCGCCTGCCCCTGATGATGGGTTTCGCCCTGCTGCTCACGGGTTGCGCCGGCCAGCCGCCGGTGGCCCCTGCGCCGCCGCCCGAGCCGGTATCCAGCGATCCGCAGCAATGCCTGGATCGCACCGACTGCACCACCAAGACATCGCGCACCCTGATGTTCGTCTTCGACTATGCCGAAGCCGGCGGCGCCCTGGTGCAGCGCAAGGGCGTCTGGTTGTTCACGCCGTCGGCGGCGAAACCGTCCGGCTGGCCGTCGTTGAAGATCCGCCTGGCCGACCCGCCCGCTGGGCGCTTCGAGTTCGCCAGCCAGTGCCCGGCAGGCGATTGCCGGATCAGCGAAGGGGATCTGCTGAGGGTGTATCGCAGCTATCTGGGCGGTGATCCCTGCTCGTTGCTCGATCCGAAGGCGCTGGCGCGGTGCGTCGAGCCCGTCACCCCCAGCCCCTCTCCCTGAGTGAGAGGGGCGCCAGTTTGTGCCAAGGCCGTCGTTTGAGTTCGGCATCACGCCCAGTTTCCGGCGTCTGCATGCATTCAGGCGCGAGTCACCCCTCTCCTCTTCAGGGAGAGGGGCCAGGGGGGAGGGGGCTCAAGGCGCCCGATGCTCGATCTTCAGGCTGTAGAAGGTCGCCGCTCCCGCTTCCGTCTCATATCCCTCGTTGTCCTGCGCATACACCCCCGCCTTGAAGTACAGCGGTTTCGGCGCCCAGGCTGTGGAGAGCTGTTGGCTCCACAGGCTGCCATTGACCATGACGCTGAGCAGGCCGTTGGGTGTCAGGTCGATCACGTAGCTGAAGCGCTGGTTGAGCGGGATGCCGCTGAGCAAAGGGATCACCACGCTGGTTTCGTCGTCGGGGGAGTTGCGCACCTTGGCGACGATGTTGGCGGTCTGCGTCTTGGTCTTGAACTGGTACTCCAGCTTGAGCATGGGGCTGGTGCTGCCGTAGGCGTGGATCTGGCCGATTACCAGCTTGCCGGTGGAGGGTACCTGGCTGACCGCAAGGTTGGCGCTGAGCAGGTTGTCGGCGCTGGGGTAGGTCCAGTTGCGCAGCTTGCCATCGGCATAGGTTTCGCGCAGTTCGCTGCGTGGGTAGACGGCGTTGGCAGTAGTGCTGCCGTTTACCGGTACCCAGAAGCGCACGGTGGCGCCGTCATTCTGGAAGTAGTAGTCGCGGTAGCCGCCCACCAGTAGCGGGGTTTCGATGGTGACAGCGGGTACGCCTACGGGAAGGGTCAGGTTCCAGGTGGAGAGGTCGATCATCACGGAGTTCTCGAAAGAAGCTTCCGGTCGGGCGCTGCGAGTCCACGTCACACGAATGCAGGACAGTGTTCCGGCCAATGTCGCTCGAACCAAAAGTGAGGTTGCAGGTGGCAGTTGCCCGCCGTTTCGTCCGAAGGCGTTTGGCCGTCTCGCGAGCGCTTTATACGAAGGCGCTGGTGCCTTTGTCAGTTACCGATTGTCGGCATATTGGCGTCAAGAATACGTCTAATCTGGCATTGGCCAGCATTGCGATATTGCCTTTCCGTGGGCAGCAGAAAACGGCCGGAAATGACCGGCCTTGATGGATAAGGAAATTTTCTGATCAGCCGCGCCGGTTTTTTGAAAGGCTCTGGCTCGGTGCTATCAGCGATGTCTGTGGTGCGCTCGAGGGGGAATTTGCTGGAACCTTGAACTGCGTCGCAAAGCCCCTGGGAACTTTTCGGGAGGCAGTCGACTGGTCGGGAGACGCTCGCGGTTCGCCCTGCTCGGGTAGACTGTCGCGCCTTCAATTTCCGCCTGTTTCGTCATGACCAGTCTCAAGTACCTCCGTGGCTACCCGGCCAGCCTCCAGGACCAGGTCGCGCAAATGATCGCCACCGGCCGTCTCGGTGATTACCTGGAGCGGCGTTACCCGGGACGGCATGAGGTGCAGAGCGACAAGGCGCTGTACAGCTACGCCATGGCCCTGAAGCAGGAGCACCTGCGCAACGCTCCGGCGCCGGACAAGGTGCTCTACGACAACAAGCTCGATGTGGTGCACAAGGCCCTTGGCCTGAACACCGCGATATCGCGGGTTCAGGGCGGTAAGCTCAAGGCGAAGAAGGAAATCCGCGTCGCCTCGCTGTTCAAGGAAGCCGCTCCGGAGTTCCTGCAGATGATCCTGGTCCACGAGTTGGCGCACCTGAAGGAGCGCGATCACACCAAGGCCTTCTACCAGCTCTGCGAGCACATGCTGCCTGGCTACCACCAGCTGGAGTTCGACCTGCGTATCTACCTTACCTGGCGAGAACTGCCGACCTGACCGGAGCTGGCTCGTCGCTTTGATCGGATCACGCGCCATCGATCCAGCATCGGTGTTCGGCTCCAGCGCACGGGGGCATGAAAAGCAATGTCTGCCCGACTAGGCTCATAGGTAGCAGCCGACCGAGGCCCGCGGACATGCGTCCGAGATTTCGTACCCTCTGCGTCATTCTCTGGGTGCTGGGCCTGATCCCCTTCGCCGATGGCCGTGAACTGCTCGCGGTCGGCACCGAATTCCCCGGAATCTATGTCCTCGATGCCAAGGGCGCACCCAGTGGTCTGGGCATCGACGTGATGCGTGCGATCGCCAGCGACCTGGGCGATCAGGTGCGCTTCGAAAGCTACCCCTGGGCGCGCGCCCAGAAGCTGGTGGAGGAGGGCCGCGCCGATGTGCTGATCGGCCCCTATCGGACCGCCGCACGGGAGCTTCGCTTCCAGTTTGCCGAGCCCGGCTTCTATCGCGACAGCGTGGTGTTCTACGCGCGCAGTGAGACGTCCTCCGCCTGGGACGGCACCCTGGCAAGCCTGAAGGGACAACGGATCGCCATCATCCATGGCTGGATCTACGGCGAGCGATTCGAGGCCATGCGCGGCCAGCTGGACCTGCATGTAACGCCCTCGGTCGAACTGGCGTTCCGGCTGCTGATGGCGGGCCGCGCCGACCTGGCCGCGAGCAACGAGCGCGATTCCCGGCCGCGCATAGTGGAGCTGGGCATCTCCGGCAAGGTGAGAAAGCTCACGCCGGTGATCGATACCCAGGTCGGCTACTTCGCCTTGCCCAGGGGGGAATCCCACCGACAGCTGCGCGACGACATCGGTCGTGTGCTGAAACAGATGCGTGCCGATGGTCGGCTGAAGGATCTCGCCAGGCCCTATGGCGTGCCGCTGCCCTGAGCAATCCGTCCGATTGGCATCAGACTCCCATGGGCGCCGTGATGGCGCATAGCTACACTGCGGCCACAAAAAATGGGGAGAACCGTGTTGAGCGCAGCAGAGTCGGATTACTCGATCTACCGAAAGGTGGTCACGCAGCTGATGAATGGCGAGGAGCAACTCCCCAGCCTGCCAATGATCACCCTGGACATCCGCCGCGCCCTGGCCGACCCGAACGTATCCGTCGCGCGTTTGAAGCAGGTGATCAGCAAGGACCCGGCACTCAGCGCGCTGCTGATGAAGCACGCCTCCAGCATCATGTTCCGCTCCAGCACGCCGCCGCGGACGCTGGAAGATGTGATCCGTCTGCTCGGCCTGCAGGAGGTGGATCGCATCACCCTGATCCACAGCCTGAAAAGTCTCTTCACCCTCCACAGCGCCGCCCACAAGCAACTGTTCATCGGTGTCTGGGGACGGCTTACACGTCATGCCGCCATCAGTGCGGTGCTTGCCCGCCCCCTGGGTTTCACCTCGCCAGACCACGCAATGCTGGCCAGCCTGCTCTGTGATGTCGGCGATCTGGCGGTGCTCTCCGCCTTCAAGGACGCCAGCCAGGTCCCGAGCCCAGAGGTCTACGCACGTCTCTGCCAGGAGTACGGCCAGTCCCTGAGTGTGATCGTGCTGAAGAAATGGGCGGTGGATCAGAGCTACATCGACGTCGTGCGCAGCGTCAGGCAGTGGGACGTCGACAGTGGCGGCCGGCTCAGCCTGATCGATCTGGTAAACCTGGGGCTCTACCACGCCCTGCGCGATGAGGGGCGACAGGCCCGGCTGCCAGCCATCGAGCAGTTGGCCGCCTACCGTAAGCTGGCGCCTCCGCTGGATGCCCTGGACGCCGACGGTGGTCTGGCCCTGGTGTCCGCGCACCAGGATGCGATCCAGCGCATGGTCAGCCTGCTGCGATAGAGGGCGCACCTATACTCAGGCGTACTGCTGCCCTGGGGTGTTTCATGCGCCGACTCTCGTTGCTGTGCCTCGGATTGTGCCTGTGCTGGGCCGGCACCGTCGCGGCTGCCGAGCAATGGCGAGTGGCCGTGGCTGAAGTCCCCGGACTGGCCGAAGCGGATGGCACCGGACCACTGCTGGACCTGGTTCGAGCCATGGACCAGCAGCTCCCGGATATCGATTTCGAGCTGCAGATCATCCCTTTCGCACGCACCTTTCACCTGCTGCAGAACGGTCAGTGCGAGTTCCAGGTGCCGTTTCTCGGCAACCTGCCGCGTTTGCCGGCTGGGTTGCGCTATGGCTCGGGCCTGCTCTGGGAGGTTCGATTCGGTCTGTTCACCCGGCGTGCCAATAGCCTGAGCGTCGCCCAGTTGCTTGATCCGGCCCATGCGCTCAGTAGCGAGCGGCTGGCCGCAAGCGGTCTCGATGCCGGCCAGCAGGCGCAACTGATGCCGCTGCTGGGACACAGCTGGCGCGTGGATGAGCTACAGGAGCAGCTCGCCGCGCCGACCGTGACACCGGCCCTGCGCAGCCTGGCCTTTCCCTACAAGGTCGAGACTGATCGCGCCCATGCGCCCTGGCTTGGCTTTCCGGCGCTGTCTGGCAACAGCATCGAGGCCAGCCTGCAGAAGCTGGTGCGCGGCCGCATCGATGGCTACGTCTTCGCCGTGAACGAGACCGAGCACGAAATCGATCGCCTGGGACTGCGTGAACAACTGCGCGCCCAGGATTTCGGCCTCTATCCGGTGAGGTGGCTGGTACCGGATACGCCGCGTGGCAGCCACGTGGACAAGCGCCTGACCGAAGCCTTGCGCAAGCTCCAGGCGCAACCTGGCTTCCAGCGGCTGCAGGCTCCATTGAACAAGCCGTCTCGGGACTGGAAGCCCTGGCCCTGATACAGCCGCGCGACATCCTCGGTCGAGATCGTGACCGGCCTCTTCTGTGCAATAGCACAAAGCTACTATTCTCCGGCGGTTAATCCCCGTTCCCAGGGGAGTCCTCCACAAAAAGAACGAAAGGCCGGACACATTGCCCGGGAGACACCCTCCCGCCTGGCACGGGTGACCGGAACCAGACGAGGGGTCGCAATGACAGCTTTGCTCACGCCAGGGGTACGCCTACTCGAGCGCTTCAGTTTCGCCCGCAAGTTCCAGTTGCTCTTCCTGTTGTTCATCCTGCCCCTGGGTTATGCCCTGTCCGTGATAGTTGGTGATTACCGTGATCGCCTCGGGGTCGTGGACGGCGAACTGAGCGGCTTGCGAGTCGTGCAGGCCCTTTCCGTCGTGCAGCATGAACTCGATGGCCAGCGCTTCCTGCTGGCGCGCCTCAAGGGTGGCGACGAGCGCGCGCGCCCGGCGCTGGAACAGCGTGCCGCCGCATTGGCCAAGGCGCTGGATCAGGTGGCGGTGCAGCTCAAGGTGGAAGGCATCGCCGGGCAGAGCCAGGTGCTGTTCGATGAGCTCCAGGGGCGTGCCGGTCAGGTGAAGCTGGACGGGGTACTGTCCCTGGCGCTTCCCGACGGGCTGGAGCGCTACCAGGGCATCCTGCAGGTGCTCCAGGCACTGCGCGAACAGGTTGCCACCGATTCCGGGCTGATCCTCGATCCCTGGCTCGACACCTATCTGATGATGGAGCAGCTCACCAGCGTGCAACCGCGCCTGCAGGAAACCCTGGGCAGCTTCGCCAGTAACGGCCATGGGGCGTTGGTGGCGCAGCACTTCACCCTGCAGAGCCGGGTGGCTCTGCGCGACCTGCGTCGCGCCCTGGGGGACACCGCGCGCCAGTTGCGCAAGGCCCGCAAGGCGCTGGCCCTGGCGCCGGGTGACATGAGCGCGCTGGAAGCGCCGTTCGCCGCAGCGGACGAAGGCATGGCCGGCTTCCTCGCCGGGGTGGACAAACAGGTCTTCGAGTCAACGCCTTTCACCCTGACACCTGCGCAGTTCGTCAGTCTGGTGGACGCACTGAACGGTCGCCTGCAGGACTTGCAGCAGGCACTGCAGGCACGCATGGCGTCGCGCCTGGGCGAGTATCGCGAACAAGCGCTGGGCAGCATGACGGAGGTGATGGGGGGGTTCGCGGCGCTGACGCTGCTGGCGTTGTACATGCTCCTGTGCCTGAACCAGTCCATCCGCCGGGGCACCGCGAGCATCACCGAAGCGACCGAAGGGCTGCGCGGCGGTGATCTCAGGGTCACGGCGAGGGTCCATGGGCGCGACGACCTCGCGGGCATTGCCGAGGCCCTCAACGCAGCCCTGGCGCAATTGCGCGAGTCGTTGCTGGGGGTGAATCGCGAAAGCGAACAGCTGGGCGGCACGGTCGAGCAGCTCAGCAACCAGGCGCGGAATACGCTGGTATCAGTGGAACAGCAGCAGGGCCAGGTCAGCCAGATTGCCGCTGCCGCCACCCAGTTGGCTGCAACTGCCCAGAGCGTCGCTTCGAGTTGCGAGGACGCCGCCCGTGATGCGCTGCACACACGTGAGATCGCCATGCAGAGCAACCAGCGCAGCGCGCGCACCAGCGCCAGCATGAATCAGCTCAGCAGCAACCTGGGCAACAGCGTGGCTGCGTTGCAGCAGCTCCGCGAGCAGACCCGGCAGATCAACCAGGTGGTGGATGTGATCAAGGGCATCGCCGAGCAGACCAACCTGCTGGCGCTGAACGCCGCTATCGAAGCGGCGCGGGCCGGCGAGCAGGGGCGTGGCTTCGCCGTGGTGGCGGACGAAGTGCGCAGCTTGTCCCGGCGTACCCAGGACTCGACCGCCGAGATCGCGCAAACGGTCGCAGCGTTGCAGACCGTGGTGGGCGAGACCGTGGCACAGATCGAGGCCGCCTTCGGCCAGGCCGCAACCGACGTGGATAACGTGCTGGCCATGGGCGCCGACCTTTCCGGGATCGCCGAGGCGGTGCAGCGGGTGAGTGATCGCCTGGCGCAGATTGCCACCGCTTCCGAGCAGCAGGCCGCCACGGCGGACGAGGTGAGCGGCAGCATCCAGCAGGTGGACCAGGCCGCCAACCTGTTGCTGCAGGGCGCGCAGTCCGTCCAGGTGGCCGCCCAGCAGCTGCAGCAGGGCAGCCACGCCCTGACCCAGAACACCGGCCGCTTCCGTCTCGCCTGAGGAAGCAGCCGGGCCGGCCCTCAGACTCTCCAGAAGGGTTTGAGGGCCTCATCCAGCGCTTGTTCGCGGGTCAGGCCAATGTCCCGCAGGGCGTGGTCATCCAGTTCCAGCAGCTTGCGACGGGTGTGCAGGCGCATCCAGAAACGGTCCCAGCGATTGCCCGACAGGGCGGATGCGAGGGATACAGGCGTGCGCTGCTCCTGTTCCAGTTCCCGTGCGTGGAGAGTCAGGCGTACATCGCTCAGGCCGTTCATCATTGCGTTCCTCATGCCCTGTGGTGGATCGGGGTGAGAACATGATGTCCGTCGGCAATTTCACAATACAGATTCACGATCTGTATATTTTCTTCATACAGATTGCGTGATTTTCTATCTGAATCCCCAGTTCAGCACCCATCTGTAATGGTCCTGCTGCGTGTTAACTCCGATTCAGGAGACTGTCATGAAGCTCTACATCAAACTGGCCGAAACTCTTGGCGAGCGCATCGAACAGGGCTATTACCGCCCCGGCGACCGCCTGCCTTCGGTGCGTGCACTGAGCCTGGAGCACGGCGTGAGCCTGAGCACGGTGCAGCAGGCCTACCGGATTCTCGAGGATGGCGGACTGGCTGAACCCAGGCCGAAGTCCGGCTACTTCGTGCCGCCGCGCCGTCAGACACCCGCGCTGCCGGCGATGAGCCGCGCGCCGCAGCGGCCGGTGGATGTATCGCAGTGGAACGACGTGCTCGATCTGATCAAGCGCAGCGCCAAGGACAACGTCCTGCAACTCGGTCGCGGCATGCCTGACATCACCAGCCCGACCTTGAAACCCTTGTTGCGCAGCCTCGGCCAGATCAGCCGACGCCAGGACGGCAGCGGCCTCTACTACGACAGCATCTACGGCACCGAGGCGTTGCGTGAACAGGTGGCGCGCCTGGCGCTGGATTCCGGTTGCCAGATCCCCGCCAGCGATATCGTCATCACCACTGGCTGCCACGAGGCGCTGTCGGTAGCGATTCGCTCCACGTGCGAGCCGGGTGACATAGTCGCGGTGGATTCGCCGAGCTTCCACGGCGCCATGCAGACCCTGAAGGGCTTCGGCATGAAGGCCCTTGAGCTGCCCACGGACCCGCTCAACGGCATCAGCCTGGAGGCGCTGGAAATGGCCCTGGAACAGTGGCCGATCAAGCTGATCCAGCTCACCCCGAACTGCAACAACCCGCTGGGCTACATCATGCCGGAGGCACGCAAGCGCGCCCTGGTCACGCTGGCCCAGCGCTACGACGTGCCGATCCTGGAAGACGACGTGTACGGCGACCTCGCTTACCAGTACCCGCGTCCGCGCACCATCAAGTCTTTCGACGACGACGGCCGTGTGCTGCTCTGCAGTTCGTTCTCCAAGACAGTGGCACCGGGCATCCGCGTCGGCTGGATCGCCCCCGGCCGCTACCTCGACCGCGTGCTGCACATGAAGTACATCTCCACCGGCGCCACGGCGACCCAGCCGCAACTGGCGCTGGCCGAGTTCATCGGCAAGGGCCACTACGAACCGCACTTGCGGCGCATGCGCAGCCAGTACCAACACAGCCGCGACCAGATGATTGACTGGGTGATGCGCTATTTCCCCGAAGGCACCCGCGCCAGCCGGCCCCAGGGCAGCTTCATGCTGTGGGTGGAGCTGCCCGAGGATTTCGACACCTTGCGCCTGAACCGCGCCTTGCTGCCCAAAGGCGTACAGATCGCCGCCGGCAGCATCTTCTCCGCCTCCGGCAAGTACCGGAACTGCCTGCGGATGAACTACTCCTCCAAGCCGACCCCGGCGATCGAAGCGGCGGTGCGGAAGGTGGGGGAGACGATCAAGGAGTTGATGGGGGCGTAACCCGGGGTTTCAGGGCGTTTTCCTGTAGGAGCGAATTCATTCGCGAAAACCGCGAATGAATTCGGCAGGATGAGACTGGCCAGTGGCCCGCATCGCGAATGAACTCGCCCCCACGAGCTCGGTTCCATTCAGAGCCAGTGTGCGTCCCAGAAGGGGTAGTCGCCGATGTGGGCCACCAATCCTGCCCGCAAAGGGTTGGACACGATATAGCGAGCGACCTTCAACACATCCTCGCCCCGCCGCAAACCGTGGCCATGGAACCCGGGCTGCCAGACCACGCCGTCAATGCCCGACTGCATTCCGAGCTGTCTCGCGGACCGCCCCTTGAAGACCTTGACGACGGTCGAAAGGGAGATGGGTCCCCTGAGTTGAAACAGCCAATGCAGATGGTCAGGCATCAGTACCCAGGCCAATGAATTGATCACATTCTGCTCATGCAAGCGACGTAGCTCGGCGATGGCGATTCGGGCGTGGGTGAAGTCCCTGAACAGGGGCCGTCGGCCTTCCGTAGTGGTGGTGATGTGGTAGATCTGGCCGGGCAGAGAAATTCTGCCCGCCCTGAGGTCCTTGCTCGGCATGTCCATTGCGTCCTGATGTCGAAGGCAAAGACTGTAAAAGTCCGTGGCAGAAGCCGGCGCCTGCCGAAGCTGGGAATTCACTGAATGTAGCGAACGGATGAACCCCTACGACTTGTGGGAAAGCATTCGCGAATGAATTCGCTCCCACAAGGCATGTGGTGCAGGCGGCGGATGACTCTCCTACGCCACCTTCCCCTCATTCAGCAGATGCGCCGCCAGGGTCCGCAGCGCCCCTAGCTGCCGACAGATCAGTCCCAGCTCGGTCTGCACCAGGCGTGGGCGGTCGTCCATGTCTTCCGGAAGCTGCTCCAGGGCCTTGGCGAGTGCATCCTCCTCGTCGCGATGGATACTGATCGGGCGACGGTCGGTCAGGCCCTGGGCGATGCAGTCGAGGCTTTCGGCAATCTGTTCGGCGGCTTCATTGATGGTCGGCGTCAGGGCTTCACCGGGGGTTTCGCTGCGGTGCGCGCCGAGCGCGGAGAGATAGCTCAGCAGCGTGTGGGAAAGCACCAGGAAGCGGAAGCCGATGTCCGCTTCCTTCCGGAAGTGGCCCGGCTCCATGAGCATGTTGGAGAGGGTGGTGGACAGCGCCGCGTCGGCGTTGTGGGCGTTGCGTCGGGCCAGGCGGTAGGCCAGGTCGTCGCGTTTGCCGATGGCGTACTGCTGCATGATCTGCCGCAGGTAGCGGCTGTTGCAGGCGAGCGTGTTGGCCACCACCTGGTTGAGCCGGCGACCCTGCCAGTCGGGCAGGATGAAGATCACCGCCAGGCCGGCGATCAGCGCGCCGAGCAGCGTGTCCACCAGACGTGGCAGGAACAGGCCGTAGCTGTTGCCGATCTGGTTGAAGCAGAACAGCACCATCAGCGTGATCGCGGCCGTGGCCAGGGTGTAGCGAGTGGCGCGGGTGGCGAAGAAGATCACCCCGGCGACCACCGCGAAGACCGATTGCACCAGGGCGCTGGGGAACAGGTCGAACAGCGCCCAACCCAGCGCCAGGCCGAGCAGAGTGCCGACGATCCGCTGTACCAGTTTGCGCCGGGTGGCGCCAAAGTTGGGCTGGCAGACGAATACCGTGGTCAGCAGGATCCAGTAGCCCTGCTCGGGGTGGATCAGGTGCAGCACGCCATAGCCGGCGGTCAGGGCCAAGGCCATGCGCAGCGCGTGGCGGAACACCAGGGATGTGGGGGTGAGGTTCTGCCTGAGGCGTTCCCAGACGTCTTTCAGTCCTTTCGGCGAGCGATCCAGCAGGCTGGCGTCCTGGGCTTCGGCGAGGGCGTCGGGGTTGCTGGCATCGATCAGCAGGCGGTCAAGGGTGCCGAGGTTGCGCGCCAGCGCGTTGAGCGAGCGCAGCAGGCCGCGCCAGGCCGGATTGCTCTGGATGCGCAGGTGCTCCAGGGATTTGTTCAGGTCTTCCAGGGCCTGGGCTCCGTCCAGGTAGTCGAAGGGCTGGCGCATCTGGATCGCGCGGCCCAGTGCCTGGCAGGCGCCGCCTTGCTGGCGCAGCAGGCGTTGGCAGCGGAAGAGTACGTCACTATGGAAGAAGGCTTCGGCCAGCTCGTTATAGGCGTAATGGGAGGAGCTGGCGCGCTCGTGGATGTCTTGCGCCAGGAAGTAGAGCTTGAGGTAGCGGCTGACCTTGGGGCCGGGCCGGCCGTTGCCGACCCGGTGCAGGATGATCTCCTTGGTTGCGTTCAGTGCGGCCACGACCTTGCCGTTCTGCCGCGCCAGTTCCAGCCGACGGGCTTCCACGTCGAGCTGGCGCACCGGTTCCAGCAGCGCTGACTTCAGTTTGAGGTACTGTCCCAGCTCGCGGAACAGCCGGGCCAGGCTCTGCTGCACCGGCTGGTGGGTGAAGAGCGCCTGCCAGAGTACCGAGAGCAGGCCGTACCAGGCGGCGCCGGCCACCAGCAGGGCGGGTTCCTGCCAGAGGTTGGTGAGCACACCGCCGCGCTGGTCGACGCCGATCATGGTGTAGATGGAGAGGATCAGCGTCGCTGAGGCGATGGTGGCGTAGCGCTCGCCAAGGGCGCCGAGCATGGTCAGGCCGAAGCTGGCCACGGCCAGGGCGCCGACGAAGACCCATGGATAGGGGAACAGCAGTTCCACGGACAGCGAGGCGACGCTGAAGCAGCCGAGGGTCACCAGCAGTGCCGTCAGGCGCCCCTGCCAGCTGTCGTCGGTTTCTGCCAGGGCGCTGGCAATGATGCCGAGGAAGAGTGGAATCAGCAGGTCCAGGCGGTCCTGCTGCCAGCACAGCGCCATGCTCCCAGTGAGGGCGACGAAGACGCGCAGGCTGTAGCTGAACTTGTCCAGCGCCCAGAGGCGGCGCAGCGTTTGAGTGAATCGGGTCGAGGGCATAGGGGCCTTGTGGGCGAATGTCCGTGTACGGCTGTGCTGCCGGGTACAGCCTAAGGGCAGCGGGTGGCGCTGTCAGCCACCCTGTCGCATTCGATGCTGGAGCGCGGCGCGAGTCACATTGCGGGGTCGCTGAATCAGGCACGGAAGTACCGGGTATCTGGTCGCTGCCGAAGTTTTCGTGCAGTCTTGGCTACCTGCCGGCCAGACCTGTTCTCGGATGCCTTTGCATGAGACGACGCTGTGGTTTTGCCTTCTTCGCCCTGCTTCTCGCCACCGCGAGTGCCCCTGCTGAAACCTTGCGCATGGCCGCCGATGTCTGGCCGCCCTTCACCGATGCCAGTCTGCCGGGCAATGGACTTGCGAGCGAGTTGGTGAGCACCGCGCTCAAGCGCGCCGGGCACCGCCCCGAGTTTGTCCAGGTGCCATGGGCTCGCGCCCTACGCGGAGTCCAGGTGGGCGATTACGACCTGATCGTCAATGCCTGGTACAGCGAGGAGCGAGCGGGCTACGGTGAGTTCTCCAAGCCGTACCTGACCAATCGCGTCCTCTTCCTCAAGCGCAAGGGCAGCGATTTCCTGTTCCAGTCGTCGGCCGATCTGAAACACCAGAGCATTGCCGTGGTGCGTGGCTATAGCTATCTGCCGAGCTTCGATGCCGATGCGGGACTGAGCAAGGTGCCGGTGAAGAACTTCCAGATGGGGGCACGAATGCTTGCCGCCGGGCGTGTGCAACTGACCCTGGAAGACGAGTTGGTAGCGCGCTTCTACCTCAATGGAGAGCTGGCGGGCATTCGCGACCAGCTGGAGTTCCTGCCCCGGCCGCTCAGCGAGAATGGCTTGCACATCCTGGTGCGCCGTAGCCACCCACGGCATCGGCAATTGGTGGAGGAGTTCGACCAGGCCATGGAGGCCATGCGCGAAGACGGCACCTATCAGTCCATCTTCGCCCGCCACGGCCTGTCCAGCCCCTGACAAGGCCTCCTGCACGTCGGAACGACTGCGCTGCGAATGGTTCGCAGAGGTCGGATTCCGACGCAGGTCAGAGGATGCGAACCTTGTAGGTGCGTCCCTTGATCTTGCCTTCACTGAGGCGTTTAAGCGCTTGCTTGGCAATCCCGCGCTCGACCGCGACGAAAGCCTGGAAGTCGAAGACGGCGATCTTGCCCACCTGGCTGCCCGGAATCCCCGCCTCGCCGGTGAGGGCGCCGACGATGTCGCCGGGGCGAAGTTTCTCCTTGCGGCCACCATTGATGCACAGGGTGGCCATGGGCGGCAGCAGGGGATCGCGGTTCTTCACGATCAATTCATCGAGGCGCTGCCAGCTCAGCGGAGCTTGCTGCAGGTCTTCGATGGCTTGGGCGCGGTTGGCTTCGGCCGGCGCCACCAGGCTTAGGGCCAGGCCCTTCTCGCCAGCGCGGCCGCTGCGGCCGACGCGGTGGATATGCACTTCCGGGTCGCGGGACAGCTCGACGTTGATCACCGCTTCCAGGCCGGCGATGTCCAGGCCTCGAGCGGCGACATCGGTGGCCACCAGCACGCTGCAGCTCTGGTTGGCGAACAGGGCCAGCACCTGGTCGCGCTCGCGCTGTTCCAGGTCGCCATGCAGCGACTGTACGGAAATGCCGTTGTCGCGCAGATGGGCTTCCAGTTCCTGGCACTGCTGGCGGGTATGGCAGAAGGCGACGCAGGACTGCGGACGGTTGCTTTGCAACAGACGCAGTACGGCATCCATGCGCTGACGCGGGTCGATTTCGTAGAAGCGTTGCTCGATCTGGCTGTCGTCGTGCAGGGCTTCGACCTTCACCTGCTGCGGTTCGCGCATGAAGGTCTTGGCCAGTTGGGCGATGCCGGCTGGGTAGGTGGCGGAGAACAGCAGGGTCTGCCGACGCGCCGGCAACTGGCCAATGATATCGGCGATGCTGTCGTAGAAGCCCATATCGAGCATGCGGTCGGCTTCGTCGAGCACCAGGGTGTTGAGGCCGTCGAGCACCAGAGTGCCTTTGCGCAGGTGCTCCTGGACACGGCCAGGGGTGCCGACGATGACGTGGGCGCCATGCTCCAGGGAGCCCACCTGGGGACCGAACGGGACGCCGCCGCAGAGGGTCAGCACCTTGATGTTGCCGTGGCCACGAGCCAGGCGACGGATTTCCTTGGTCACCTGATCGGCCAGCTCGCGGGTGGGGCAGAGCACCAGTGCCTGGCAGCCGAAGAAGCGCGGGTTGAGCGGCTCCAGCAGGCCAATGCCGAAGGCAGCGGTCTTGCCACTGCCGGTCTTGGCCTGGGCGATCAGGTCCTTGCCCTTGAGGATCAACGGCAGTGCCTGGGCCTGGATCGGCGTCATGTCGCGGTAGCCCAGCGTCTCCAGGTTGGCCAGGGTGGCCTCGGAGAGGGGCAGGGAAGAGAAGGCGGTGGTGGTCACGGGGCGGGCCTGAAAGTCTAAATGGCGCGCAGTTTAGCAGGCTCCTGCGCGCCTCCCCCGTCACTCGTCGATATCGCGGTGCACGCGGCGCACCGCACGCCCGCTATCGGGCGGCAACTGGAAGAAGATTGCCGCCGCCAGCAGGGTCAGTACACCAACACACAAGTAGGTCGCCTGGAAGGCCTCCAGCACGCTGGGCGCGTCGGGTTTGCCAAAGCCGCCGAGCAACGCCGCCGCCACCGCTACGCCGAGGCTCATGGACAGCTGCATCACCACGGACAGCAAGCTGTTGCCGCTGCTGGCCTGGTGGTCGTCGAGGTCCAGCAGGGTGACGGTATTCATCGCCGTGAACTGCATCGAGTTCACCGCTCCCAGTACTCCCAGGTGCAGGAGCAGCAGCGGGTAGGGTGTATTGGCGTCGATCAGCGACAGGCTGGCGATCATCGCCCCCAGCAGCACCGTGTTGCCGAGCAGCAGGCGGCGATAGCCGAGGCGGTCCAGCAAGGGCTTGGCCAGGGGCTTGGCGGCCATGGCCGAGAGCGCCAGGGGGATCATGGTCATCCCTGCCTGGGCTGGTGGGTAACCCAGCGCGACCTGCAACAGCAGCGGTGTGAGGAAGGGCAAGGCGCCGCTGCCGAGACGCGAGAAAAGGTTGCCAAGAATGCCGGCGGCGAAGGTCCGGGTGCGAAACAGCGAAGGCGCGAACAACGGCCGCTCGACTTGCACCGCATGCAGCCAGTAGACGGCGAGGCAGGCCAGGCCGCCGAGCAGCAGGAGCATCACCCGCACATGGGGCAGGTGAAGCTCACCCAGGCCTTCCAGGGCGATGGTGATCAGCACCATGGCGGTGCCGAAGAGCAGGAAGCCGAAGAGGTCCAGCCGGACCGATCCGCTGCAGCGCAGGTCGGGCATGAAGCGCCACGCGGCAAGTCCGCCGACCAGGCCCACCGGGATGTTGATCAGGAAGATCCAGTGCCAGCTGACGTATTCCACCAGCCAGCCGCCCAGGGTCGGACCGATGAGCGGACCGACCAGGCCGGGCAGGGTGATGAAACTCATGATCCGCACCAGCTCCGTGCGTGGATAGGCGCGCAGCACGACCAGCCGGCCCACCGGCATCATCAGCGCGCCGCCAAGGCCTTGCACCACTCTAGCGCCCACCAGTTGCGGCAGGTTCGAGGACAGCGCGCAGAACAACGAGCCCAGGCTGAACAGCAGCACGGCGCCAAAGAACACCCGGCGTGTTCCGAAACGGTCGGCGATCCAGCCGGAGGCCGGAATAAGCAGGGCCACGGTCAGCATGTAGGCGATGATCACCGACTGCATGCGCAGCGGGTCTTCGGCAAGGTCGCGGGCCATGGCGGGCAGGGCGGTGTTGAGGATGGTGCCGTCGAGGGCCTGCATGAAGAAGGCCACCGCCACCAGCCAGGGCAGCATGCGGGTGGTGCGGGCATCGAGGGAGACGGGCTCGGCCATGTCGATCCTTACTTACGGGACCCTGCGCACTTTAGGCGCCGGCCGCTTCCCTTTCCACCCGCGAAGGATCACGGCGTACTGGCCGACGGCTGCTAGGCTTGCCAGTATCCGAACCTCCCAACCCATACCATGGAAGGAATGTCTCCATGCGGACCCTCTGTGCGCTGCTGCTGAGCTTGATGAGCGCCGCCCCTTGCCTGGCCGCGGAGTGGTTTCCGTTGCAGGTCGAGGTGGATGGACGCGATGCCAGCTACCGGCCGCTCACCGGCGCGAGCAAGCCCTGGCGCATTTGTGCCCTGTTGCCCCACGGCATGGACCGTTACTGGTGGGGCGTGGCCTGGGGGTTGGATGAGGAAGCGCAGCGCCAGGGCATACAGCTCGGCGTTTACGAGGCCGGCGGTTACCAGTTCCCGGACATGCAGCGCGCGCAACTGACCCGCTGCATCCAGCTCGCCGCCGATGCGTATGTGATCGCCGCAATCGGTGCCAAGGGGCTGTGCGACGAGATCGCCCTGCTGCATCGCGACAAGGTCCCGGTGATCGACCTGATCAACCGCATCGACTGCCCGGGCATCACCGCGATGTCCCAGGTGGATTTTGCCGATATGGCCAAGGCGGCCATGGCTTACATCCGTGATCACAGCGGCGGGCGACCGGTGCGCGTGGGTTGGTTGCCGGGTCCTGAGGATGCCGGTTGGGTCGCTGATGCCGAACGTGGGCTGAAAGAGTTCGGCTCGCAGGCTGGGGTGACGCTGATAAGCGGTGGCTACGGCCCGGTGGACCGCTCCACCCAGGCGGTGCTGGTGCGCCAGTTACTCGCGCGTGAGCCCGGACTCGACTACATCCTTGGCAATGCCGAGGCCGCGGCCTTTGCTGGCCACCTGGTGCGTACTGGCGGCAGCCGCTACAAGGCCCAGGTGGTTTCGCTCTATGCCACGGAGCGGGTGCTGGAAGAAATCGCCGACGGCACGGTCCTCGCCTCGCCCACTGACTCGCCGGTTATCCAGGCACGGGTCGCAGTGGATCTGGCGATCCGTGCGCTGGAGGGCAAACAGTCGCCGCAGCGGGTCAGCCCGCGAATCGAAGTCATCGACAAGGACAGCCTTCAGCGATTCGACATCAGCCGCCTGATGCCGCCCAGCGGGCACTGGATGATTCGGCAGGACCTGCCGGAGTAGGGTTGCCGAACAGGAATCCGATGTGGGAGCGGTTTCAACCGCAATGGGATGCCACGCGGATCGCGAATGAATTCGCACAAGGGAAATTGACCCGAAACGAAAAGGCCCCTGGTGCGCTGCACCAGGGGCCTTCGTTGTTGCGCAGGTGCCTTACAGCTTGCGAACCGGGGTTCCGCGCACCGGCTTGTCGCCCGCCACGTAGTAGTCGGCGGTGCTGCGCGGCAACGGCTTGCGCCCGCGGATTCGGTCGGCGATCTTCTCGGCGATCATGATCGTGGTCGCGTTGAGGTTGCCGGTGATGATCTCCGGCATGATCGAGGCGTCCACCACCCGCAGGCCTTCCATGCCATGCACGCGGCCCTGGCCGTCCACCACAGCCATGTCGTCGGTGCCCATCTTGCAGGAGCAGGATGGGTGGAAGGCGGTTTCGGCGTGGGTTCGGATGAACTCGTCCAACTCGGCATCGGACTTCAGGTTCGCGCCCGGGCTCAGCTCGCGGCCACGGTACGGGTCGAGTGCGGGCTGGCCCATGATTTCGCGGGTGATGCGGATACCGTCGCGGAACTCCTGCCAGTCCTGTTCGTGGGACATGTAGTTGAACAGGATGCTCGGGTGCTGGCGCGGGTCCTTCGACTTCAGGTGGATGCGACCACGGCTCGGCGAGCGCATGGAACCCATGTGGGCCTGGAAGCCATGTTCCTTCACCGCATTGCTGCCGTTGTAGTTGATCGCTACCGGCAGGAAGTGGAACTGAATGTTCGGCCACTCGAACTGCGAGCGGGTACGGATGAAACCACCGGCTTCGAACTGGTTGCTGGCGCCCAGACCGGTGCCGAGGAACAGCCACTGTGCGCCGATGGCCGGCTGATTCCACCATTGCAGGGCGGGGAACAGCGACACCGGCTCCTTGCAGGCGTACTGCAGGTACAGCTCCAGGTGGTCCTGCAGGTTGGCGCCTACGCCTTGCAGGTCATGTACGACCGGAACGTCGAGATCGCGCAGCAGGGCAGCAGGGCCGACGCCGGAACGTTGCAGCAGTTGCGGCGAGGCGATGGCGCCGCTGCACACCAGCACTTCGCGGCGGGCACGCGCGGTGATCGGGGTGTCGCTGTTGCCCTTGAGGTAGGCAACGCCGATGGCACGCTTGCCGCTGAACAGGATGCGGTCGGAAAGGGCGTGGGTGACGATGGTCAGGTTGGGGCGGTTGCGCGCCTGGTCCAGGTAGCCGCGACCGGTGGCAGCACGACGGCCTTCCGGGGTCACGGTACGGTCCATGGGGCCGAAGCCCTCCTGCTGGTAGCCGTTGAGGTCGTCGGTACGCGGGAAGCCAGCTTGCACGCCGGCCTCGACCATGGCGTGGAACAGCGGGTTGTTGCCGGTCTTGGGCGTGGTCACGCTCACCGGGCCGTCGCCACCGTGGAAGTCGTTCGGGCCGATGTCGCGGGTTTCCGCCTTGCGGAAGTAGGGCAGGCAGTCCAGGTAGGTCCAGTCCTCCAGGCCCGGGGCCTTGGCCCAGCCGTCGAAGTCCAGGGCGTTACCGCGGATGTAGCACATGCCATTGATCAGCGAGGAACCGCCAAGGCCCTTGCCACGGCCGCACTCCATGCGGCGGTTGTTCATGTAGGGCTCCGGATCAGTCTCGTAGGCCCAGTTGTAGCGGCGACCCTGCAGCGGATAGGCGAGGGCGGCGGGCATCTGGGTACGGAAGTCCAGGCGGTAGTCCGGGCCGCCGGCTTCCAGCAGCAGGACGCTGACATCGGCGTCTTCGGTCAGGCGCGTGGCCAGCACGTTACCGGCGGAACCGGCGCCGACGATGATGTAATCGAATTCTTGGGACATGTGGCTTACCTGCTAGAAAAACCGGAGTCGCCTCCGGGGCACGGCATCTTGTTCTATGGTGCGGCCCGGTATGCTCCGGGCCGCCTGGGCGCTGGCGTCGGTCAGAACACCGAGTAGTAGTCGCCCATCTCGACCTGTACGGACTTGATGCGGGTGTAGTGGGCCAGGGTGGTCAGGCCGTTCTCGCGGCCGACACCGGACTGCTTGTAGCCGCCCACCGGCATTTCGGCGGGGGACTCGCCCCAGGTGTTGATCCAGCAGATGCCGGCTTCCAGCTTGTGGATCACACGGTGGGCGCGGGCCAGGTCACGGGTCACGACGCCAGCGGCCAGGCCGTAGTCGGTGTCGTTGGCGCGGCGAATCACTTCTTCTTCGGTGTCGTAGACCAGGATGCTCATCACCGGGCCGAAGATTTCCTCGCGGACGATGGTCATGTCGTCGGTGCAGTCGCTGAACACGGTCGCGGCCACGTAGGCGCCCTTGGCGTATTCACCGCTGGTGACGCGCTCGCCGCCGATCAGCAGGCGTGCGCCTTCCTTGCGGCCGGCTTCGATGTAGCCGAGCACGCTTTCCATGTGGGCGAAGCTGGTCAGCGGGCCGAAGTTGGTGTTGGCGTCTTCCGGATTGCCCAGGCGGATGCGCTTCACGCGCTCGACCACCTTGTCCTCGAAGCGGGCCTGCAGGGCGCGCGGCACGAACACTCGGGTGCCGTTGGTGCAGACCTGGCCGGAGCTGAAGAAGTTGGCCATTACGGCGATGTCGGCGGCGCGGTCGAGGTCGGCATCTTCGAAGATGATCAGCGGCGACTTGCCGCCCAGTTCCATGGTGACTTCCTTCAGCGAGGAGCTGGAGGCGCTGGCCATCACCTTCTTGCCGGTTGAGGTGCCGCCGGTGAAGGAGATTTTCTCGATCTGCGGGTGCTCGGTCAGCCACTGGCCGACTTCACGGCCGCTGCCGGTCAGCACGTTGAATACGCCGTCCGGCACGCCGGCTTCGGTGTAGATCTCGGCCAGTTTCAGGGCGGTCAGCGGGGTGACTTCGCTGGGCTTGAAGATCATCGCGTTGCCAGCGGCCAGGGCCGGGGCGGACTTCCACATGGCGATCTGTACCGGGTAGTTCCAGGCGCCGATACCTGCGACCACGCCCAGGGGCTCGCGGCGGGTGTAGACGAAGCTGGTTTCGCGCAGCGGGATCTGCTCGCCTTCGATGGCGGGGATCAGACCGGCGTAGTACTCGATCACGTCGGCGCCGGTGACGATGTCCACGGCGCGGGTTTCGGCCAGCGGCTTGCCGGTGTCCAGGGTTTCCAGTTCGGCCAGTTCGTCATTGCGCTCGCGCAGGATATCCACGGCGCGGCGCAGGATGCGCGAACGCTGCATGGCAGTCATCGCGGCCCACACCTTCTGGCCTTCGATGGCGCAGGCGACGGCGCGTTCGACGTCTTCCTTGCCGGCGCGCTGGACGTTGGCCAGGACTTCACCATTGGCCGGGTTGATGGTCTCGAAGGTGGCGCCACTGGTGGAGTCGACGTAGCGGCCGCCAATGTAGAGCTTCTGTTCTTCGAATCGGGCCATGGTGGTTGTCCTCTCTAGGTGTTGTATGCGCAAGGCGGGCGGCTCAGGCCGCCTGCTTGGTCAGTTGTTGATCAAGGAATTCGTAGGCGAGCCGGCGGGCCTGCTCGGTTTCGAAGGCTTCGCCGGAGAGCGCGCCGCGCAGCCAGAGGCCGTCGATTAGGGCGGCCAGGCCACGCGCTGCAGTACGGGCGCTTTCCACATCGAGTTCGCGGCGGAACTGCCAGCAGAGGTTCGAGTAGAGGCGCAGGTCGTTGATGCGTTGCAAACGGCGCAGGGACGGCTGGTGCATGCTGCTGGCCCAGAAGGCCAGCCAGGTCTTCATGGCCGGGCCGTTGACCTGGGTCTCGTCGAAGTTGCCGTCGATGATGGAACGGATGTAGCCGCGCGCACTGTCGTCGCGCATGGCTTTGCGGCGCTTGCGCACTGCGTCCTGCAGATCGTTCATGAGGAAGCGCATGGTGGCTTCCAGCAGTCCGTTCTTGTCCTGGAAGTAGTGACTGATGATTCCGTTGGAAACCCCGGCGAGCCGCGCAATGTAGGAAATGCTGGCGTCGCCCATGCCTACCTGGTCCACCGCCTCGAGTGTGGCGTGAATCAGTTGGGTGCGCCGCAGGGGCTGCATTCCGACTTTTGGCATGGGTTTCCTCCGCTTCCGGAACCATTCCGGTAGGTCGAAAATCAGCCTACTTTATTTTTATTGAACGTTCAAACAACAAAGAATAAGCTGCGCACCATGGAACGGGATGCGGCAGTTCGCCGCACCTGATTTCAGGCCTTCGGCCGGGGGTTGCCACCCGTCGCCGGTCGCGGGCGCGGGTCTGTCGTTGCGCCCTGTGGGCGCCTGCTTTCACTGCCTTGGTATTTCCAAATGAGTAAAGCTCCAACAACAAAAAATCATGAGAAGGTGCGCCTGAACCCGGTCGTGTTCTTCGGCTCCACTGCGCTGATCATGCTTCTCACGGTTGCCTTGATTGCGTTCCCCGAGGGCGCCGGCAGCGTGCTCGGCAAGGCCCAGGCCTGGCTGTCGCGCAGCTTCGGCTGGTACTACATGCTGGCCATCGGTGCGTACCTGTTCTTCGTCCTCTATGTCGCCTTCTCCCGCTACGGCAACCTGCGCCTGGGTGCTGACGACAGCCGTCCGGACTTCAGCTACGGCGCCTGGGCCGGCATGCTGTTTTCCTCGGGCATCGGCATTTCGCTGCTGTACTTCGCGGCGTCCGAACCCATCGACCACCTCTACAACCCGCCGGAAGGCGAGCCGGGCAGCCAGGCCGCCGCGCGCCAGGCATTGCAGTTGACCTTCCTTCACTGGGGTGTGCACGGCTGGGCCATCTATGCATTGGTGGGCCTGGCGGTTGGCTACTTCGCTTACCGTCACAACAAGCCCCTGGCGCTGCGTTCGGCGCTCTACCCACTGTTTGGCGAGCGCCGTATGAAGGGCGCGGTGGGTAATGCAGTGGACTGTTTCGGCATCTTCGTGACCCTGCTGGGCCTGGTGACCAACCTGGGTATCGGTTCGCTGCAGGTGTCCTCCGGCCTCGAATACCTGTTCGGCCTGCCCCATAGCCAGGGCTCACTGCTGGCGGTGATCCTGGTGATGAGCGCGGTAGCCACCCTGGCCGCGGTATCCGGGATCGAGAAAGGCATCCGCCGCCTGTCCAACCTGAACATCATCCTGTTCAGCGGCCTGCTGGTGTTCGTGCTGCTGGCCGGCGAGACGCTGCACCTGCTCAACGGCTTCGTGCAGAACCTCGGTGACTACCTCAACGGCCTGGTGCTGAAGACCTTCGACCTCTACGTCTACACCGGACAGTCCGGCAAAAGCGAAGAGTGGATGGGCCTGTGGACCCTCTTCTACTGGGCCTGGTGGATTTCCTGGGCGCCCTTCGTCGGCATGTTCGTGGCTCGTATCTCCCGTGGGCGCACCGTGCGCGAACTGGTCAGCGGCGTGCTTCTGATTCCGCTGGGATTCACCCTGGCCTGGCTGTCGGTATTCGGTAACAGTGCCATCGACCTGGTGATGAACCAGAACGCAGCGGATCTCGGCAAAGCCGCGCTGGAGCAGCCGGCCATGTCCATCTACCTGCTGCTGGAGCATTACCCCTGGTCCAAGGCGGTGATCGGCCTGTCGATCTGTGTTGGCTTCGTGCTCTTCCTCACGCCTGCCGACTCCGGCTCGGTGATGCTGGCCAACCTGTCTCGCGAGGAAGGCGACCTGGACGAAGACGCGCCCAACTGGCTGCGTATCTTCTGGTCCGTAGTGGTGACCCTGGCGACCATCGGCCTGCTGTTCGCCGGCAACTTCACGGCGATGCAGACAGTGGTCGTGTTGGCGGGCCTGCCGTTCTCGGTAGTGCTGCTGCTCTACATGTTCGCCCTGCTCAAGCAGATGAAGGCCGACGTGGCGGCGCTGGAGCAAGCGCCGAAGCACCCGAAAGTCGTCCAGTTGCATGGCGAAGCGGCCTGATCGGCCAACAACTCTGCAATGAAGAAGCCCGGTCTCTGGACCGGGCTTTTTTATGACGCCTGGGCGCTTGTCCTGTAGGGCGATTTCAATCGCCAAGCAGGCCGAAGGTCTGCCCCGGTATGTTGAATGGGTCAGCTGCGCTGCCCATCGCGAACGAATTCAGGGATCAGCTCTCGGCCTTGGCCAGTTGCTGGTCCAGGTAGTCGTAGGCGATCTGCAATGCCTGCTCGATATTGAAACCATCACCCGAGAGGGCGCCGCGTAGCCACAGACCGTCGATGAGCGCCGCCAGGCCGCGGGCGGCGGAACGCGCCTGGTCCTGGGGCAGGGTACGGCGCAGTTCGCAGCACAGGTTGGAATAGAGCCGGTGGTCGTTGATGCGCTGCAGTCGACGCAGGGAAGGCTGGTGCATGCTGGCGGCCCAGAAGGCCAGCCAGGTCTTCATGGCCGGGCCGCTGACCTGGCTGTCGTCGAAGTTGCCGGCGACTATCGCACGCAGGTGCGCGCGGGGGGTGTCTTCGCGCAAGGCGGCGCGTCGCTGGCGTACGGCGCTGCTCAGGGCCCCCATCAGGTGGCGCATGGTCGCGTCCAGCAGGCCGTTCTTGTCCTGGAAATAGTGGCTGATGATGCCATTTGAGACGCCGGCGATGCGGGCGATATAGGCGATGCTGGCATCGCCGAGCCCCACCTGGTCGACGGCTTCGAGGGTGGCCTGGATCAACTGCGAGCGACGGATCGGCTGCATTCCGACCTTGGGCATCGGGTACTTCCACCATTTTGCGTGGGAATTGGAAGCGCGCAGTCTAGGGGGAATTTGATTGATCGATCAATCGAGCGGGTTGATCGGGGGAAGGGACGGCCTGCTCTCTGGGATTGAAAGGGGCAGCTTCGCCGCCCTTGACGAATGATTTCACCCCACAGGACTCCCTGAAAGCAAAACGCCCCCGCAGGCAGGGCCGGCGAGGGCGTTTGGACTGCGCGAGCGTGGCTTACTTCAGCCACTCCTCCACGCGCTGCGGGTTCTTGGCGATCCATTCCTTGGCAGCGGCTTCCGGCTTGGCGCCTTCGCGGATGGCCAGCATCACGGCCCCCACTTCTTCGCCGCTCCAGGAGAATTTCTTCAGGAAGGCGGTGGCATCGGCGGCCTTGGCTTCCAGGCCAGGGTTGACCACGGTGTCGACGTGCTCGTCATCGCCATAGACTTTCTTCGGGTCTTCCAGGAAACGCAGCTTCCACTTGGCGAACATCCAGTGCGGAATCCAGCCGGTCACGACGATCGGCTTCTGTGCTTTCTCGGCGCGGGTAAGGGCGGTGGCCATGGCCGGGCCGGAGCTGGGCATCAGTTTGATGTCGAGGTTGTATTGCTTGATCGCATCCTCAGTGCGGCGCATCACACCCGCGCCAGCGTCGATACCGGTGATCTTGCCGTCGAAGTCGGCCTTGTAGGTGTTCAGGTCTTCGATGGACTTGGCCTGCACGTAGTCAGGGACGATCAGGCCAATCTTGGCGCCCTTGTAGTTGGAGCCCAGCACCACGACCTTGTCCTTCAGCTTTTCGAAGTACTCGCCATGGGTGGCGGGCAGCCAGGCCGAGAGGGTGGCATCCAGATCGCCACGGGCCACGCCTTGCCACATGATCGCCGGCTCGACGGGCTTCAGTTCGACGCCATAACCGAGTTTCTCTTTGAGGATTTCGCCCGCGACATAGCTGGCGGCGACGCTGTCGTCCCAACCGTTCACGAAACCGATCTTCAGGGTTGGTTTGTCAGCGGCGTTGGCCATGCCCATGCCGAGGGCAAGGGCGGCGACGCCGAGGGTTTTCAGGTACAGGGATTTCAACTTGCGCATACGTATTGCTCCATCAGGTGGGATTGGCAGCCAACTACGTGGTCGATGGCCCGTTCTCTGGCGGGTTCGCGACGGTGCCCGTCGTGACCCGTCGCCGGGCCACGATTGGCGAAATGCAAGGAAATGGGCTCCGTGAAGGAGCCCGGGGATTACAGGCCGATGTGTTTCTTCACGGCAGCAGCGCCGTCCTGGCCGTCATAGGTGGTAACGCCGGCCAGCCATTTGTCGAGCACGGCCGGGTTGGCCTTGAGCCAGCCGGTGGCGACTTTCACCGGATCTTCCTTCTCCAGGATCTTCTCCATCAGCTGGCTTTCCATTTCGACATTGAACTGCAGGTTGTTCAGCAGCTTGCCGACGTTGGCGCAACGCTGTTCGTAGTCCGGCGGTACCACGGTGAAGACCTTGGCAGCGCCATAGTCCGGGCCGAACACGTCATCGCCGCCAGCCAGGTAGGTGATGTCGAACTGGGTGTTCATCGGGTGCGGTGCCCATCCCAGGAACACCACTGGCTCCTTCTTCTTCACCGCGCGCTGCACCTGGACCAGCATGCCCGCCTCGGACGACTCGACCATACGGAACTCACCCAGGCCGAACTGGTTGCCCTTGATCATCTTGTCGATCAGCAGGTTGCCGTCGTTGCCTGGCTCGATGCCGTAGATCTTGCCGCCCAGCTGGTCCTTGAACTTGGTGATGTCCTGGAAGCTCTTCAGGCCAGCGTCAGCTGCATAGGTAGGAACTGCCAGGGTGTACTTGGCACCTTCCAGGTTGGGGGTCGGCAGCACCTTCACGCCGTTGTCCTTGGTGAAGGGCTCGATCACCGCGTCCATGGAGGGCGCCCAGTAGCCGAGGAAGACGTCGATCTGCTTGTTCTTCACGCCGGTGAAGGCGATGGGCACAGACGCCATGATCTTGCGCGGGGTGTAGCCCAGTCCTTCGGTCAGCACCATGGCAACGCCGGTGGTGGCGGCAATGTCGGCCCAGCCGATCTCGGCGAAACGAACCTGCTTGCAGCTCTGCGGCTCCTGAGCCCAGGCACCCTGGGCCAGCGCGCAGGCCAGCAGGCCCAATGCAGCGACTTTCTTCATTTTTTTCATTAGCGACTCCCTGACATTGAAAAGGTGAAGCGTTCTTAGTGCGCTTGCTGCCGCTGCAGTTTGGCTCCGAGCCGGCCAAAGACACTGCCACGGGTCGATGTCTGGCGGGTACCGAAGCTTTCGGTGATGCGGTCGAGGATGATCGCCAGCAGTACCACGGCCATGCCGCTTTCGAAGCCCAGGCCGATGTCCAGGCGCTGGATACTGGCGAGTACGTCGTTACCCAGACCGCCGGCGCCGACCATCGACGCGATGATCACCATGGACAGCGCCATCATGATGGTCTGGTTCACGCCGGCCATGATCGACGGCATGGCATTCGGCAGCTGCACTTTGTATAGCAGTTGCCAGCTGTTGCAGCCGAAGGATTGACCGGCCTCGACGATTTCCTTGTTCACCTGGCGGATACCCAGGGCGGTCAGTCGCACCGCCGGCGGCATGGCGAAGATCACCGTGGCGATGATGCCGGGCACGCGACCGAGGCCGAAGAGCATGGCCGCCGGGATCAGGTAGACGAACGCAGGCATGGTCTGCATGAAGTCCAGCACCGGGCGGATGATCACGGCGACGCGCTCGCTCTTGGCCGCCCAGATGCCCAGCGGGATACCGAGCAACAGGCTGATCAAGGTGGACGAGAAGGTCAGGCCGAGGGTGACCACGGTCTGCTCCCAGAAGCCGGTCAGCACGATCAGGATCAACGATGCGGCGGTGAACAGGGCGAACTTGACGCCGATGCGCCAGAGGCCGAGGCCGACGAATACGGCGATCAGCACCCAGGCCGGCGGCCACATCAGGAAGCGTTCGATCAGCTCGGAGAAGCCGCTGACCACGTTGCCGACGCTTTCGAAGGCGCCGCTGTAGTTTTCGAGCAGGTGCTGGACGACGTCATTCACCCAGCTGCCAAGATCCAGTTTCTCGCTCATCGTCATTCTCCCCGCAGGCGGCTCAGCAGGCGGCCTTTGCTGATCGCACCGCTATAGCGGCCACTCTGGTCGACCACCGGGATCGGCCCCTCGTTGATCACCAGGCGCTGGATGACGCTGTCGAGTGGCAGGTCTTCCGGTACTGGGTCGATGTGCTTGAGCAGGTTCTGCTCCAGGTCCAGGGTGCGGCCACCCTCGACCAGCAGCGCGATCTTCTCGAGGCTGATGGAACCACGGAAGTTGTTCTTCTCGTCGACGATGAAGGCGTAGTGCTTGTCCAGGGCCTGCAGCTTCTGGCAGACCGTCTGTGCGTCCGGCGCCTTGCCGTTGTGCACGAACAGCGGAACGCTGTCGGACTTGAGCTGGCCAGCGGTGAGGTAGCGGCTGGTATCGACCGTGTTGAAGAAGTTGCGCACGTAGTCGTTGGCCGGGTTCTCGATGATCTCCTGGGGCGTGCCCACCTGGATCAGCTTGCCGCCTTCCATGATGCCGATGCGCGAACCGATGCGCATGGCTTCCTCGATGTCGTGGGACACGAAGATGATGGTGCGGCTGTGCTTCTTCTGCAGGTCCAGCAGCACATCCTGCATCTCGCGGCGCTTGAGTGGGTCGAGGGCGGAGAAGGCCTCGTCCATGATGATCATCGACGGGTCCACGGCCAGGGCGCGGGCCAGGCCCACACGCTGCTGCATACCGCCCGATAGTTCATGGGGATACTTGTGGGCGAAGCTGGCCAGGCCGACCTGCTCCAGCACTTCCATGGCGCGCTTCTCGCGTTCCTTCTTGCTCTTGCCTGCTACTTCCAGGCCGAAGGCCGCGTTGTCCAGCACACAGCGCGAGGGCATCAGGGCGAAGGACTGGAACACCATGCTCATGTCGCGGCGACGCAGGTCGATCAATTGCGACGTGGGTAGTTTGGCGACGTTCTGCCCGTCGATGAACACGTCACCGGCGGTTGGCTCGATAAGACGGTTGATCAAGCGGATCAGGGTCGACTTGCCCGAACCCGACAGGCCCATCAGCACGAAGATCTCGCCTTCGTTGACGCTGAAAGACACGTCGCTGACGCCAATCACGGCGCCGCGCTCAGCCAGGATCTTTTCCTTGCTCCAGCCCTGCTTGAGTAAATCGATTGCTTCTTGTGGTTGTTGCCCGAAAACCTTGTAGAGGTTTTGAACCACGATCTTTCCAGACTGCATGGGATATTTCCCCTTCAGTAGACATCCAGGACAGCTACACGGAGCCAGAACCGGCGCTCGACGACGCTCAGCCCGGTGATGCCGACTGTCTTGCCTGTGTGGATAACAATGTTTCGAGAACCTCGCAGCCCTCTGGCAGTGTTACGAAACCCATTCCCTGGGCGGGTTCAGCACCTCGGCCGGAGGTGCGCGTACTTCCGAAATTTCTTATTAGGCCGACCTCTATTCGGGGGGAGGTCGCCGCTTGTGTTCTTCGGTCCGGAGCGGTGTGCTCACGGTCTGCCGGTCCACGGGAACCGACAGCGACGAAATCGGGTGACTCAACGATAAAGCCTTGAGGCCTTGGCAATTGTCGGTTTGCGACGTTCATATGTTGCGCGACGACATGGCCTATGGATATCGCAGGGTGCGACGCATCACGGCGCTTTGGCCTGGGTAAGGGTCACCGGTAGCGCGCTGCCGTCACGCGCGGTGACACCCTGCAGCCAGGCAGCCAGGGTGTCGGGATTGGCTTTCAGCCATGCCTTCGCTTCGCGTCTACGATTGGTGCTCTGATTCAGTATGGCCTCCATCAGGTGGTTCTCCATGGCCAGGCTGAATTTGAGGTTCTTCAACAGTCGCCCCAGGTTCGGGCACTCCTGTGTCAGGCCCTTGCGCACGGTGGTGTAGACCGTGGCGCCCCCGTAATTCGGGCCGAACCAGTCGTCCCCTCCCTCCAGGTAATGCATCTGCAACTGGTTGTTCATGGGGTGCGGCTCCCAGCCGAGGAACACCGCCCATTGCTTGAGGTGCTCGGCGCGCTTCACCTGGGACAGCATGCCGCCCTCGCTGGACTCCACCAGTTTGAAGTCGGCAAGGCCGAAGGTGTTCCCCGCGATCATCTTCTGGATCAGCTTGTTGCCGTCGTTACCTGGTTCGATGCCGTAGATCCTGCCGCCCAACTGCTGCTTGAACTTCGCCAGGTCGGCGAAGCTCTTGACACCGCCTTCCCAGGCCGCCTGGTTTACCGCCAGGGTGTACTTGGCGCCGGTGAGGTTGGCGCCGAGACTCTCCACCGTGCCTTTATCCAGGTAGGGGCGGATGTCGTTTTCGCTTGCCGGCATCCAGGTGCCGAGGAAGACATCGATCTTGCCGTCACTCATCGTCTTGTAGGTGTCGGGCACCGATAGGCGTTTGACCTTGGTGATGTAGCCGAGCTCGCTCAGCACGTGGCGGGTGACGGCGGTCGTGACGGTGATGTCGCTCCAGCCGACGTCGGCGAAATGCACCGTGGAACAGCGTTCTGGATCGGCGGCGGCCAGGGTCGATTGGGCACTGAACAGGGACACAGCCAGCAGCGACGCTGCCAGCAGGGGAGTGGTGGGTCGAGTCATGGGAAGGGTCCATCCACAGCAGGATTTATTGTCGTTTTCCGGACTCGCGTGGCTGTCGGACTGCTGCAGGCCCCCGCCCCCGGGCGCGGGAATGATGCGGGCCAGACGCATCGCCTGACTACCGACCCGGTCGCACTCAGAACTTATCTGTCGCGGGTAATGCAAGGAAACAGGTGGGAGCGCGGGATCGCCTGTGGGAGCGATTTCAATCGCGATTGCAGGCCTTGGGCCTGCCCCTTTCTTCCTTGTGGAGTCACTGCGTACACCTTTCGCGAATGAATTCGCTCCCGCAAGGGCAGGCCGTTCCGTGCATCGGGCACGACGTATTTGGATACGAGCAAGTCGGTGTGGGAAGTCCTTGCTTCGTTGAAATGTCGATCATGGCGCCAAGTGTGATCCTTACCGGAGTTGCCTCGTGGCTATCAGCGTGTTCGACCTGTTCAAGATCGGTATCGGCCCTTCCAGCTCGCACACCGTGGGCCCGATGCGGGCGGCGGCGCTGTTTGCCACGGCGCTGCGCGAGCGCGGCCTGCTGGAGCAGGTGACGCGGGTCGAGGTGCGCCTGTACGGCTCGCTGTCGGCCACCGGCGTCGGCCACGGCACCGACCGCGCGACCCTGGTCGGGCTGATGGGCGAATGGCCGGATCGGGTCGACCCGAAGCAGATCGCCCCGCGCATCGAGGCGCTGCAGGCGTCCTGCGAACTGCTGTTGGGCGGCAGCCACCCGGTGGCCTTCGACTGGCAGCGCGACCTGCTGCTGCTCGAGGAAAACTTGCCGTACCACCCCAACGCCATGACGCTGATCGTCGAAGGCGAGGCGGGTGAGCTGCACCGCGACACCTACTACTCCATCGGTGGCGGCTTCGTGGTCGACGAGGCCCAGGCCCGCTCCGGCCAGCTCGACCAGGACACCACCGAGCTGCCTTACGACTTCTCCAGCGCCGAAGAGCTGCTGGAACTCTGCCAGCGCCACAACCTGCGCATTGCCGAACTGATGCTGGCCAACGAGAAGGCCTGGCGCAGCGAGGCGGAGATCCGCGCCGGACTGCTGAAACTCTGGGACGCCATGCAGGAATGCGTGAGCAATGGTCTCGGCCACGAAGGCATCCTGCCCGGCGGGCTGAACGTGCGCCGGCGCGCCGCCAAGCTGCACCGCAGCCTGCAGGAACTGGGCAAGCCGAACGTGATCGGCAGCACCATGAGCGCGATGGAATGGGTGAACCTCTACGCCCTGGCGGTGAACGAGGAAAACGCCGCCGGCGGACGCATGGTCACCGCGCCCACCAACGGCGCGGCGGGGATCATCCCGGCGGTGCTGCACTACTACATGCGCTTCAACCCCGAGGCCACCGAGGACGACGTGGTGAACTTCTTCCTCGGCGCGGCGGCGGTGGGCATCCTGTGCAAGAAGAACGCGTCCATCTCGGGTGCCGAAGTGGGCTGCCAGGGCGAAGTCGGCTCGGCCTGCGCGATGGCGGCGGCGGGGCTGGCGGAAGTGCTGGGGGCGACCCCGGCGCAGCTGGAGAATGCCGCCGAGATCGGCCTGGAGCACAACCTCGGGCTGACCTGCGACCCGGTGGGCGGGCTGGTGCAGGTGCCGTGCATCGAACGCAACGCGATAGCCGCGGTGAAGGCGATCAACGCGGCGCAGATGGCGCTGCGCGGCGATGGCGAGCACTTCATCTCGCTGGACCGGGTGATCCGCACCATGCGTGACACCGGCGCCGACATGCACGACAAGTACAAGGAAACCTCGCGCGGTGGTCTGGCTGTCAGCGCGATCGAGTGTTGAGCCTTCATCGACCAGCCTGCCCGCCGCTGCCCCGTCCTGGTGCGCAAAGCGGTGGCAATGAGTAAGACCGAATGGTCACGGTGTGAACCATTCGTCTGTTACTGACGATTGTGTCCTACGGCGCGGGGTGACATTTGCTGACACCTCCAGTGCTACCTAAGGCCCCAGGCCCCGGAATGCACGGGCCGGGGCAGTCGTAAACAGAATGATTCTGTCGCTCTCACCTAGGCCCAGTGGCACGGGCCTTGGATGAAACTCGCCATTTTTAATTGAATGACCAATCAAGATAGGCACGACCTTTGCCTAGATTTGGTATCACCTGGTTTAGCCGTACCAGGACATAACAAAAAGCCCCGAAACGGGGCTCCGCCCGTGCCTAGTCTGAGGGTTTCGCTAATGTCACAGTTCAACCAAGGGGCTCAACCCCAGAACCGTGTTCCCCAGTCCATCGGTTTTCTCCTGCTGGACAACTTCACCCTGATTTCCCTGGCGTCCGCGGTGGAACCGCTGCGTATGGCCAACCACCTTTCCGGTCGCGAACTCTACCGTTGGTACACCCTCAGCCAGGGCGCCCGCCCGGTCAGCGCCAGTGACGGCCTGCAAATCACCCCCGACAGCGGCCTGGACAATGCTCCGGCCCTGGATGCCGTGATCGTCTGCGGCGGCGTCGATATCCAGCACAGCGTCTGTCGCGAGCATGTGCAATGGCTGCAGTCCCAGGCTCGGCAGGGCCGTCAACTGGGTGCCGTGTGCACTGGCAGTTGGGCGCTGGCCAAGGCCGGGCTGCTCGATGGCTTCGAATGCAGCGTGCACTGGGAATGCCTGGCGGCGATGCAGGAAGCTTTCCCGCGTGCCGGCATCAGTACCCGCCTGTTCTCCATCGACCGCAATCGCTACACCTCGTCCGGCGGCACTGCGCCCATGGACATGATGCTGCACCTGATCGCCCGCGAGCACGGTCGTGAACTGGCAGCAGCGATCTCCGAGATGTTCATCTACGAGCGCATCCGTAACGAACAGGACCACCAGCGCGTGCCGCTCAAGCACATGCTCGGTACCAACCAGCCGAAGCTGCAGGAAATCGTCGCGCTGATGGAGGCCAACCTGGAAGAGCCCATCGACCTCGACGAACTGGCCTGCTACGTCGACGTCTCGCGCCGCCAGCTGGAGCGCCTGTTTCAGAAGTACCTGCACTGCTCGCCGTCGCGCTACTACTTGAAGCTGCGCCTGATCCGCGCGCGTCAGCTGCTCAAGCAAACCGCCATGTCGATCATCGAAGTGGCCTCGGTGTGCGGCTTCGTCTCCACGCCGCACTTCTCCAAGTGCTACCGCGAGTACTTCGGCATTCCGCCACGCGACGAACGTGCCGGCCAGAACGCCAACGTGGTGGCCCTGATGCCGGTGCCCGACGAGTTGGTGCGTAACGCGCCGTCCACCGCCGGCGTCGCACTGAGCCGCGCCCAGGGCGAGTCCACCTTCGCCAGCGTGCGGGTGGTGTGAAGTCTCGGCCCGCGGGAGCGAATGAATTCGCTCCCGCGACGAGTGGGTAGGGTGCGCCGTGCGCACCACGTAATCCCCGCGGTGCGCATGGCGCACCCTACGGGAATGAAGAAGGGCGCCATTGGCGCCCTTTCTCGTTTCCCGGATTCAGCGTGTCAGCGTGGCACCAGTGCCGGCAGCAGGGTGCGCGAAATGGCTTCGCGCACGTTCGGCAACAGCGTGGCGCTGCCCCCCAGCAACTCTTCCACCAGGCGCCGCAGGGCGACCGCGCGCTCCGGGCTGAGACCGCTCACGGCCTGCTCGCAGGCCTGCTCGGCGCTCACCCCTGGCGGTATGCTGATTCCCAGCGCCACCAGGCGCTCGCGAAAGTCTTCCTGGTCGATCAGATCGGCATGCATCATCGCGCTATTCCTCCGCGTCAGGTGCTGCGCGATCAGCGCAGCACGCCCTCTTCCAGCAACAGTTTGAAGATAGCTTCGGCGCCCGCCTGCGGCGAGACATCCTTGAGTACCTGGCCGCCACCGCCTGATGCCTTGGCGGTCGCCGCCTTCATCCGCTCGGCGCCGGTCTTGGCCTTGATCACCTTGAGCCGCTTGGGCCGTGGGCGGGCCGGTTGCAGCTGGGCCTCGGCGAACAGTACATCCTCCACCAGCTCGACGTCTTCCGCTTCGATGCGACCCCGCCGGGCCGGGCCGAACGCGCTCTGCCGCGCAGTGGGTGCGGCGTTGTCGACACTGGCGAGGAAGGGCAGGCGCACCTTCAGCCGGCGGCGCTGGCCACGAGGCAGGGCTTGCAGCACCTGGGCCACGCCATTTTCGACTTTCTCCACCTCGGCAAGACCTACTACCAGCGGCCAGCCCAGGCGTTCGGCCAGCAGGTAGGGCAGCAGCCCCGAGCCTTCGCCGGTTTCCGCCTGGCTGCCGGTGAGCACCAGCTGGGCGCCGCTCTCGCGGAGGAAGTCCCCCAGCGAATGCAGGGCGTCGTCCTGCGGTCCCTGCTCGAGGACGATCAGTTCATCCAGACCCATACCCAGGTAGGCGCGCAAGGCTTCTTCATGGGGGTTGCCGGCATGCAACACGCGCAGGCGTGGGCCCGCCAGGCGCAGGCCGAGTTCCACCGCGCGGGCATCCTGGTCGGCGCGGCGCGCACGGCCCGAGGTGGGATGCGCGCCGATGGAGACCAGGCTGACGATCTTCAGTGCGTCATGCGGCATCGCGTGCCCCTCCCTGACGGTATTCGGTGGCCAGCTGGATCAGCGCGGCGAGGATGGCGCCGGAGTCGCCGATCACCGAGAGATCGGCGCGTTTGATCATGTCGCAGCCCGGGTCCATGTTCACCGCCACCACCTTGTCGCAGGCGCCGATGCCCTGCAGGTGCTGGATGGCGCCGGAGATGCCCACGGCCAGGTAGACCCGTGCGGTGACCCAGGTACCGGTGGCGCCGACCTGGCGGTTGCGCGGCATGAAGCCGTCGTCCACCGCCACGCGGGAAGCACCTTCGGTAGCGCCCAGGGCCCCGGCGGCCTCGTGGAACAGTGCCCAATCCTTCACCCCGTTGCCGCCGGAGAGAATGAACTCCGCTTCGGCCATGGGGATCTGCGCCGGGTCCACGGCTACCGGGCCGAGATCCTCGATGCGTGGCAGGCTGTGGGCAATGTTCGCTGTCAGGTCCAGCTCACGGGCTTCATGACGGGTTTCGCTGACCGGTTCTGCGCACTCGGCCGCAGCGAGGATCAGACGGGGCACGCTGCGTACCAGGTCTTCGCGACCCGCACCTGCGCGTCCGGTGGCCTGTTCATTGGCGACCTGCCAGACGCGGGTGGCCGGGCGCTCACCCAGCTTCGCGGCCAGCCGACGACCCAGTTCGCCGCCACCGGTGCGGCTATCGGGCAGCAGCCAGTGACGTGGGGCCAACTGGCTTTCCACGGCGCTCAACGCCAACACGCGGGCTTCCGGTGAGTAGCCATCGAACTCGCTGCCTTCGATACGCAGGATGCGGTCAACGCCTGCGGTGTCGAAGGCCGATTCCTTGTCCTCGCCGAAGAGCACGGCAACCACCGCACCCTCGCTGCCGGCCAGCTTGTTGGCCAGGCCGAGGAGGTCCTTGTCGTGGCTGGACAGACGGCCACCGACCATGTCCGGCACGACGCAGATGTGGAAGGCCGGTTGTTCGATCACGTGCAGCGGCAGCTGTATCACCTCGCTGGCGGCGCTGCGTTTGCCGGCAGTGCCCTGCTGGGCACCGCTGCGGTCAATGCGTTTTACGCCGCTGGGGCCGATGAATCCGGCAGCCGCGGCGTGGGGATTCTTGCGGATCAGGCCGTTGGGGCCCATCCAGCTCGTCTGCCCCTGCGTTTGCATGGCGGCATGCAGGGGGTGCAGGCGGTTGCGGGCGATCCACTCGGCACGCGGGTCGCGGCGGATGATGTCGCTCATGGGCGGGTCTCCAATGGCGAGTCGGAATGCATCGTAGGAGCGAGCTTGCTCTCGAAGGGGATCACGTCGGCGCCGTGGCGGTTCGCGAGCAAGCTCGCTCCTCCACGTGCTGCCAGTGCTGTGCCTACCATCACGCCACCTCCACGGCAGCTTTAACCGCCGAAGGCTTTTTTGCTTCCACCGGCGCCTCGATCAGCACGTCGGCTACCAGTTCGGCGATGTCCTTGATCTCCGGGCGGGGCGCTACCACGCCTTCGAGCATCGCGGTGCACTGCGGACAGCCCACGGCCACCAGCTCGGCGCCGGTTTCCTTGATGTCCACCATGCGCATGTCCGGAATCCGCTGCTTGCCGGGAATGTCGGTGATCGGCGCGCCGCCACCACCGCCGCAGCAACGGGAACGGAAGCCGGAACGTTCCATTTCCTTCACTTCGATACCGATGGCCTTGAGCACGGCGCGCGGAGCTTCGTACTCGCCGTTGTAGCGGCCCAGGTAGCACGGGTCGTGGTAAGTCACGCTGCCGCCCTTGTGCTGGCCGAGGCTGAGGCTGCCACCTTGCACCAGTTCGTTGATGTAGGTGCTGTGGTGCAGGACTTCGTAGCTGCCACCGAGGGCGCCGTACTCGTTCTTCAGCACATGGAAGCTGTGCGGATCGCAGGAAACGATCTTCTTGAAACGGTACTGGTTGAGGGTGGCGATGTTGCGCTTGGCCAGTTGCTGGAAGGTGGCCTCGTCACCCAGGCGCCGTGCCACGTCACCGCTGTCGCGTTCTTCCAGGCCGAGCACGGCGAAGTCGACGTTTGCGGCCTTCAGCACTTTGACGAAGGCTCGCAGGGTGCGCTGATTGCGCATGTCGAAGGCACCGTCGCCGACCCAGAACAGCACGTCGGCCTGCTTCTTCTCGCTCATCAGCGGCAGGTTCAGGTCAGCGGCCCAGTTCAGGCGACCGCCAGGGGCGAAGCCGCCGGGGTTGTCGGTGGCGATCAGGTTTTCCAGCACCTCGGCGCCCTTGTTCGGAGTGGCGCCCTTTTCCAGGGTGAGGTGACGGCGCATGTCGACGATGGCATCGACGTGCTCGATCATCATCGGGCATTCCTCGACGCAGGCCCGGCAGGTGGTGCAGGACCAGAGGGTGTCCGCTTCCACCAGCCCCTTGCCGCCCTGGACCACGATCGGCTGGTGCGGGCCACCGGCGTGTTCGCCCAGCGGGATACCCGGATACGGGCTGCCGGCGAACTTGGCGTCATTACCGCCAGCGAGACCGATGACCATGTCCTGGATCAGCTTCTTCGGGTTCAGCGGCTGGCCGGCGGCGAAGGCGGGGCACACGGCCTCACACTTGCCGCATTGCACGCAGGCATCGAAGCCGAGCAACTGGTTCCAGGTGAAGTCGGTAGGCTTTTCGACGCCCAGGGGCGCCTCGGGGTCGTTCAGGTTCAGCGCCTTGAGGCCGGTGGAACGGCCGCCGCCGAAGCGCTCGGCGCGGCGGTGCCAAGCCAGGTGCAGCGCACCGGCGAAGGCGTGCTTCATGGGGCCGCCCCAGGTCATGCCGAAGAACAGCTCGGAAACACCCCAGGCGACGCCAATGGCGAGGATACCGGCGAGGAACCAGCCGCCGAAGCCTTCCGGCAGGATGCCGGCCACCGGCAAGGTGGCGATGAAGAAGCTCGCCGAGAACATCAGCAGGCTCTTCGGCAGGCGCATCCATGGCCCCTTCGACAGGCGGGACGGCGGATTGCTGCGGCGCTTGGCGACGAAGAGGGCGCCTACGAACATCAGTACGGTGGCGGCGAGCAGGGCGAAGCCGAGGATCCGGCTGTGCAGGCCAAAGCCATGCACCACGATCGCCAACAGGGCCGACAGCACGAAACCGCCGGCAGTCGCCACGTGGGTCTTGGACATGTATTTGTCGCGCTCGACCACATGGTGCAGGTCCACCAGGTAGCGGCGTGGCATCTTCATGAGGCCGCCGATCCAGTCGACCTTCGCGGGTCTACCCCGGCGCCACATGAAAAAGCGCTTCGCGGCGCCAAGCACGGCAAGGCCGAGGGCGGCGAAGAGCAGGATGGGAAGAAGGGTGTTCAGCATTGTTGGTCTCCTACCGGGACCTGGAAGCGGCACGGATGGCTCCCTCTCCCTCTGGGAGAGGGTCGGGGTGAGGGAAGCTTGGCGTTACTGGGAGTCCGTACCGGCCCTTGCCACCCCTCACCCTCGGCCCCTCTCCCAGAGGGAGAGGGGAGCGCTCATCAGAAGTCCTTGCACAGACGCAAAGCGTCGTAGATCGCCGCGTGGGTGTTGCGCTGGGCCACGCAGTCGCCGATCCGGAACAGCAGGTAGCCGTCGCCGGGCTGGCTCAGGCAGGGCTGCGGCTTGATGGCGAACAGTGCCTCCACGTCGATCTGGCCCTTGTTGCGCGAACCTTCCTTGAGCGCGTAGTACAGGCCCTCGTCCGGACGCACACCGTTCTCGATGACGATCTGGTCCACCACGCGCTCTTCGCGGGCGCCGGTGTACTCGTTCTCCAGTACCGCCACCACCTTGTCACCCTCGCGGTAGACCTTCTCCAGCATCAGGTCGCCGGTCATGATCACTTCCTTGGGGTACATGCTGCGGTAGTAGGTCGGGAAGGTGGTGCCGCCCATGGCGATACCCGGCTTGATGTCGTCGGTGACGATTTCAACCTGGGCACCTTTCTCGGCGAGATAGTCCGCTGCCGACATGCCGCCAAACTCGCAGATGGTGTCGTAGACAAGCACATTCTTGCCCGGCGCCACGGTGCCGTTGAGCACGTCCCAGCTGCTGACCACCAGGCCTTCCGCCGCGCCCCAGTGCTCGTTCTGCTCCAGGAACGGATGGCCACCGTTGGCCAGGACGACGATGTCCGGCTTGAGGTCGAGAATGGTGTCCGGATCGGCCGCGGTGCCCAGGCGCAGGTCGACGCCCAGGCGCGCGATCTCCAGTTGGTACCAGCGGGTGATACCGGCGATCTGGTCACGCTGCGGCGCCTTGGAAGCGATGGTGATCTGGCCGCCGAGCTGATCCTTCTTCTCGAACAGCGTCACGTCGTGGCCACGCTCGGCCGCCACACGCGCCGCTTCCATGCCAGCCGGGCCGCCGCCGACGACGACCACCTTGCGCTTCACGCCGGTGGTCTTCTCGATGATGTGCGGTACGCCCATGTATTCGCGGGAAGTGGCGGCATTCTGGATGCAGAGCACGTCCAGGCCCTGGTACTGGCGGTCGATGCAGTAGTTGGCGCCAACGCACTGCTTGATCTGGTCAACCTGGCCCATCTTGATCTTGGCGATCAGGTGCGGGTCGGCGATGTGGGCGCGGGTCATGCCCACCATGTCCACGTAGCCGCCTTCCAGAATGCGGGTGGCCTGGTTCGGGTCCTTGATGTTCTGCGCATGCAGGACCGGGACGTTGACCACTTCCTTGATGCCGGCCGCCAGGTGCAGGAAGGGCTCCGGCGGGAAGCTCATGTTCGGGATCACGTTGGCCAGGGTGTTGTGGGTGTCGCAACCCGAGCCAACTACGCCGATGAAGTCGATCATGCCGGTGTCGCTGTAGTACTTGGCGATCTGCTTCATGTCGTCGTGGGACAGGCCGTCCGGGTGGAATTCGTCACCGCAGATACGCATGCCGACGCAGAAGTCGTCGCCGACTTCAGCGCGTACGGCCTTGAGCACTTCCAGGCCGAACTTCATGCGGCCTTCGAAGGTGCCGCCCCACTCGTCGGTACGCTTGTTGACGCGCGGGCTCCAGAACTGGTCGATCATGTGCTGGTGCACGGCGGACAGCTCGACGCCGTCCAGGCCGCCTTCCTTGGCCCGGCGCGCGGCCTGGGCGTAGTTGCCGATCACGCGCCAGATCTCTTCTACCTCGATGGTCTTGCAGGTAGCGCGGTGCACCGGTTCGCGGACGCCGGACGGCGACATCAGGGTCGGCCAGTTGAAACCATCCCAACGGGAACGACGCCCCATGTGGGTAATCTGGATCATGATCTTGGCGCCGTGCTTGTGCATGGCGTCGGCCAGATTCTGGAAGTGCGGGATGATGCGGTCGGTGGACAGGTTCACCGAGCTCCACCACTCCTGGGGGCTGTCGATGGCCACTACCGAGGAACCGCCGCAGATGGCCAGGCCGATGCCGCCCTTGGCCTTCTCTTCGTAGTACTTCACATAGCGGTCGGTGGTCATGCCGCCGTCGGTGGCGTAGACCTCTGCGTGGGCGGTGGACAGCACACGGTTGCGGATGGTGAGTTTGCCGATCTGAATCGGCTGGAACATTGCTTCGAATGCCATTGCCCTTTCCTCGCCTTACAGAGGTTTGACGATGAACAGGCCGTCGTCGTGGCCTTCTTCGGAGCCGCTGTACACCTGTTCGGCGACAGTGCGGATGCTGCTGCCACGGGCCTGGAGGATCTGGTCCATGGCGCCGGCGAACCAGCCGGTGAACATGTAGTCGACCTTGCGACCGACCTTGCCGTACACGTAGACGAAAGCAGAGTGCTTCAGGCGCACCTCGGCGGTGCCCTTGTCGAGGTCGATGGATTCGATCTGGAACAGGCCCCAGCCGCGCTGGGACAGACGCTTCATGTAGTGCTCGAACACCGCCACGCCTTCCAGGCCATGGCATTCGGCTTCCTTCTCACACCAGTGCCAGGCGGACTTGTAGCCGGCTTTGTAGAGGATCTCGGCGTAGCGCTCCGGGCCCAGTTCGGCCTCGATGCCCATGTGGTTGTTCACGAAGAAGTGACGGGGCACGTACAGCATCGGCAGGGCGTCGGTGGTCCAGACACCGGTTTCGCTGTCGACTTCGATGGGCAGTTCGGGGGCGTGTTTGGCCATGTTGTTCTAGCTCCGGAATTCGATTGGGCCCGGCTGCGGGCCGAATTAACCCCCTCTCCCTCTGGGAGAGGGTTGGGGTGAGGGTTTAAGGGGGGGCGAGCGGGATTCGACATCCCTCACCCCCGGCCCCACTCCCAGAGGGAGAGGGGCGAAGAGCGCTTATTCGCCCCAGACGTCCTTCAGCACGCGGACCCAGTTCTCGCCCATGACCTTGCGCACGACGCGCTCGGGCATGCCGCGCTTGAGCAGGGTTTCGGTGAGGTTGGGGAACTCGCCCACGGTGCGGATGCCCAGCGGGTTGACGATTTTCCCGAAGTTGGTCAGGCGGCGGGCGTAACCCTTGTCGTGGGTCAGCCACTCGAAGAATTCCTTGCCATGGCCCTGGGTGAAGTCGGTACCGATGCCGATGGCGTCTTCGCCAACGATGTTCATCACGTACTCGATGGCTTCGGCGTAATCGTCGATGGTCGAATCGATGCCCTTGGCGAGGAAGGGAGCGAACATGGTCACGCCGACGAAACCGCCGTGATCGGCGATGAACTTCAGCTCTTCGTCGGACTTGTTGCGTGGATGTTCTTTCAGGCCGGACGGCAGGCAGTGGGAATAGCAGACAGGCTTCTTGGATTCGAGGATGACTTCTTCGGAAGTCTTGGAACCCACGTGGGAGAGGTCGCACATGACACCGACACGGTTCATCTCGGCGACGATCTCGCGACCGAAGCCGGAGAGACCGCCGTCGCGCTCATAGCAGCCGGTGCCGACCAGGTTCTGGGTGTTGTAGCACATCTGCACGATGCCCACGCCCAGCTGCTTGAACACCTCGACGTAGCCGATCTGGTCCTCGAACGCATGGGCATTCTGGAAGCCGTAGAGAATGCCGGTCTTGCCTTGCTCCTTGGCCTTGCGGATGTCGGCGGTGGTTCGCACCGGAATCACCAGGTCGCCGTTCTCGCGGATCAGCTTGTTGCTCGCGGTGATGTTGTTCACCGTCGCCTGGAAGCCCTCCCAGACCGACACGGTGCAGTTGGCTGCGGTCAGGCCGCCCTTGCGCATGTCTTCGAAGAGTTCACGGTTCCACTTGGCGATGATCAGACCGTCGATGACGATGCTGTCGGCGTGCAGTTCGGCTGGGCTCATCAGGCTGTCCCCTGTTATCCATGCGCCGAATCTTCTGCCGGCGCTTTGAGGGGAGCATATCCCTGGGGAATCCGGCGCTATCGCGCAAAAGCGACCGGGGTATTGCCGAAAGCGTCAAGCCGGTCGCGAATGGGCAAGCGGGGTTCGGATGGGGGGTTTCCAAGGCGCTGGCACCGGCCTGTGTGAGCGAATTCATTCGCGATTGCACGTCGAAGGCGTGCCCTTGGAGCAACAAGGGCTGCTGCGCAGCCCTTTCGCGAATGAATTCGCTCCTGCAGGAGTGCATCAGTTGATCCCCGGAAGCACCACAGGTCCGCCTCGCCCCAAGTACGCGCGCGAAGCACCTATAAAGAAGGTAAGAGCGCCGATTTCCCCCAAGGTCGGTTTCAGGATGCGCAGGGTCGCAGGGGTGAAATTCCCGAATGGCGGGAATGGCAAGCTCCCCGAATGCTCTGGACTAGTGCGCAAAGACGCCCGGACAGGGCGCAAGGACGGCCGCCGCAAGGCCACGCTCCGTGACGTGGCAGGTGAGCCGCAGCCGATACCTCCGGACGACGAATGGCATTGACCTGTCGTCCGCGAAGCAGAGGAACGCTGTATGCCCGATGAGACGCTTCACCTGCCTCTGATCCACAGTGTGCTGGAGCGCGAGAAGAGCGCCCCCGGTGCCCTGTTGCCGATCCTGCATGCCATCCAGAGTGGTGTCGGGTACATCCCCGACGTCGCTATTCCCGAAATCGCTCATGCACTCAACCTCAGCCTGGCCGAAGTGCGCGGTGTGATCAGCTTCTACCACGACTTCCGCACCACGCCGCCGGCGCGCCATACCCTGCGCCTGTGCCGCGCCGAGTCCTGCCAGAGCATGGGTGCCGAACAGTTGGCTGCGCAGCTGCGCGAGCAACTTGAGCTGGACGACCACGGTACGAGTGCCGATGGCCAGATCAGTTTGCGACCGGTCTACTGTCTGGGCGCCTGCGCCTGTTCGCCGGCCCTCGAACTGGATGGTCGCGTGCATGCACGGCTCACGCCCGAGCGCTTGCGTTCCCTGGTGAACGGTTGCCTGGAGGACGGTTCATGCTGAGGCTGTGCATTCCCTGTGATTCCGTCGCCCGCGCTGTCGGGGCAGACGACGTGGCAGCTGCGTTCGCCCACGAGGCCGAACAGCGCAATCTGCCGCTGGAGATCAAGCGCACGAGCTCCCGAGGCCTGTACTGGCTGGAGCCGCTAGTGGAGCTGGACAGCGCCGAGGGTCGGTTGGGGTTCGGTCCGGTGGCACCTGAAGACGTGCCGTCGTTACTGGACGCGTTGCAAAGCAATGCGGGCGCCCATCCATTGGCCTTGGGGCCGGTGGAGGAAATCCCCTACCTGAAGAGTCAGCAGCGCTTGCTCTTTGCCCGGGCCGGCATCACCCGGCCGCTGTCACTGGATGACTATCGCGCCCACGACGGCTTCGAGGGCCTGAGCCGCGCGATCAGCCAAAAGGGCGACGATATCGTCGCCGCTGTGCTGGATTCCGGCCTGCGTGGCCGGGGTGGCGCAGCCTTCCCGGCCGGCATCAAGTGGCGCACCGTGCGCGGGGCCGTGGCCGAGCAGAAGTACGTGGTGTGCAACGCTGACGAGGGCGACTCCGGCACCTTCGCCGACCGCATGCTGATGGAAGGCGACCCCTTCCTGCTGATCGAAGGCATGGCCATCGCCGGCCTCGCTGTCGGCGCAACCAAGGGCTACATCTACGTCCGCTCCGAATACCCGCAGGCTGTGGACAACTTGAACGCCGCGCTGGCCATTGCTCGTGACGCAGGCTTCCTTGGCCAAGACGTGGGCGGCAGTGGCCTGGCCTTCGACCTGGAAGTGCGCGTAGGCGCCGGTGCCTACATCTGCGGTGAAGAGACCGCTCTGCTGGACTCGCTCGAAGGCAAGCGCGGCGTGGTCCGTGCCAAGCCGCCGCTGCCGGCGCTGCAAGGCCTGTTCGGCCAGCCGACCCTGGTGCACAACGTGCTAACCCTGGCGTCGGTGCCGGTCATCCTCGCCCGTGGCGCGCAGTTCTACCGGGACTTCGGCATGGGCCGCTCGCTGGGCACCATGCCCTTCCAGCTGGCCGGCAACATCCGTCACGGCGGCCTGGTGGAGCGCGCCTTCGGCCTGACCCTGCGCGAGCTGGTGGAAGACTATGGCGCCGGCACTGCCAGTGGCCGCCCGCTGAAGGCCGCGCAGGTGGGCGGCCCGCTGGGCGCCTGGGTGCCGCCGTCGCAATTCGATACGCCGCTGGACTACGAGGCCTTCGCCGCCATGGGCGCGATGCTCGGTCACGGTGGTGTGGTGGTCGCTGACGACAGCCTGGACATGGCCCACATGGCCCGCTTCGCCCTGCAGTTCTGCGCCGAGGAGTCCTGTGGCAAGTGCACGCCGTGCCGTATCGGCTCCACCCGGGGCGTGGAAGTGGTGGACCGCCTGCTGGCGGCTCCCAATGCCGCCGCGCGGGACGAGCAGGTGATTCTCCTCAAGGAACTCTGCGACACCCTGACCTACGGCTCGCTCTGCGCTCTTGGCGGCATGACCGCCTACCCGGTGACCAGCGCTCTCAAGCATTTCCCTGCCGACTTCGGTCTTGAGCCAGTGGAGGCCGACCAATGATCAATATCTTCGATCCTGCCAGCGACATCGACCTGGGCACTCCGGCCCGCGAAAGCGACGTGCAGGTCAGCCTTAGCATCGACGGCCGCGAGATCAGCGTGCCGGCCGGCACCTCGGTCATGCGTGCCGCGGCGCTGCTTGGCACCACCATCCCCAAGCTGTGCGCCACCGACAGCCTGGAAGCGTTCGGCTCCTGCCGTATGTGCCTGGTGGAGATCGACGGCATGCGCGGCTATCCGGCCTCGTGCACCACGCCGGTGAGCGAAGGCATGGTGGTCCATACCCAGACGCCCAAGCTCGCCACCCTGCGCCGCAATGTGATGGAGCTGTACATCTCCGATCACCCGCTGGACTGCCTGGCCTGCTCGGCCAACGGCAACTGCGAGCTGCAGACGGTCGCCGGCCAGGTGGGCCTGCGCGAGGTGCGCTACGGCTACGACGGCGCCAATCACCTGGATGAGCAGAAGGACGTCTCCAACCCCTATTTCGACTACGACCCGAGCAAGTGCATCGTCTGTAACCGCTGCGTGCGTGCTTGCGAGGAAACCCAGGGCACCTTCGCCCTGACCATCAGCGGCCGTGGCTTCGAGTCTCGCGTCGCTGCCGCGGGCGGCGACAATTTTCTCGACTCCGAGTGTGTTTCCTGCGGCGCCTGCGTACAGGCTTGCCCGACCGCCACGCTGATGGAAAAGAGCGTGGTCGAGATGGGCCAGCCGGAGCGCAGCGTCATCACCACCTGCGCTTACTGCGGCGTGGGCTGTTCCTTCCGCGCCGAGATGAAGGGCGACCAGTTGGTGCGCATGGTCCCGGACAAGAATGGCCAGGCCAACCACGGCCACTCCTGCGTCAAAGGCCGCTTTGCCTTCGGCTACGCCACCCATCCGGACCGCATCACCAAACCGATGATCCGCAAGCACATCGACGACCCCTGGCAGGAAGTCAGCTGGGACGAGGCGGTTACCTATGCAGCCAGCGAGTTCCGGCGAATCCAGCTCAAGTACGGGCGCGATTCCATCGGCGGCATCACCTCCAGCCGCTGCACCAACGAGGAAACCTACCTGGTACAGAAGCTGGTGCGCGCCGGCTTCGGCAACAACAACGTCGATACCTGCGCCCGCGTCTGCCACTCGCCCACTGGCTATGGCCTCAAGCAGACCCTGGGCGAGTCCGCCGGCACCCAGAGCTTCGACTCGGTGATGCAGGCCGACGTGGTGCTGGTGATCGGCGCCAACCCCACGGATGCCCACCCGGTGTTCGGTTCCCAGCTCAAGCGGCGCTTGCGTGAGGGCGCGCGACTGATCGTCATCGACCCACGGCGCATCGACCTGGTGGATTCCCCCCACGCCCGCGCCGAGCTGCACCTGGCGCTGCGTCCGGGCACCAACGTGGCCATGCTCAACGCCCTGGCCCACGTGATAGTCACCGAGGGCCTGGTCAACCAGAGCTTCGTCGACGCCCGTTGCGAGGCAACGGATTTCACCCGCTGGCGCGACTTCGTCAGCAAGCCGGAAAACTCGCCTGAAGCCTTGGGGCCGATCTGCGGCGTGTCGCCTGACGACATCCGCGCCGCCGCCCGCCTCTACGCCACCGGCGGCAACGCGGCCATCTACTATGGCCTCGGCGTTACCGAGCACAGCCAGGGCAGCACCGCGGTCATGGGTATCGCCAACCTCGCCATGGTCACCGGCAACATCGGCCGCGAGGGCGTCGGCGTGAACCCGCTGCGCGGGCAGAACAACGTCCAGGGTTCCTGCGACATGGGTTCCTTCCCCCACGAGCTGCCGGGCTACCGTCACGTCTCCAACGACGCGGTGCGCCACCAGTTCGAACAGGCCTGGGGCGTAACCCTGCAGCCCGATCCGGGCCTGCGCATTCCCAACATGTTCGAGGCGGCCCTCGGCGGTACCTTCAAAGCCCTCTACTGCCAGGGCGAGGACATCGCCCAGAGCGACCCCAACACCCAGCACGTCACTGCCGCTCTGTCGGCGATGGAGTGCGTGGTGGTGCAGGACATCTTCCTCAACGAAACCGCCAAGTTCGCCCATGTGTTCCTGCCGGGCAGCTCGTTCCTGGAGAAGGACGGCACCTTCACCAATGCCGAGCGGCGCATCTCGCGGGTGCGCAAGGTAATGGACCCGCTGGGCGGCAAGGCCGACTGGGAAGCCACAGTGGCCCTGGCCAATGCGCTGGGTTATCGCATGGACTACAAGCATCCCTCCGAGATCATGGACGAGATCGCGCGCCTGACGCCGACCTTTACGCGCGTCAGCTACGCCGAGCTGGATCGCCATGGCAGCCTGCAGTGGCCGTGCAACGACGCCGCCCCGGACGGCACCCCGACCATGCACATCGAGGAGTTCGTACGCGGCAAAGGGCGCTTCATGCTCACCGGCTATGTGCCCACCGAAGAAAAGGTCAACAGCCGCTACCCGCTGCTGCTGACCACCGGCCGCATTCTCAGCCAGTACAACGTCGGCGCCCAGACCCGACGTACCGACAACGTTGCCTGGCATGAGGAGGATCGCCTGGAAATCCACCCGAGCGATGCCGAAAGCCGGGGTATCAACGAAGGCGACTGGGTGGGCGTGGGCAGTCGCGCCGGGCAGACGGTACTGCGTGCCAAGGTGTCCGAGCGGGTGGCGCCGGGCGTGGTGTACACCACCTTCCACTTCCCCGAATCGGGGGCCAACGTGATCACCACCGATAACTCCGACTGGGCCACCAACTGCCCGGAATACAAGGTGACGGCGGTGGAGGTCTCAAGGGTCTACCAGCCCTCCGAATGGCAGAAACGGTATCAGCAGTTCAGTGACGAACAGCGGCGCCTGCTGAAGGAACGCCGCAGGACCGAAAAAGTCGAGGTACGCCGATGAGCACCGACAATCTGATCAAGATGGCCAACCAGATCGCCCAGTTCTTCGCCTCCGAACCGGACAAGGAGCAGGCTGTGAAGGGGGTGCGTACACACCTGCAGAGCTTCTGGACGCCGGCCATGCGTATCGAACTGATGGCTTGGCAAGTGGAACACCACGGTGAAAGCCTGCATCCCCTGGTCCAGCAGGCGCTGGCGGAGCAGGGGAGGGTGGCGTAGCCAGCGGTTTGTTCCTTGCAGGGGCGTGTTCATTCGCCAAGGGTGGCCTGGTTGCCCCTGCAAGGTTTCAGGGCAGACCTGCGGCCTGCTTGGCGAATGAATTCGCCCCCACAGGCTCCTGATCCGGATGCTCATGCCGGTCCTGGCTCGGGCAGGTGTTGAAGCGCGCGCGGTAGGCGCGGGAGAAGTAGGACGAGGACTCGAAGCCGCAGGCCAGCGCTACCTCCAGCACGCTCATGTCGGTCTGGCGCAGTAGCTGCCTGGCCTTCTCCAGGCGCAGGCCGAGGTAGAAGTTCGACGGCGTCTCCTTCAGGTGCAGACGGAACAACCGCTCCAGCTGGCGCGGCGTGACGCTCACCAGTTCAGCCAGCTCCCGCGAAGTCAGCGGTGTCTCGCTGTGCCGCTCCATTTCGCCAATCACCTGCACCAGCTTCTTGTTGTGCACATGGAAGCGGCTGGCGACCTGCATGCGCTGGTGGTCCTGCTGGGTGCGGATGCGACCCAGCACGAACTGCTCGGATACCTGCAGCGCCAGGGCTTCGCCGTGGCTGCGGGCGATCAGGGTGAGCATCAGGTCGAGGCTGGCGGTACCGCCGGCACTAGTGATGCGCCGTCCATCGATCTCGAAGAGTTCCTGGGTGACGCTCAGCGCCGGGTAGCGCTCCTGGAAAGCCTCGATGGCTTCCCAGTGCAGGGTCAGGCGCTGCCGGCTGAACAGCTCGGCTTCGGCCAGCACGAAGCTGCCGGTATCGATCCCCCCCAGCAGCAACCCCTCGTGCTCGGCTCGGTTTAGCCAGTGGGCCAGACGTGGGCCGAAGCTGGCGAGCGGGTCGAAGCCGGCGACCACGAACAGGCAATCCCCGTCCGGTGGAGTCTCCAGCCCGCCGTCGACATTCAGCGACATGCCATTGCTGCCCGCTACCGGCCCGCCGTCCAGACTGAGCAGGTGCCAGCGGTAAAGCTCGCCGCGAAATCGGTTGGCCACCCGCAAGGGTTCCACCGCCGACATCAGTCCCATCATCGAGAAGCCAGGCAGCAGAAGGAAGCTGAAAGTCTGGGACATGATCGGTTTCCACGGGTGGGATAACCCACTAAAAGGGAATGGCCAGGAGAGCGCAAGAAAGGTGGTCGTTCCTGTTCAACAGGTGGTCGTTTTAGTTCGAATCGTTGGGCGCAACGCTGCGTAATTTGTGTCCATCGGGTTGTAGTGGCGCCCGAAAACGGAAGGAGTCGCCCCCGGCTCCTGCACAACAAATACATGAACCGTTTGGCCGCAAGGGGAGCATCAATGAAACGTCTTACTGCATTCGCTGGTTGCTGTTTGTTCGCCCTCTCCAGTTCCGCCGCATTCGCCGCCGAAGACGCCAGTTGCCAGAAGATCCGCGTAGGCGTGGTCGGCTGGACCGACGTTGTCGCCACCACCGCCGTTGCCAACGAACTGCTTGGCAGCCTGGGCTACCAGACCAGCCAGACCCAGGCCTCGCAGCAGATCATCTTCGCCGGCATCCAGAAGAAACAGGTCGACGTATTCCTCGGCTACTGGAAGCCGATCATGGACGACAACATCAAGCCCTTCCTCGAAGCCAAGTCGGTGAAGGTCGCCGCAGAGCCTTCGCTGAGCGATGCCATCGCCGTACTCGCCGTACCCACCTACACCGCTGAGTCGGGCCTGCGCACCTTTGCCGATATCGCGAAGTTCAAGGACCAGCTCGACGGCAAGATCTACGGTATCGAGTCCGGTTCCGGCGCCAATACCGCGATCCAGAAGATGATCGACACCAACCAGTTCGGCCTGGGCGGCTTCAAGCTGGTGGAGTCCAGCGAGGCGGCCATGCTCACGGCGGTCAAGCGCGCGGTGAAGAACAACAAGCCGGTAGTCTTCTTCGGCTGGAAGCCGCATCCGATGAACATTCAGATGCCCATCACCTACCTCACCGGTAGTGAGGACGTGTTCGGCCCCAATGATGGCGCCGCCACGGTCTCCACTGTCACCGCTCCGGACTTCGCCCAACGCTGCCCCAACGCAGATCGCCTGCTGACCAACCTGCGCTTCACAAGCGCGCAGGAGGCGGAGCTGATGCAGCCGATCATGGAGCGGCAGGACCCGGCCAAGGTCGCCCGCCAATGGCTCAAGGCCAACCCTGAAGTGGTCAAGGGCTGGCTCGCCGGGATCACCACCTTCGACGGTAAGAGTGGCATCGATAGCGCCCTCGCTTCGCTGAAGTAACTCAACGCACCGCCCAGTGCGCGGGCCAGCCCGCGCACCGTTTCCGATCGCCTCGCAGAAGGATGAAACAACCGTGAACTACGAAGTCATCGTCACCTGTGCCGTCACCGGCGCCGGCGATACCGTCGGCAAGCATCCGGCCATTCCCGTCACTCCGAAGGAAATCGCTGCCGCCGCCATCGAAGCCGCCAAGGCCGGCGCCACCGTCGCGCACTGCCATGTGCGCGACCCGAAGACCGGCAAGCCGAGCCGCGATGTGGCCTTGTACCGCGAGCTGGTGGAGCGCATCCGCGAGAGCGACACCGACATCATCATCAACCTCACCGCCGGCATGGGCGGCGACCTGGAAATCGGCAAGGGCGAGCAGCCCCTGGAGTTCGGCACCGGCACCGACCTGGTCGGCCCACTGGAGCGATTGGCCCATGTGGAGGAGTTGCTGCCGGAAATCTGCACCCTTGATTGCGGCACCCTGAACTTCGGTGATGGCGATTTCATTTACGTCTCCACCCCGGCACAACTGCGTGCCGGCGCCAAGCGCATTACCGAGCTCGGCGTGAAGGCCGAGCTGGAAATCTTCGACACCGGCCATCTCTGGTTCGCCAAGCAGATGCTCAAGGAAGGCCTGTTGGAAGATCCACTGATCCAGATCTGCCTGGGCATCCCGTGGGGCGCACCGGCCGACACCACCACCATGAAGGCCATGGCCGACAACCTGCCGCCGGGCATCACCTGGGCAGGCTTTGGCATCGGTCGCTCGCAGATGCCGATGGTGGCCCAGGCAATGCTGCTGGGCGGAAACGTCCGCGTAGGCCTGGAAGACAACATCTGGCTGGATCGTGGCGTGCACGCCAGCAATGGCCAGTTGGTGGAACGGGCCATCGAGATCATCCAGCGCCTTGGCGGCCGTGCCCTGACTCCGGCTGAAGGGCGCGAAAAGATGAAGCTCAAGCGCCGCTGACCGTACGCACGTGTAGGAGCGAGCTCGCTCGCGAATGACGCTTCCAGGAGCTACGCGAGCAAGCTCGCTCCTACGGACTGTTTCCCCGGAAACCCAATTCGATTTGCCCGTCCAGGAGCCACTATGTCCTTCGTCACTCAGATCAAGACCTTTGCCGCCCTCGGCAGCGGCGTCATCGGCAGCGGCTGGATCGCCCGCGCCCTGGCTCACGGCCTCGACGTCATCGCCTGGGACCCGGCTCCCGGTGCCGAGGCCGCCCTGCGTTCGCGCATCGCCAATGCCTGGCCTGCGCTGCAGAAACAGGGCCTGGCGCCCGGTGCTTCGCAGGAGCGCCTGCGCTTTGTCGAGACCATCGAGGAGTGTGTGCGCAATGCCGATTTCATCCAGGAAAGCGCTCCCGAACGTCTCGATCTGAAACTCGACCTGCACGCGAAGATCAGCGCTGCAGCACGTCCGGATGTGATCATCGGCTCGAGCACCTCGGGCTTGCTGCCCAGCGAGTTCTACGCTGACGCGGTTCATCCGGAGCGCTGCGTGGTTGGCCACCCGTTCAACCCCGTCTATTTGCTGCCGCTGGTGGAAGTGGTAGGCGGTGAGAAAACCGCGCCAGAGGCTGTCCAGGCCGCGATCGAAATCTACACCGCACTGGGCATGCGTCCACTGCACGTACGCAAGGAAGTGCCCGGCTTCATCGCTGACCGCCTGCTCGAAGCCCTCTGGCGCGAGGCGCTGCACCTGGTGAATGACGGCGTGGCCAGCACCGGCGAGATCGACGATGCCATCCGTTTCGGCGCCGGCTTGCGCTGGTCGTTCATGGGGACTTTCCTGACCTACACCCTGGCAGGTGGCAATGCCGGCATGCGGCATTTCATGGCCCAGTTCGGCCCGGCGTTGCAACTGCCGTGGACCTACCTGCCGGCGCCGGAACTGACCGACGCCCTGATCGACCGGGTGGTGGAGGGCACGTCCGAGCAACAGGGGTCGCGCAGCATCGCCGAGCTGGAGCGCTACCGTGACGACTGCCTGCTGGCGGTCCTTGGCGCCGTCCGCGAAACGAAGTCGGCACACGGTTTCGCCTTCGCCGAGTGATCCATTCGTTGGACCTCGCAGGCCAGCACCAACCTACGGGAATGCGGTAGGTTGGTGCTGAGCGGAGCGCAGCCCAACATCCTGTATCGGAGCCATAGCATGCCCACAGCCCTGACTACCTACCGCACCGCCGTCCTTCCAGACTGGGTGGACTACAACGGTCACCTGCGGGATGCGTTCTACCTGCTGATCTTCAGCTACGCCACCGATGCCTTGATGGACGAAATCGGCCTTGACGAAAAGGGACGTGCCGTCACGGGGCACACGCTATTCACGCTGGAATGCCATCTCAATTACCTGGCCGAGGTGAAGTTGGGTGCCGAAGTGGAGGTGCGCACGCAACTGCTCGGCCATGACGCCAAGCGGCTGCAAATCCACCACGGGCTGTATCTGAAGGGGGGAGATGAGTTGCTGGCGGCCAGCGAGCAGATGCTGATGAACGTGGATGCCGAGGCCTCGCGGTCGGCGGTTTTCGCTGCCCCTGTGGCGGCGAAGGTCGAGGTAATCGCTGCGGCTCATTGCGAGCTGCCACGGCCTCGGCACGTGGGTTGTGTGATCGGTCTGCCGCCGCCTCGCTGAGGCGGCGTCAAACCAGGCTGGCGTGTGCGCTCAGGGGGTGGGTACCACGTAACGGCGGGCGAAGTCGATCAGGTCGACCTGGTTGCGGGTCTTCAGCTTGTCCATCAAACGGGATTTGTAGGTACTTACTGTCTTGTGGCTGATGAACAGCTGCTTGGCGATTTCCTGGTTGTTCTTGCCATTAGCCAGATTCTGCAGGACCGCCAGCTCGCGGTCGGACAGCGTATCCAGCAGATGGCTATCGCTGCATTCTCCGCGCTGCGAGGAATCCGGCAGGTGCACGGTGCTGGGGAACAGGCTGTACCCGGACAATACCGATCGCACGGCCGAGATCAGGCTGACCGCCTGTTCCTGCTTGGACATGTAGCCGGTGGCGCCCGCCTGCAGGCAGCGGTTGGCATACAGCGAGGCCGGCAGCGATGTCAGCACCAGCAGCTTGAGGTTGGCGTCCATGCTGCTGAGCCGGCCCAGCACTTCCAGGCCATCGAGCTTGGGAATGGCGATATCCAGAATCACCAGGTCGGGGCGAAGCGCACGCGCCATGCTCAGGCCTTCTACGCCGCTCTCGGTCTCACCGACCACTTCGTAGTCTTCTCGCTCCAGCAGTACACGAGTTGCAAATCGGATCATGGACTGATTGTCGATCAGCAGTACCTTGTTCATCTGTTGGTTCTCCATGTCAGGTTTCCAATGAGTACGGAGCGCTCACAGGCCTTCTGAAATTGCCGTTGAAAACGGGGGGGCTATCGAAGATGCGGATGGCCACGCCGGCCCATTGAGGTTTGGGTTCGTTTCGCTCAGCGCCGAGATGAGTCAAGTTGGCATTAACTGAAATCCTATTCAGAATCTAAGCAACTTGTCGTTCAGACTGATCCGATAACTTCGTACTAACTTTCACCTGCCCTTGAGGCTTGCCAGCACTGTTTTTGGGTATCTCAAGTAGCGGGTGAATGTTCAGGGCCGGAAGTATATTGGCGGTTTGCCTTTTGATTTGACGTTTAGGAAGTTTCCTACAGCGCCTGTAGGCAAGCTTCCTGGAGTGTTCCCCAGCCCGATTAAAGTGCCCTATCTCAACTAATGTTCTGTTCATTCAATTCTTCGAGGCGGACTGGCCAGGTGACCTGTAATTTCATTTCCAGAGCACGGCTGCTGCCTGTCCTGTTCCTCTGCTGGCTATTTCTGGCCGGGACAGCTGCCTACGCTTGGGAGGATGCCCGCCCACTAGTCCTTTCCAGCCAACTGGTGGTCGACCAGCAGGAACTGCTGATCAGCGAGGAAGACTGGCACTGGCTACGGCAAAAGCGCGAGCTGGTGCTGGGGGTTGCGGGTGGCGAGTTCGCGCCCATGGAAATCATCGGACGTGCTGGTGGCTACGAGGGCATCGCGGCCGACGCTATGGCACTGGTCCAGCAATTGCTCGGCATGCAGGTCCGGCTGCGTCGTTATGCTGACCGGCCGGCCCTGCTGCAGGCCCTGGTCGCCGGCGAGATTGACCTGCTGGTTGGCGACGGGCAGGACGGTGCCGGCCTGCCGGTCGTTCGCAGTCTGCCCATTGCGACCGATCGCCTGGCGCTGTTTCGCCGCTATGACGATAAGCGCGACTTCCCGCAGGACCTTGCCGGCATCACCGTAGCCCTGGTGCCTGGGCACGACCAGGCCCTCGGCCAGCGTTATCCCGGCGCGCGGCAGGTTGTTGCCCGATCGGTGGAGGATGGTCTGGCGGCGGTGGCGTTCGGCGAGGCTGACTTGCTGCTTGGCGACCTGCTTCCGGTCTATTACCAGCTCAACCGCAACTTCTACGGCATGGCCAGGTTCGACCGCTTTGTCGACCAGCCGGATGTCGGTATCGCATTCATCGTTCGGGAGCAGGACCAGCGCCTGTTGCGTAGCCTCGATGCCACACTGCGGGCGGTTGGCCGGGCGCGGCTCGACGAGATATCCCGGCGCTGGATGGGCATTGGTGTGATTCCAGTGCGCGACCTGCAGCCGCTAACCCCCGAGGAAGCACGCTGGACGCAATCCCATCCAGTCGTGCGGCTGGTGATAGACGACGACAAGGCACCGCTGGCGTACTTCGACGACAGCGGGCAGTTGCGTGGCGTTGTGGCGGACCTGTTGGAAATGGTCTCGGTACGCACCGGGCTGCGCTTCGAGGCAGTCAGTCATGCCGGGGGGCCGGCACGCCAACTCGAAAACCTGCAAAGCGGCGATGCGGACCTGGCCATCCTGACCCCCAGCAAGGAGCGCGAAGGCCAGCTGCGCTTCACCCGGCCTATCGCCAGCAGCCCCTTTGTGCTGGTGGCGCGCATGGACGCAGGCGGGCAGGCCGAGCCGATCGGGAGGAGCGGTCAGCGCCTGGCCGTCAGCCGGGGTAACGTGGCCCGGGAAGAGGTCCACCGGGTCTACCCGGAGATGCAACTGGTCGACGCCGTTTCCTCTCTGGATGCCATGAACATGGTCCGGTCCGGCGAGGCTGACTATGCGTTGGTGGCAATGCCGGTGGCGCAGTACTACACCGTGCCCCTGTTCGAGAACAGTTTGAAGATCGCGACCCTGGTACCCATCGAACCGGCGCTTGCCAATTTCGCCGTGCGCCGCGCCGATACCGAGTTGTACTCGATCATCGAGAAAGCCCTGGCCAGCATTTCGCCGGACGAGCTGAACGCAGCCTCCAATCGCTGGCGCGGAAGCCAGGGCATGAGCCCGCAGACCTGGCGCGACTACAGCACGCTGATTCAGCGCATCCTCATCGGTTCGGCCCTGTTGTTGCTGCTCGTTCTGGCCTGGGTCCTGCACCTGCGGCGCGAGGTGCGTCGCCGACAGACGGCCGAGCGCCAGCTCAGCGACGAGCTGCGCTTCATCGAAACCCTGACCGACAGCATGCCGCCACCGCTCTATGTGCGGGATACCGAGGGGCGGCTGCTATCGTGCAACCGCAGCTATTCGACCAGCCTCAGACTGGCTCCGGAACAGGGGCGTGGCCTCACCGCGATGGAGCTGCCCGCGGATGTTTTCGAGGCAGCACCGGAATTCCACCGCCTGTACCTCCAGGCCATGGCGGAAGGGCGGATGATCAAGGGCGTCCACCACGTTCGACTCGGCGGCAAGAGCCTGTGGATCGATCACTGGATCCAGCCCTTCCAGGACTCCACCGGCAAGGTGAAGGGCGTGATCTGCGGGTGGCTCGACATCACGGAGCATCGTCATCTGGTGCAGGAGCTGGAGTCGGCCAAGAACCTGGCCGATGAAGCCAGCCGGGCCAAGACTACGTTCCTCGCGACCATGAGCCACGAGATCCGTACGCCGATGAACGCCGTGATCGGAATCCTCGAGCTGGCATTGAAGCGCGCTGCCGATCAGCCCATCGACCGCTCCAGCATCGAAGTCGCCTACGGCTCGGCGCGAAGCTTGCTGGCGCTGCTCGGCGACATCCTCGATATCGCCCGTATCGAGTCGGGCCGGCTCAGCCTGGCGCCACAACGGGCCAGCCTGCGCGAGCTGGTGGAGTCGGTGGCAAGGGTGTTCGACGGGCTGGCGCGGCAGAAACGCTTGAGCCTGTTGCTGGATATCGATTCCAGTATCCAGGGCGACGTGCTGGTGGACGCCCTGCGCTTCAAGCAGATCCTCTCCAACCTGATCAGCAACGCCATCAAATTCACCCGCGAAGGCAATGTTCGTGTGCACATCCACGGTGAGGAACTGGAAGGCGAACTGCTGCGTGTCCATCTGGCTGTCGAAGACACCGGCATCGGTATCTCGCAGGAGGAGCAAGGGCGGCTGTTCCGCCCCTTCGCCCAGGTGGAGCGTGGCAATCACCAGACAGAAGGCGCAGGCCTGGGGCTGGTCATCAGCCGGTCGCTCTGCGAAATGATGGGTGGCCGGCTGAACCTGACCAGCACGCCCGGCCAGGGCACGCGGATCGACGTGGAGCTGCGCCTGCATCGTCTCGAGTCTGTCGACGAGCCGGCGCTGCCCTCGTCCGATGGCGTACTGCAACGCCGCAGGTTGCGCGTGCTGGTGGTCGATGATCACCCGGTGAATCGGCAGATCCTCGCCCAGCAACTGGGTTACCTGGGACACGAAGTGGTTGCGGTCGAGAATGGCGTGGAGGCCCTCGCTGCCTGGCGGGCGTATCCGTTCGATGTGATTGCCACCGATTGCCATATGCCACGGATGAATGGCGCCGACCTTGCCCGCGCTGTTCGCGCCGAAGAGCGCCAGGGGCTGCGTCCGCCGACGCTTATTCTCGGGCTTACGGCCGATGCCCAGCCGGAAGAAGTCGAGCGGGGACTGCAGGCTGGCATGGACGACTGCCTGATCAAACCAATCGGCCTCGACCTGCTGGAAGAAAAGCTTTGGGGGGCGTCTGGAGGCGTGCCCGTGGCCGATACGAACTCGACGCCAGCATCGACGGGTACCGCGCTGTTCGACCTGTCGCCACTGGCACCGCTAACCGGCGGTGATAGCGTGCTGATCCGCAATCTGGTGAACGAGTTGCTGGAGACCAATCGCCGGGATCTGGCGCCCTTGGTCGAGTTGGCCGGGAAGAGCGATGCGCCGGCACTGGCGGAACTCGCCCACCGACTCAAGGGTGCCGCACGCGTGATCCGGGCGGAGACGCTGATCGCCGCCTGCAACAGTCTCGAACAGGCGTGCAAGCTACCAGCGCCACAACCCTCCGACCTGCGCGCGGGTGCGGACAGACTGCGCGGGGCGATGCTGGAGCTGGAAAGCGCGTTGTTGGCAGAGATGGCCCAGGGGGATCAGTGAATTCCGGGCTGCGGATGATTGGCCAGCAGGTTACGGAAGCTACTGCGATCCAGTGGCCGCGCGAAGAGAAACCCCTGCGCCACCTTGCAACCGAGTGACAGCAGACGGTCACGCTGCTCGTTGGTTTCCACACCTTCCACCACCAGGGTCAGGTCCATGGCATCGGCCATGGCGACGGCGCTGCTGATGATCGCCCGGCTGCGTGGCTGGTTGTTCAGCTTGCGGACGAAGGCGGCATCCAGCTTGACCTGGCTGAAGGGCAGTTCACACAGGCGATCCAGTGATGAGTAGCCGGCACCGAAGTCATCCATGGCCAGTCCACAACCCATCAGGCGCAGGCGAACGAGGCTTTCCAGGCTGGCTGCTGGCGCTTCTACCAGGCCGGTTTCCGTGAGCTCGAAGGTCAGTCCGGAGCCTGGCAGCCCAGCCGATTCCAAGGCCAGGCCAACGCGCTCGGCGATGTCGAGGTTGCCCAGTTGCCGGGGATGGATATTGAAGGCGAGGTTCACCTGACGGCCGCTGCGGGCGAGTTCCTGTTGCAGTTCGAGGCCTTGTTCGACGAGCTGCCAGAACAGGCGATCGATCAGGCCATGGCGTTCCATGACGGGCAGGAAATGGCCCGGCGACAACAGGCCCCGCTGTGGGTGGCGCCAGCGCGCGAGAACTTCGGCGCCGTGCAGTTCACCGCTTTCCATGCACACCTTCGGCTGGAAGAACGGCTCGAATTCACCTTGCGCCAGGCCCTCGAGGATCTCCTCCAGAGTGGGTGGCGCGCTCGTCGTGGTGAAGGCTTCTATCCTTGCCGGAAGTGCGGCGTGGCGTTCCAGCAGGCCGGCTGCGCGCTGCATGTCGAAGGGCTTGCCGAGGTCACCGAGGAAGTCCAATCCAAGGCAGCGGATCATGGCTATTGTTGCTTGACGCAGCTCGGGTTCCACTTCGCTGCTGAGGATCACCGAACGGATGACGCCGGCCTGGCTGGCATGGCGGAGGAAGGCTGCTCCATCCATGCCGGCCATGCGCAGGTCGCAGAACGCGATGTCGACCCCGCCGCAGGATTTGAGCAGGGACAAGGCGCTGGCACCGTCCTCCGCTTCGTGGATATTCACGAGCCCCAGCTGCCGAAGGGCGGTCACAGCGATCAGGCGCTGGAACGGTTCGTCTTCCAGGACCAGAATGCTCAGGTTCTTCATGGCGGGCTCGACATAATTTGGGATAACGGCCAAGTTACATAGCGATGCACGCCTCCAGCTAGGCGATGCTTCCTAGGCGGCTGTAGGAAATTTCATCGGTGGTCGGCTTCGGCCAAATTTGGGTGCAGCGTCATGGATGTCTGGCCCCTTTTTCGAGGTTGCAATGAGAAGTGCCCTGATCGTCGACGATCATCCAGTGATTCGCATGGCCGTCCGCATGTTGCTGGAGCGCAATGGGATGGAAGTCGTCGGTGAGGCTGACAATGGCGTCGATGCCTTGCAGCTGATCCGCCAGCATGAGCCGGATATCGTCATTCTGGATATCGGCATTCCACGTCTCGATGGCCTGAATGTCATCTCGCGAATCCAGGCGCTGGGACTGGACAGTCATGTGCTGGTGCTGACCTCGCAATCGGCGGAGGGCTTCGCCCAGCGCTGCTTCCAGGCAGGGGCAAAGGGCTTTGTCAGCAAGGAAGAGGACTTGCAGAACCTGCTGACGGCCATCAACGCCATCAACGCTGGATTCACGGTCTTTCCGTCCACTTCGCTGAATGGCAGCCAGACACCCGTGCTGAGCGAAAGTGAGCTGGTGGAGCGGTTGTCCAACCAGGAACTGATGGTTTTGCAGTACCTGGCGACCGGCCTGTCGAACAAGGAAATTGGCGAGCGCATGCTGCTTAGCAACAAGACCATCAGCACCTACAAGACTCGCATTCAGCAGAAGCTCAACCTCGGGTCTTTGCTGGAGCTGATCGAATTCGCCCGTCGCAATGACCTTGCAGAACGACCCGAAGGCTGACTTTTCGTCCGTCAGCCCTGGCAGTTGAGCCGATAGCGCTGGTAGTTGCTGGATTTGTCCTGCGGCGGTAGCGCGTAGGGGGCGGAGCACTGCTTGCCGCTCCACTTGATGGTCAGCGTGGCCTGCTCTTCTTCGACCATAGCCAGAGCCCGTCCGCTCGGGTCCGAGATGGCGAGCTGCTTGCCACTGGCATCCTCCAGCGAGGCGCCGAACGGAATAGGCTCGCCCAGGCTGTCGAACAGCTGGAACTGGACGCGGCGACCCTTTTTCCCTTCGTACCGGGCCCGGACTATAGCTCCGCGGCGTGGTACCACCTGCTGCGTGGCGTTTTCGATTTCGATACCGCCGCCAAGGTTGCGAGTGTCCAGAGTGATCCAGTTGACCCGGTAGGGTTGGGCGTTGGGCATTACCGCATAGCCGTTGTAACCGGTTTTCACACCGCTGTAGTTGCTGAGGCCAACGCCTGGGATATCGGGGACTTCCACCAGGGCGAACGTCTCGCCCACTGGCTGGCCCAGGTTGATCCCGCCTGCATGGGCGACAACGGAGCCGGCCAGGGTGAGGCTCTCTGCCGTATAGCCGCTGCCTTTGCTGTAACCCAGGGTTATGTCCGCCATCGACGTGCGGCTGTTCAGGCTGGCCGATGCTGAGCTGCCACTGCCGCTGTTCTTGCTGCCCTGCACCGAGTAGGAAGTATCGTTGTCATCGGACAGGTAGCCGTTAACCCCTACCTGGGTGCTGTCGCTGTGCTTCTGGCTGGTGGTCGAGACATAGGCACGTGGCGCGCGTGGTCTCGACCCCAGCGGGAAGGAGACGGACAGGTTGAACTGGGTGTCGTCGTTCGACTGGCCGGAGGAGCCGATGTTTCGCGTCTGGCTCACGCTGAAGCTGTAGCTGACGTCGCGCCAGCCATTGGAGTAGCCGGCGGAATAGCTGCGCGATCCTCCACGATTCCAGTAGCGCTCGTCGCTGGCGTTGATGTAGAGGTTGCCGTATTGGCGCTGCCCCAGGGTCTGGTTGACGGTCAGGTCGGTACGGATTTTCGAGCGGCCACTGGTAGCCGGCATGCCGCTGCTGAGCTCCTGGACATGATCGGAGAGCGTCCGGTAGCCCTCGGTGGAATAGCGGTAGGCCGCCAGGGTGAAGCTGGTATCGGTTCCAGTGAAGGTTTTGGCGTACAGCGCCCGCAAGCTGTTACCACGCGCGGAAAGTCCGCGCACCTTGCTGGCTGAGTGGGTCAGGTCGACTGACACAGCGCCAAGCGACGTGTTGCGGCCGGCACCGACCGAAACGGCGTTGAAATCCTGGGTCGCCTGGGCGCCGACAATGCTGGTGAGGTTGCTGCTCACGCCATAGGCGGCAGTACCGCTGACAAATCCAGGCGTCTGCTGGTCATCACTGTTGCTGTTGAACTCACCGGCTGAAACGCTGTACTTCAATTGACCTTCGCGGACCATGGTCGGCAGGCTGGAGAAGGCCTGCCGGCTTACTCGGCGGCGGCCATCAGCCTCGATGATGGTGACTTCCAGGTCGCCATTGGAGCCGGTGGGGTAGATGTCGCTGATCTCGAACGGACCCGGTGAAACGGTCGTGGAGTAGAGGATGTAATCGTTCTGGCGGATTTCCACCGTTGCGTTGGTTTCCGCCACGCCGCGAATGACCGGCGCGTATCCGCGCTCGCTGTCTGCGCGCATGGCTTCGTCGGACGCCAGCTTGATGCCGCGATAGCGCACGCTGTCGAACAGGTCGGCATCGGAGTAGATCTCGCCCAGGGTGAACTGCCCCTTGAGGCGGGTGACATCGTGCTGCAGATAGGTGCGGTTGCTCTTGAAGGTACTCGGCCGGCCAGTACCGGTCCGATAGTTGGATTCGTTGCGCAGGCGCCAGGAACCGAGGTTGATGCCACTTCGCAGGCCCATGTTGTTGGCAGTCTGCCGGCCGTAGTCATCCCGGCTCCGGTTGGCATTGAACTGGTAGTTGACGAAAGCCGCGTTGACGCCGTTGTCCCAGAGCGCCGGATCAACGTAGCCACGACGGCCCCGAAGCATGGCGACCTGGGGGATGCTGGCGTTCAGGCGCAGGCGGGTCGAGTCGAAACGCAGTACGGCCTGGTCGATCAGCGTCGCCAGATCAAGACAGGTATCGTCCGCCTCGGGGCTGAGCCTGCCTTGCTCTATCAGCTTGGCCATGTCGATGCCCAACAACTGCAGCAGGTCGAAGTTCAGGCAGGGCTCGACGACACTGGTTTGCGGGTTGCGCAGGAAGTCGATGTCCCGGCGGCCGACCAGTATTCCATTGGTGTAAAGGTCAACCCGATAGTTGCCGGGCAGGACGCTGTTAGCCTGCAGAAGGTTCTGCAGATCGACTGCGGAAGGCGCGCCTTTCAGAAAGGTGGTGTTGAACGATTCGATCTGTGGATCTTCCACCGGCAGCGGTTCGGGATGCTCGGCGCCGAATACCATCGAGGGAAGAGCCAGGGCAATGGCTAGCGCGAGTCTGCTGGGGCGTATCATCGGCGGGGGCTGCCGGTTGGCTGCCGCCAACTTCGCGTTCTGCTCCGATGGGTGACTGGGCCAATTGCTCATTTCTCAATGCCTGCGAAAAGCCTGGTTCACCCCCGGTGAATGAGCGGTGCCAGGCAGGAGCCTGTGACGCCCGCCAGAGGTGAACCAGAGGATTAGGGAAGGGGCCGTTACGACGCCCGGTCGGAGCGTTTTGCCGAGGTGCCCGCGGAGCTGCCGGTCGAGAGCCGTGCGGAGTAAGGCACCTGTGCGCCGTAGTCATTGATGCTGGAGAACGACAGCTCGACGGAGCCCGCGGAGATCGGACGCGGGATGCTGAACGTCTTCTCGTCGCCAGGTGCGACCATCACGGATTCGACGGCCACTTCGCTTCCCAGCTTCACGTCGCTCATGGACACGTGATAGTTGCCGGGGTTGCGCACTTTGAGCTCTGTCTTGCCGGCCTTGGACACCAACTGCCACTGCAGTTGCTCGGGGGCCTTGCTGGCTTCACCGTTCAGGCCCGCCGGGCGGAAGAACACCTTGATCCGCTGGCGTACCGCCAGTTGCAGCGTGTTCTCGGCAGCCGTGGCCTGGGGGATTTCCTGGACGTTCAGCCACACCACCGACTCCCTGTCGCCGGGCATGCCGCTACCCTCGAACAGGACGCGAAGTAACTGCTGCTCGTTCGCCGGGACGCGTGCCAGGGGTGGGGTCACGGCAAAAGGTGGGGGGGCGTCCGTGTCATTTGCGCTATCGATCCATGACTGGACCAGGACATCTTGGCCGCCATTTCGGACGGTGACGCTGGCCTCTTTGTCGGCGCTGTTGAGAATGATGCGGGTGGAGCTGAGGGATATTCCCGCGAAAGTTTGGGACGCCAGCACCAGGCTCAGTGCGCCCAGGCAGGCAGAGATCGTACGACGGAGCATAGGCTTTACCACCAGGTACCAGGGAGGTGGCGAGGCCGGGTGGCCTCGCCCATCTTCAGGGACGCAGTACCGGCTTATTCGTACTGCAGGGTGAACGGCAGGGTCGCGTCACCTTTACCCGCAGTGGCGGACTTCGGGTCAGCGGTGGTGACGTAGGCGGCCGAGAAGGTGAGGGTGGCGTCGGCACCGTTCAGCTCGCTCTCGATCTTGGCGGTAGCCGGGGCGCTCAGGTCGACGATCTGGCCATTGCTGTCCATGATGGCGATGCCGACGTTCTTGGCGGACTCGGTGCCGGGGTTCAGGGCCAGGACCTTTTTACCGGCAACGACGCCGGAGCCGGACTTGGCGTCGAACAGCATGGCAACCTTGGTGCCTTCGTTGCAGTTGATCTTCAGGTTGAAGTCAGCGGCTGCCAGGCGGCCACCGGTTGGTGCGGTGTCGCTGCCCATGTCCTTGATGGAGACGGTGCCCATAGGTACGGAAACGGATTTGTCCTTGCCGGCGGCGCCTTCGACCGAGCAGGCGTCGTTGTTGATCATGCCGGTGAAGTTGATCTGGCCATGACCAGCATCGGTGGCGGCGAAGGCGGAGCCGCTGGCGGCGATGACGGACGTGGCGAGGAACGCGAGGGAGAGCTTTTTCATTCTTTACTCCAAGATAAATTGATCACGAAAAGTGCTGCATCGAAATGCCGGGCCACGATAATCCCTGTTGAGTTTTGGGTATGTCGGATGGGGTTCTTGGCTCTGTAAGGAATTTACGACGACGTCGGTAGCTCGTTTCTCGCCGATTTCTCAAGGCCACTTTCGGCGGGGCTGGAAAACGTCGTGAAACTTGTCAGCGGCCCTGTTGCATGGCTTTCGCGAGTCTCTTGGTGCTTTGTGGCGAAGCGTGCAAAGAAAGGAAGTCAGGCGAGGCGTCGGTTTCAGACCCGGGTGCAGCCCGACGTTCAGGAGCTTGTGTGCCTGCCCGGGTTGGAATGGATTCTGCGCGAGGGCGTGGTCGATCTGTATCTCGGATCACCTGATGGAAGACCCGACATTTCGTGATTAAACACCCTCTGTTCTGCGATAGAACGTGCGGTGGGGCGCTGCCTCCACCGGGGGCCTGACAAGGTCCGGTGGGGGCCTGGTGCATTCAGTTGAACGTGACTACCACCACCTTGCCGCGGATCGTCGAGCTGGAGGTGCTGGCGACTTCAAAGGTGCTGATGGAGGACGTGTCAGCCACTCCTGCGCACAGCCCGCTCGCGGCGGGGACTGCTCCGGCGCCGTTTGGGCTGATGCCGTTGGCGCGACCCGCATGCCGGTGCCAGGTGGCTGTGGAATACTCACATGGCCCCCTCTCAATGCTTCCTACGAAGTGAATGACTCCATGAGTCGTCTTACCGTCGCTTGCGTGAGAAACCGCTGAAATTACGGTCAGCAGCAGCGCTACGGAGATAAGGATTTTCTTCATGGCATTACCCTCTGTCTGACGTAGGGTCAGTAAAGATCAGACGGCTCTGACGTACTAGATCTTGAGGTTTCCGATTTTTCTGTAGGAATTCGCGGTCCGTCTGAAGTCGCTTCGCATCCTTCGGAGATTTCCTATAAGGAGTGTGTGTTTATCCTCAATTCGTCTGGAATGGGAAATTTCACACAACCAATCTCTCTGAGTATCTGGAGATCATTGAAGGTTTTTCTTGGTTGACGGTGTGTCAGGAAGGGCGCTGGCTCGCAGCGATCAGGAATGGCCGGCAAAAAAAGCCCCCGTCAGGGCCGACATCCCGACGAGGGCGAGGGTGGTCCTTGGGGACCTCAGTGTGATCGTTCGGACCAGGCCTTGAGCAGGCTCGAGGCCAGTCCGTAAAACGTCAGGAGAATAGCGAAGCCCAGGCATACGGACATGGCTGTTCCTCCGGCTCCAGGAGGACGACCGAGGTCGCCTCGCGGAGCTCTCTGGATGAATTACTCGTTGACCTGGCGCAGCTTGGTGGCCGGGGTATCGCCCAGGTTGTTGAGCATGCGTTCGCTGTACCAGTCGAGGAAGTTGATCACGCCGAACTCGTAGGTCTTGGAGTACGGGCCGGGCTGGTAGGCCGTGGAGTTGATGCCGCGCTGGTTCTCTTCGGCCAGGCGGCGGTCCTGGTCGTTGGTGGCATCCCAGACTTCACGCAGGCGCTGCACGTCGTAGTCCACACCTTCTACCGCGTCCTTGTGTACCAGCCATTTGGTGGTGACAACGGTTTCCTGGGCACTGATGGGCCACACGGTGAACACGATCATGTGATCGCCCATGCAGTGGTTCCAGGAATGCGGCAGGTGGAGGATGCGCATGGAGCCCAGGTCCGGGTTCTTGATGCGGCCCATGAGTTTCTTGCTGCCCTGTTTGCCGTCCATGGTCATGGAAACGGTGCCGTCGAGCAGGGGCATGCGCACGATACGGTTGCGCAGGCCGAAGCTGGCGTGGGCGTAGGGGATCTTCTCCTCGTCCCAGGCCTTGGTGCAGGCGGCGACCTGGTCCTTGAAGGCCTGGCTGGCGCGCGGGTCGGTGACGTCGTCCCATTCCAGCAGGGTCTTCAACAGCTCCGGGTGCGAACCGTTGCAGTGGTAGCACTCGCGGTTGTTCTCGAGCACCAGCTTCCAGTTGGCCGCTTCCTTCAAGGTGGTCTGCACGGCCACCTTGGTGTTCTCCATGTCGTACGGCTCCATGTAGTGAGCCAGGGTGGCGAGGAAATCGTCGATGGCCGGCGGGTTCTCGGCCAGGGAGATGAAGATATAGCCGCCGGCGGTCTTCACGTTCACCGGTTTCAGGCCGTATTCCTTCATGTCGAAGTCGGCGCCCATCTCGGTGCCGGCGAACAGCAGGCGACCGTCAATCTCGTAGGTCCACTGGTGGTAGGGGCAGACCAGCTTGGCGACCTTGCCCTTTTCACTGACGCAAAGGCGCGAGCCACGGTGGCGGCAGACGTTGTGGAAGGCATGAACCTGGCCCTCGGCGCCACGAATGACGATGATCGGGTTGTCGCCGATCTGCAGGGTCAGGTAGTTGCCCTTGGCGGGGATTTCGCAGGTCATGCCGGCGATCAGCCACTCCTTGTGGAAGATCTCCTGCATGTCGATCTGGAACAGGCGCTCATCGTTGTAGAACGGCTGCGGCAGGGAGAAGCTGTGATCGCGTTCGCGGAGCATTTCGGCCGTGGCCTTGCGTGCGGGTTCAAGCGGATCGCCCAGGCTCAGGGTGGAAGTGACGTCCATCGGTAACTCCTCAATGGCAGGTCGCGCCGGCGACCGCCGCAAATAAGTGGCTGGTTCGGTTGTCACGCAAGGCGGCGTGACCTGCCCTCGTTTCTCGCCTGCCGATTGGCTGCCCTGCTGCGGGTGCGAGGGTGGTTCGCTCGGAAGCCTTATGGTTCGGCTGGGAATGAGTGTGCTGGCGCTGGGAGGTACGACCTTGTCTACGGGCGACATGGGAACATCCGTTTCCGACGCGCAAGCCCCGGTGGTTGCTGGCAGGTCGCGATGAGCATGTGAATGTCGCGGACAGGTAAATGGGCCGTTTTTGCGTTATTCACAATCCGCCACATTAGGCCGATATCCGGCCACGCGCGGAGCAGCGTCCATGACCAACAACTTCCTCAATCCGATCACGACCCAGACCTGGACCAACGGCCGGCACATGGTTCGCTGCGTCAAGGCGATCCAGGAAACCTGGGATGTACGCACCTTCTGCTTCATGGCCGACCAACCGATGGTGTTCTTCTTCAAGCCGGGGCAATTCGTGACCCTGGAGCTGGAGATCGACGGCCAGCCGATCATGCGCTCCTACACCATCTCCAGCTCGCCGTCGGTGCCCTACAGCTTCTCCCTGACCATCAAGCGCGTGCCCGGCGGCAAGGTCTCCAACTGGCTGCACGACAACCTAAAAGAAGGCGACGTGATTCCAGTGCACGGCCCGGTCGGCCTGTTCAATGCCATCGACTTCCCGGCGGAAAAGGTGCTGTTCCTCTCCGGTGGTGTCGGCATCACCCCGGTGATGTCCATGGCGCGCTGGTTCTTCGACACCAATGGCGCGGTGGACATGATCTTCGTCCATAGCGCGCGGACGCCGAAGGACATCATCTATCACCGCGAACTGCGCCACATGGCTTCGCGCATCGAGAACTTCAAGTTGCACCTGATCTGCGAGAAGTACGAAATCGGCGAAACCTGGTCCGGTTATCGCGGCTACCTGAACCGCGCGATGCTCGACCTGATCGCTGGCGACTTCATGGAGCGCGAGATCTTCTGCTGTGGCCCGACGCCTTACATGGCGGCGATCAAGCGCCTGCTGGAAGCTGCCGGCTTCGACATGAAGCGCTATCACGAAGAAGCCTTCGGCCCGACGCCGCCAGAAATTCGCGCGGAAGTTAATGAACATGCTGCCGAGGCGGCCGAAGCCGCTGCCGAAGTGCCGGCGGGCGACATGAACCTGGTGGAGTTCACCAGCACCGGCAAGAGCATCCGCGTGGCGCCGGGCGAAACCGTGCATTCGGCTGCCGCCAAGGTCGGCCTGCACATCCCGAAGGCCTGCGGCATGGGCATCTGCGGAACCTGCAAGGTGATGAAGACTGCTGGCGAGGTGGAGATGGAACACAACGGTGGCATCACCGACGAAGACGTCGCCGAGGGTTACATCCTTTCCTGCTGCAGCGTTCCCAAGGGCGATGTGTCCATCGACTACTGATGGTTTTCTGAGCAGTTCCTGCCAGCCCGCGTCGGTCGAGGGCTGGCGCCATCTATCCACAGCTTGTGGACGCAGCGTTGCACAGCTGTTGTGTGCAACTTGCTGAATTCGCTGAAAAAACCACCAAACCTCGGCAGAAGGCGCAGCTTGCGGGCAAGCGCCAGGCACGAACAGCTTGTCCACAGCCTGGTCCACTGTTCGTGGGGGTAACCCCCGCTATGCTTGTCCGGGCCTTTTTCCGCCGGCGCGCTGCCTGCGCCGGTCCCTTGCGACCTGCCTGAGGTGCCCATGCCATGAAACTCTATTACTCCCCCGGAGCCTGTTCCCTCGCTGTGCATATCGTCCTGTGCGATATAGGCAAGCCCTTCACCCTGGAGAAGGTCGACCTGGCTACACACAAGACGGCGGACAACTGGGACTACTACCGCAGCAATCCCAAGGGTTATGTGCCACTGCTGGAGCTGGACAACGGCCAGACGCTGACCGAAGGGCCGGTGATCTGCCAGTACCTGTGCGACGAGGCCGGGCGCACCGACCTGATGCCGCAACATGGCGACTTGCTGCGCTATCGCGTCATGGAGTGGCAGGCGTTCATCAACAGCGAAGTGCACAAGACACTGGGTGCCCTGTTCAACTCGGCACTGGATGAAAAGGCCAAGGCCACCTACGCCGGCATGGCTCACCGGCGCCTGCTGTGGATTTCGCAACAGCTGCATGGTCGCCAGTTCCTCACCGGCGATGCCTTCACTGCGGCGGATGCTTATCTCTTCACGGTGACCAACTGGACCGGTTTCGTGAACATGGATATCTCCGACTGCCCCGATCTCCAGGCCTTCCAGGGGCGCGTAGCAGCACTCCCGGCCGTGCAGGCGGCGTTGAAGGCGGAGGGGTTGGTCTGAGTGAGTAGCAAACCGGCTGTGGGAGCGATTTCAATCGTGAAAGGTTCACGACGAACTTTCGGTCCGCTTCCGCGAATGAATTCGCTCCTACAGAAGACAACACCGCAGTTGCACCCGCTTCAATCCTCCTCCTGCACCGCCTTGTAGCTCCCGGCAAGTTTCTGCTGCACGTCCTGCGGCGCGGCGCTGTAGTGGCTGAGGATCATGCTGAAGGCGCCATGGCCCTGAGTGATTGCCTTGAGGCGACCGGCGTAGCCGTCCAGCTCTGCCAGGGGAACCTGGCCGAATACCAGCGCGAGGCCCTGGGACAGCGACTCTGTACCGGTGACCTGGCCGCGACGGCCGATGAGGTCCGTCGTGATATCCCCAAGATTGGCTTCCGGCGCGGTTACTTCTACCGCCACCACTGGTTCGAGCACCACTTCGGAGGCGGCGCGCAGGGCATCGAGCATGGCCTTGCGTCCGGCAGCCTGGAAAGCGATGTCCTTCGAGTCCACCGGGTGGTGCTTGCCGTCATAGACAGTGACCTTGAGGTCCTCTACCGGAAGGCCCGCCAGCGGCCCGCAGGCGAGTACCGAGCGCACGCCCTTCTCCACCGAGAGTATGAACTGCGACGGAATCACGCCGCCCTTCACCTCATCGGTGAAGGCGAACCCGCTGCCGCGCGGCAATGGCTCGATGCGCAGGAACACCTCGCCGAACTGGCCGGCGCCGCCGGTCTGCTTCTTGTGTCGGCTGTGCCCCTCGGCGGGGCGGGTAATGGCTTCGCGATAAGGGACCTTGGGCGGACGGGTTTCCACTTCCAGCTTGTAGGTGCCGGTGATGCGATCCAGCAGGTAGCGCAAGTGCAGCTCGCCCATGCCGCGCAACACGGTCTCCTGGGTGGAGGCCTGGTAGTCCAGCTTCACGCACGGGTCCTCTGCCTGCAGCCGGCTTAGCACCTCGGCGATGCGCTGTTCATCGCCGCGGCGTTTGGCCTCGATTGCGAGGCCTTGCATGGGCGCTGGGAAATCCAGGGGCTTGAGATGAATCTGGTCCTCGTCGTGGGAGTCGTGCAGGACCGAATCGAACTCCACTTCGTCCACCTTGGTCAGGGCACCGAAATCACCGGGGACCAGTCGGGTCACTTCCTCATGGCGCTTGCCTTGCAGGCGCAGAAGATGACCGAGCTTGAAAGGCTTGCGCCCATCGCCGACGAACAACTGCATGTCGCGCATCAGGGTGCCCTGGTGTACACGGAAAATGCCCAGCTTTCCCACGAAGGGGTCGATCACCACCTTGAAGACGTGGGCCAGTACGTGTTGCTGTGGGTCAGGCCGGGAACGGAAGGTTTTGGCATTCGCTCCCTCGCCCTTGAGAAAGAGCGGGGGGTTGCCCTCAGTTGGGTTGGGAGCCAGGCGCGCAAGGATATCCAACAACTCGGCCACTCCCGCACCGGTGCGTGCAGAGGTGAAGCACAGGGGAATCAGGTGCCCTTCGCGCAGTGCCCGCTCGAAGGGTTCGTGCAGTTCCGCCGGAGCGATCTCGCCCTGCTCCAGGTAGCGCGCCATCAGTTCCTCGTCTACTTCCACGACCTGGTCGACCAGGGCCTGGTGCGCTTCGGCCACCGAGGAAAAGTCGGCATCGCCGGCCGGCTCGAAGAAGCAATCCACCACGCGGCTCGCATTGTCTGCTGGCAGGTTCAGCGGCAGCACCTCCTTACCGAAGACTTCCCGCAGGTTGGCCAGCAAGGCGGGGAGATCGACCCGCTCGGCGTCGATCTTGTTCACCACCAGCATCCGGCACAGCCCGCGTTCGGCGGCCATAGCCATCATGCGGCGCGTGGTCAGCTCGATGCCGCTCTGTGCATTGACCACCACCAGTGCGGTTTCCACCGCCGCCAGGGCGGCAATGGACTGGCCGATGAAGTCCGGGTAGCCGGGCGTGTCGATCAGATTGAGTTCGGCACCCGCGTGGCTGCAGTGCGCCAGGGCCGAGGCGAGGGAGTGGCGGTACTCACGCTCCAGTGGATCGAAGTCACAAACCGTGTCGCCGCGCTCCAGACTGCCGGCGCTGGCAATCGCGCCGCTGCTCTGCAGCAGGGCTTCGGTCAGGCTGGTCTTGCCGCTGTCGCCATGGCCGACCAGGGCGACCGTTCGAATGGATTCCACCGAGTAGTTCGCCATGAGTACCTCCGCACACTGGGTGTTTCCAGTATAGGCAGGCGCCCCATGCCTGCCCCGGATGTCCGGCGCTTTCCGCAACCTGTTGATATTGCTTGAAAAATGTACGAATCACTGCAGGCCGCGCCATTCCTGGTCCCGGCAAGTGTCTGTACAGCTTGTCCACAGAAGGATCCACCGGCTTTGTGAGTAAGAGCAGGGTTTTCCACCGTTCAAGGTGCGATCAGGGGCGTTCGGAAGCAAAAAAGTTCGACTGATCGGTAATTGATCGACAGGCTGTACAGCCCGCGAATGCTGGCTTTGGGTGACTTGCAAAGAGTTTTTCCACAGGGTTCTTCACGACTTTTGTGTGAAAGTTTTCGGCGAGCGGGATCTATTTTGTGTGAAAAAGGCTGAAGGCCAGAAAAGACGGGGCTTTAGCTATACAGCGGCATCAACAGATTTTCCACAGTCTTATCCACATGATCTGGGGGTAATCGGCCCGCTGATGTTGCTTGGTCAAAAGATGAACAATTCGGTGTATCGCAGGCGAGACTAGGGCTTCAGGAAGTTTTCCACAGTTTGTGTACCTTTCGCTGCACAGATTTTGTGTGGAATAAATCGCAAGTTCTTGAAATAGATCAGAAAATATCCAAGTACTGGGATGCCACGGCTGGCGCGGGCTGCAGCCTTGGCTCTACAGATTGTCCACAGCTTGATCCACGGAAAACGGGGGTAAGGCGGGAAAAGGGCGGGGCGCACGTCTGTGGGAGAAACTTGTGGGGGCGATTTCAATCGCTATGCAGGCCGCAGGCCTGCCCGCCGGAGCGACAAGGGCGCAACTGCGCGGCCCTTAGCGAATGAATTCGCCCCCACAGGGGAAGGAAGCGGGAGGCGTGGATCAGGCCCCCATCGCCGCACGGATATCCGCGGCCAATTCACGCACGCGATCCATCTCGGTGTCCCAGGAGCACATGAAGCGGGCACCACCGGCGCCAATGAAGGTATAGAAACGCCAGCCCTTGGCGCGCAGGTAGTCCAGCGCCGGCTCGGACATCTGCAGGAACACGCCGTTGGCTTCCACCGGGAACATCAGGCTCACGCCCGGTACGTCGGCAACCAGTTCGGCCAGCAGCTGGGCGCAGGCGTTGGCGTGCTTGCCGTAGTGCAGCCAGGCATCGTCCTGCAGCAGGCCAACCCAGGGAGCGGCGAGGAAGCGCATTTTCGAAGCCAACTGGCCGGCCTGTTTGCAGCGGTAGTCGAAATCTTCGGCCAGCTCGCGATTGAAGAAGAGGATGGCCTCGCCTACTGCCATGCCGTTCTTGGTACCGCCAAAGCAGAGTACGTCCACCCCGGCCTTCCAGGTCAGGTCAGCCGGCGAGCAGCCGAGGAAGGCACAGGCATTGGAGAAGCGCGCTCCGTCCATGTGCAGGTTCAGGCCCAGTTCCTTGCACACCTGGCTGATGGCGCGGACTTCCTCGGGACGGTAGACCGTGCCCACTTCGGTAGCTTGGGTAAGGGTGACAACGCGGGGTTTCGGATAGTGGATGTCCTGGCGCTTGAGGGCAATTTCGCGGATTGCCTCCGGGGTCAGCTTGCCGTCGGTGGTCTTGGCCAGCAGCAGCTTGGACCCGTTGGAGAAGAATTCCGGCGCGCCGCATTCGTCGGTCTCGACGTGGGCGGTCTCGGAGCAGATCACGCTGTGGTAGCTCTGGCACAGAGAGGCAAGGGCGAGGGAGTTGGCCGCGGTGCCGTTGAAGGCGAAGAAGACTTCGCAGTCGGTTTCGAACAAATCCCGGAAATGGTCGGCGGCCCGCGCGGTCCACTGGTCATCGCCATAGGCGCGTTCATGGCCACGATTGGCCTCGGCCATCGCGGCCCACGCTTCCGGGCAGATACCGGAGTAGTTGTCGCTGGCGAATTGCTGGGTCTGGTCGGTCATGTCCTGGTCCTTCTGTCCGTTCGCCTGCAGGCACAGGCGTATGGGGCCTAACTTTACGCCAGGTTGGACGCTTGGGATTCGTTAGAGGCGACATCCTTTTCCATGGCTGGCGCCTGGTCAGGCAAGGGGAACTCCCGAGGCCATCCAACCCTCAGAAACCAAGAGCCCGCCTCACGGCGACGCCCTGCCCAGGAAGGAGGAACCGACATGCGTTACCCGACCCTGATTGCCCTGTTCATCCCCGTGCTGGTCGGCCTGCCGGCCGTAGCCGCCGAATGGCCGAGCGGCGAGCGCGACCACTTCATTCAGGAGTGCAAGACCAGTGCCCAGGCCAATGTCCCCGGCGACAAGCTACAGCGTTATTGCAGTTGCGCCGCCGACCGCGTCAGCAGCGAGTTCAGCACCACCGAACTCGAAGTGTTGAAGACCCAGAAAACCCCCTTGCCCGAACAGACTCACCAACGCCTGATCAAGGTGTCCCAGTCCTGCCTGAGTCAGCTGAACGGCTGAACACAATCTGATCGATCGGCTGCAGCCCAGGCATTTCGCGGGCTGCGTGGCCGCTCCCACAGTTTGTCCACAGGAACGTCCACGCTTTGTGGGGATAGCCGTCAGTCGACGGGCTGCCAGGCCAACGCCCGCGTGCGGACATCTTCCGGAAATGCCCGGGCCTTGCGTGCCAAGGTGTCCAGGTGCACGCCCACCAGGGTCGTGACGGCGGCGATCTCGCCGGTCTCGTCATTGCGCATCTCGTGGCAGAAGCGGATCGACTTGTCCTTCACTTCCAGCACCCGCGAGTGAATGGACACCACATCCCCGGCATGCAGCTCGCGGCGGTACTCGATCCGCTGTTCCACCGCCGCCATCCCGGCGTTCTCCCCGCGCAGGCGCGAAGGGGCCAGGCCCAACAGCGTGAAGAGCTGCCAGGTCGCTTCGTCGAACTTGCCGACGTACCACATCACGTTCATGTGACCCATGTGATCGCAATGCCAGGGATAGACGGCACCGCGGTAGGTCAGGGAATCACTCATGTCAGGCTGCCTCGTTCTGCCGGGAATGTTCAAAGTCCGCCAGCACCTGGGGGAACTGGTTGATCACGATGGAAAGATGCCCCTCTTGTGGGTAAAGGCGCAGGCTCGCGCGGGGCAAGCGCGCCTGGAGATAGCGCCCCATGGCCTCCGGTACGTGGCGGTCGAGGCCGCTCTGGTAGAGGTGCACGGGCGCCTGGATATCTTCCAGCGCGTAGGGACGGGGCGCGGCGATCAGCCCAGCTTCCAGGCAGGCACCGCGAATGCCTTGGCGATAGGCCTCGGCCAGAAAGGTCGCGAAGTCTTGCGCAGCCAGTGGATCATCTGTCAGCAACTGGCGATCCGGCTCTGCCAGAAGGCCAGCGAGGCCTTTCAGTGCGCGCTCCGGGGTGTGCAGGAACATCAGTCGATCCAGTGACAGCAGCGGGCTGGCAAAGCGGGGATGGAGGCGGGCAAGGCCGAACATCACCTTGAGAGCCGGCAATTGCGCCGTACGCAGTTCGGGGATGTCCATTGGTCCCATGCCGGCCAGCAGCCCGACGTAGTCCAGGCGCTGACCCATCTGATGGGCACAGGCCAGCGCATAGGGGCCACCGCAAGACACGCCGACCACGCCGAAGCGCCGATGGCTAAGGGTATCGGCCATGAAGGCCACGTCGTCGGCCCAGTCGAGGATGCTGCGACCAGCCTGGTAGTCGGACCAGCCGAAACCGGGCCGATCCGGCGCTACCAGGCAGACGTCGGCCGCCAGGGCTTGTTCATGGTGCAGCGCGGCTTGCAGGCGGCTGCCGGGAAAACCGTGGAAGTAGTAGAGCGGGCGGCCTTCGCTGGCGCCGTAGAGCTGGTAGGCCAGGGTGCGGCCGTCTGGCAGCCGCAAGCGCCGGGGCCGGGCATCGGGTCGTGTCATGGGGAATTCGGTTCAGCGTTGGTTGCGGGCATGGGCCCCGGCAAGCAGCCGGTCGGTGGCGACGATGGCGCGGCTGTGCTGGCCCTCGCCAATCAGGCCGCCCTCGTCAAAGGCTTCGACCTTGAACAGGTAGAGTTTGCCTTCCTGACCGAGGAAGGTGGCGCGGGCCGATACGCGGACGCCCACCGGGGTGGCGCCGAGGTGGCGGATATCCACACCGACGCCCACCGAGAGCTGGCCGTCCTGCAGCAGGGGACGCATGCAGCGCGATGCGGCCAGCTCCATCAGGGCGATCATGCGTGAGGTGGCGAACACCTCGGGGAAATCGTCGTCAGGGGAGAGGGGCAGGGCCTTGGCGGTGTCGCTGGGCAGGACGATGAAATCAGCCTCTACCTGGGTGCCGGGATTCATGGGGCGGGTCTCCGTTGTTCTTGTGACTTGAACGTTAGCCTGGGTCTCGGGCTGCTCATAATTTGAACGGAAACTTTTATACCAGCAGCCAAAGCCGGGGGTGGCGCGGGTTACAAAATTTAAGCGTGCGTTTAATTTTCCCTGGGCTGTGCATTTACTGATCAGCTCCGGCAAAGGCCCCGGCCACCGGGCCCCTGGCCGGACGCTCACACCTTATCCACAAGCCCCTGCACAGATTCTGGGGGCAGCTCTTTCTACAAGTGGCTGAAATGGTTCAAGAATTGACCATTTGGTTGGAAGTGGCGCAGTGCCTGGGGCTGGGCGGTGGCTCTACAGCTTATCCACAGCATGATCCCCGGTTTCTGTGGGCGAGGGCGGTGCCCCCGTACATTTTCGGGTCGGATACGGACAGATTCTGCTGATGCCGGATCGGGAGAATCCTGTAGGGAAGGGCAGGCCTGCGGCCTGCAATCGCGATTGAAATCGCTCCCACAGATGTATTCGGGGAACCGGCATGGCTATCAGCGTGTTCGACCTGTTCAAGATCGGTATCGGCCCTTCCAGCTCGCACACCGTGGGCCCGATGCGGGCGGCGGCGCTGTTTGCCACGGCGCTGCGCGAGCGCGGCCTGCTGGAGCAGGTGACGCGGGTCGAGGTGCGCCTGTACGGCTCGCTGTCGGCCACCGGCGTCGGCCACGGCACCGACCGCGCGACCCTGGTCGGGCTGATGGGCGAATGGCCGGATCGGGTCGACCCGAAGCAGATCGCCCCGCGCATCGAGGCGCTGCAGGCGTCCTGCGAACTGCTGTTGGGCGGCAGCCACCCGGTGGCCTTCGACTGGCAGCGCGACCTGCTGCTGCTCGAGGAAAACTTGCCGTACCACCCCAACGCCATGACGCTGATCGTCGAAGGCGAGGCGGGTGAACTGCACCGCGACACCTACTACTCCATCGGCGGCGGCTTCGTGGTCGACGAGGCCCAGGCCCGCTCCGGCCAGCTCGACCAGGACACCACCGAGCTGCCTTACGACTTCTCCAGCGCCGAAGAGCTGCTGGAACTCTGCCAGCGCCACAACCTGCGCATTGCCGAACTGATGCTGGCCAACGAGAAGGCCTGGCGCAGCGAAGCGGAGATCCGCGCCGGACTGCTGAAGCTCTGGGACGCCATGCAGGAGTGCGTGACCAACGGCCTCGGCCACGAGGGCATCCTGCCCGGCGGGCTGAACGTGCGCCGGCGCGCCGCCAAGCTGCACCGCAGCCTGCAGGAACTGGGTAAGCCCAACGTCATTGGCTCGACCATGAGCGCGATGGAATGGGTGAACCTCTACGCCCTGGCGGTGAACGAGGAAAACGCCGCCGGCGGGCGCATGGTCACCGCGCCCACCAACGGCGCGGCGGGGATCATCCCGGCGGTGCTGCACTACTACATGCGCTTCAACCCCGAGGCCACCGAGGACGACGTGGTGAACTTCTTCCTCGGCGCGGCGGCGGTGGGCATCCTGTGCAAGAAGAACGCGTCCATCTCGGGTGCCGAAGTGGGCTGCCAGGGCGAAGTCGGCTCGGCCTGCGCGATGGCGGCGGCGGGGCTGGCGGAAGTGCTGGGGGCGACCCCGGCGCAGCTGGAGAATGCCGCCGAGATCGGCCTGGAGCACAACCTCGGGCTGACCTGCGACCCGGTGGGCGGGCTGGTGCAGGTGCCGTGCATCGAGCGCAACGCGATTGCCGCGGTGAAGGCGATCAACGCGGCGCAGATGGCGCTGCGCGGCGATGGCGAGCACTTCATCTCGCTGGACCGGGTGATCCGCACCATGCGCGACACCGGCGCCGACATGCACGACAAATACAAGGAAACCTCGCGCGGTGGTCTGGCCGTGAGTGCCGTGGAGTGCTGATGCCATGAGCGCCTTCCAGACTCTTGCCAAGCCCCTGCAGCGCCTCGAATCCATCGGCTTCCTGCTGCTGGACGAATTCAGCCTGATCGCCCTGGCCGGTGCGCTGGAGTCGTTGCGGCTGGCCAACCAGTTGTCCGCAACGGGCCTCTATCGCTGGTGCACCCTGACTTGCGACGGCACCCCGGTGCGCGCCGACAACGGCATGCAACTGACGCCCGAAGGCAGACTCGCCGAGGCACGCGAACTGGACGCCCTGATCCTCTGCGGCGGCGACGGCGCGCCACTCGCCGACTCCGGATTGCTCGCGCAACTCCGCGACCTGTCTGCCCACGGCGTGAAGCTGGGTGCCCTGGGGTCTGCCCGCGCTGTGCTGGCCGAGGCCGGTCTGCTTCAGGACGGCGAAAGTATTCCGGCCTGGGCCAGCCGGCTGACCCTGCGCGATGCCCTCGCCAGCGCGCAGCCCAAGCTGCAGGAAGTGATCGCGTTGATGGAGGCCAACCTGGAAGAGCCCATCGAACTGGATGATCTGGCCAGCTTCATCGAGCTGTCGCGGCGCCAATTGGAAAGGCTGTTCCAGAAGTACCTGTGCTGCTCGCCATCACGCTACTACCTCAAGCTGCGCCTGCTGCGTGCCCGTCAGCTCCTGCGCCAGACCGCCCTGCCGGTGGTGCAGGTGGCCTTCGGCTGCGGCTTCGTCTCCGCGCAGAATTTCTCCAAGTGCTACCGCGAGCACTTCGGCATCCCGCCCAGCAACGAACGGCTGGACAAGCCGCATCTCTGCCGCGCCGCGATGCACTGAGCACCCTTGGCACCACCTTAGGGCCCGCCCGTGCCTGGCAGCACGGTCCGGGCCCGTTTTTTTGCTGGGGCAGAAAGGCTCGGGGCTTTCCTTGTAGGGGCGAATTCATTCGCCAAGCAGGAAGCAGTCCTGCCATTGGCCTTGTCGGGGGCAGCTGCGCCGCCCTTGGCGAATGAATTCGCCCCTACACAAGAGCATTCGCGCCTGCTGGCTAGTCCGAGTTAACCCAACTGCCCTCACCCCCGGCCCCCCTTGCGCACGGAAAGCGCCCTCTCCCTTTGGGTGAGGGCAATTGACCCCGCTCGGAGCCCCGGCAATGACCTCAGCGGATCTGACCAATTTCGGGTCGGATTCGTACAAAAGATGGTGGGGGGCTTCTGTTGCAATGCTTTCCAACGGCCCACCAGCCCGGTGTGTCGAGTCAGTGGAAAACAACAAGGGTTCACCGCCATGCAAATGCCCAAGACACTCCGCATCCGTAACGGCGACAAGGTTCGCTCCACCTTCTCCGCCCAGGAATACGCCAACCGCCAAGCCAAGCTGCGCGCTCATCTGGCAGCGGAGAAAATCGACGCCGCGATCTTCACCTCGTACCACAACATCAATTACTACTCCGACTTCCTCTACTGCTCCTTCGGCCGCCCCTATGCCCTGGTGGTCACCCAGGACGACGTCATCAGCATCAGCGCCAACATCGACGGTGGCCAGCCGTGGCGCCGCACCGTCGGCACCGACAACATCGTCTACACCGATTGGCAGCGCGATAACTACTTTGTCGCCATCCAGCAGGCCCTGCCCAAGGCCCGCCGCATCGGCATCGAACACGACCACCTGAACCTGCAGAACCGCGACAAGCTGGCCGCCCGCTATCCAGAGGCCGAACTGGTCGACGTGGCCGCCGCTTGCATGCGCATGCGCATGATCAAGTCCGCCGAAGAGCACGTGATGATCCGTCACGGCGCGCGCATCGCCGACATCGGTGGCGCGGCGGTGGTGGAAGCGCTGCGTGACCAGGTGCCGGAGTATGAAGTGGCGCTGCACGCCACCCAGGCCATGGTCCGCGCCATTGCCGACACCTTCGAAGAAGTGGAGCTGATGGACACCTGGACCTGGTTCCAGTCCGGCATCAACACTGACGGTGCGCACAATCCGGTGACCACCCGCAAGGTGAACAAGGGCGACATCCTCAGCCTCAACTGCTTCCCGATGATCGCCGGCTACTACACCGCGCTGGAGCGCACCCTGTTCCTCGACCATTGCTCCGACGACCACCTGCGGCTGTGGCAGGTCAACGTCGAGGTCCACGAAGCCGGCCTCAAACTGATCAAGCCCGGTGCGCGCTGCAGCGATATCGCCCGCGAGCTGAACGAGATATTCCTCAAGCACGACGTGCTGCAGTACCGCACCTTTGGCTACGGCCACTCCTTCGGCACCCTCAGCCACTACTACGGCCGCGAGGCCGGGCTGGAGCTGCGAGAGGACATCGACACGGTGCTGGAGCCGGGCATGGTGGTGTCCATGGAACCGATGATCATGCTGCCGGAGGGCCTGCCGGGCTCCGGTGGCTACCGCGAGCACGACATCCTGATCGTCAATGAGAACGGTGCCGAAAACATCACCAAGTTCCCCTACGGCCCGGAGAAAAACATCATCCGCAAATGATCCAACCCACGCCCGCGCAGAGCCGACCTCCTGCGCGGGCCGTGGTTTTGCCTCACCACAACAAGAATCGACGCGCGGCATTCACGGGGCCCATGCCCCGCGCACGCGCCGCCCTTTGACTACCCGCTGCCGAACTAACACGACATAACAATAGAGGTACAGGCAATGGTCAGGTTTATTGCAGGAACGCTCCTCCGGGGAGCGGCCGACAGTGTGTCCTTCAACAACGGTCGGGGCGCTCCCGTCCATACTCCAGTCTTCCAGGCGCACCTCCCGATCGACGGAGGTGCCCAATGAGTACATCCAACCAGACCCTGGCCTATGGCCAGTCCGACAGCCAGATGGCCAGCAGCGAGCGCAGCACCCTCCGCCGCGCGGCGACCGCCAGCTTCATGGGCAACTTCGTGGAGTGGTTCGACTACGCCGCCTACGGCTATCTGGCCGCGGTGATCGCAGTCGTGTTCTTCCCTGCCACCGACAAGACCACCGGCCTGCTGGCGGCTTTCGCGGTGTTCGCCATTTCGTTCATCGTCCGCCCCATCGGCGGCATCGTCTGGGGCCATATCGGCGACCGTTACGGCCGGCGTAACGCCCTGTCCCTGTCCATCCTCATCATGTCTGGCGCCACTTTCTGCATCGCGCTGCTGCCGACCTACGCCCAGGTGGGCATGTTCGCGCCGCTGCTGCTCCTGCTGATCCGCCTGGTGCAGGGCTTCTCCGCCTCCGGGGAATACGCCGGCGCGGCGGCCTTCCTCGCCGAGTACGCGCCAGACAACAAGCGCGGTTTCTACACCTGCCTGGTGCCGGCCAGTACGGCGGCGGGGTTGCTGTTCGGTTCGCTGTTCGCGGCACTGCTCTATTCGCAGCTCGATACCGAGCAACTGCACAGCTGGGGCTGGCGTATTCCGTTCCTGTTGGCCGCGCCGCTGGGCCTGATTGGCCGCTACATTCGCCTGCACCTGCAGGACACCCCCAAGTTCCGCGAAATGGAACAGGCGATGGAGAAGAAGGAAGCGGAGCACAAAGTGCCGATCCGCGAACTCATGGGCGTGCACCGCAGGAAGGTGCTGGTGGCCATTGGCGTCACCTGCCTCAACGCGGTGGCCTTCTACCTGATCCTCAGCTACATGCCGACCTATCTATCCACCGAGATGGGCATGAACGAAACCGATTCCTTCCTGGCGTCTACCGTGTCGCTGGCGACCTACATCGGTTTCATCTTCCTGATGGGCAAGCTGTCCGACCGCTTCGGCCGCAAAACCATGCTGATCGGTGCGTCGCTGCTGTTCCTGGGGCTCACGGTGCCGCTGTTCGGTCTGCTCGAAGGGCAGGGCTTCGCCTTCATCCTGCTGATCCAGATCGCCTTCGGGCTGATGTTGGCAATGAACGACGGCACCCTGCCGTGCTTCCTCGCCGAGGTCTTCCCGACACGAGTGCGCTACAGCGGCTTCGCCTTCAGCTTCAACACGGCCAATGCCCTGTTCGGCGGCACCGCGCCTTTCATCGCCACCTGGTTGATCAGCCAGACCGGCGACAAGCTCGCACCGGCCTGGATGCTGGTGGCAGCGGCGGCCGTGGCCCTGCTGGCGATGCTGTGCATCTGCGAGACGGCGCACCGCGCACTGGCGGACGACTGAGGACTGGCGATCCTGCCAACTTCGGGTCGGATACGTACAAAAGTCGGCCATTCACTTCTGCTGCAATGCCATGAGCGGAAGTCCGTCTGGCGCCGACAATTCCTGGAGTATTTCGATGAGCAAGAGTGTTTTTGTAGGTGAGCTGACCTGGAAGGAGTACGAGGCGCGTGTCGCGGCAGGTGACTGCGTGCTCATGCTGCCGGTCGGCGCCCTGGAACAGCACGGCCATCACATGTGCATGAACGTCGATGTGCTGCTGCCCACGGCGGTGTGCAAGCGGGTCGCCGAGCGCATTGGTGCGCTGGTCATGCCGGGGCTGCAGTACGGCTACAAGTCCCAGCAGAAGTCCGGCGGCGGCAATCACTTCCCCGGCACCACCAGCCTGGATGGCGCCACCCTGACTGGCACGGTGCAGGACATCATCCGCGAGCTGGCGCGCCATGGTGCGCGTCGCCTGGTACTGATGAACGGCCACTACGAAAATTCCATGTTCATCGTCGAAGGCATCGACCTCGCCCTGCGCGAGCTGCGCTATGCCGGCATCCAGGACTTCAAAGTGGTGGTGCTCTCCTACTGGGACTTCGTCAAGGACCCGGCTGTGATCCAGCAGCTCTATCCCGAGGGCTTCCTCGGCTGGGACATCGAGCACGGCGGCGTCTTCGAGACCTCCCTGATGCTGGCTTTGTACCCGGACCTGGTGGACCTGGACCGCGTCGTCGATCACCCACCTGCAACCTTCCCACCCTATGACGTGTTTCCGGTCGACCCGGCCCGTACGCCGGCGCCGGGCACTCTGTCGTCGGCGAAGACGGCCAGCCGAGAGAAGGGCGAGTTGATCCTGGAGGTCTGCGTCCAGGGCATTGCCGACGCTATCCGCGAGGAGTTCCCGCCCACCTGACGAGGCATTGCGCCACCCCGAACAGAACAAGCGACTTCACAATTACAACAAGTGACCGCCGCGGCGGTTCGCGAGGAAGTTTCAGCTATGTCGAATTCAGACGCGCACAAAGAGTACGGACTCAATCAGGTCAAACCGGCGGAGCGCAGCTACGGCTTCGGCGACACCGTGTGGACCTGGTTCGGTTCCGGCATCAACACCGGTTCCTGGTTTTTCGGCGGCATGGCCGCTTCACTGGGCATGGTCTTCGTCCTGCAGTACAGCCTCCTCTGGCTACCGTTGATGATGATTCCATGGGCGGCAGTGGCCTATATCGGCTACCGCTACGGTGCCAGTACGGCCGTGGTGGCCCGTCCCGCCCTGGGCACCAAGGGGTCGCGCCTGACCGGCGTGGCCCAGTTCCTGGTGCTGATCGGCTGGCCCAGCGTGAACAGCTTCATTGCCGCTATTTCCCTCACCCACGTGTTCGGCGCAGCGTTCGGCTGGCCGACCTTCGGCCAGCCCGGCTCGGCGGGACCGATGGTGCTCGGCATACTGCTGACCGCCGTGGCGCAGGGCATCATCACCTTCCTTGGCCATGAGGCGATCCGCTATCTGGAGCGCGTGGCAGGCGTGCTGCTGCTGGTGCTCGGTGTCTGGGTCAGCTACATCGTGCTGTCGCAGTGGGATCTGGGTGAGCTGATGGCGTTCAAGGTGGCGAACCCGGCCCACTCGGTGGCCTTCTACATTGACCTGGCCTTCGGTTTCTCCTGGACCTGGGCCCAGGTGGCGGACTTCTCACGCTTCGCCAAGACCGGCAAGGCTGCCACCGTGGGCAGTTGGCTGGGGCTCAACGTAGGGCAGGGCTGGTTCATGCTGATCGGCGCCATCGGCACGATCGGGGTGGCACTGCAAACCGGCAGCATCGACCCCAACAACTCCGACCCCAGCTCCACCCTGGCTACCCTGGGGCTAGGCCTGGTGTCCTTCCTGGTGCTGATCTTCGCCACCGTCAGCACCAACGTCACCGTGCTCTACGGCTCCGGCATGGGGCTGCTGGGGGCGTTCAAGAGCCTGACCCCGAAAAAGGCCCTGGCGATTATCGTTGTGCTCCAGCTGGCGCTGTGCTTCGTGCCCATGGCCTTTGACTCCTTCCTGCATTACTTCGAGACCTTCCTCGGCGTCATCGGCGGCCTGTTCATCCCGCTCTGGACCATCATCCTGGTCGACTACTTCTGCGTGCGCGGCAAGCGCATCAGCGACCGCGACCTCTTTGCCGAGTCCGGCGGCGCCTATTACGGCAGCAATGGCTGGAACCCGGCGGGTATCACTGCGCTGGTGCTAGGTTTTGCGGTGTACTTCGTGTTGGCCCATGTGTTCAAGGACGTAGCCGAGCAGATCACCGCGAGCTTCCCCGCCATCCTGGTATCAGGGCTGGCCTATTGGCTGTTGGCAAAGAAGCCGGTAGTGGCCCTGAGCGGAGGAGTTGAACAGGACGCTTGACGCGCGAGGTACGGAAATGAAAACGCCGCCCCCGAGAGGAGGGCGGCGTTTTTGTTTTCGGCGAGGCACAAGGTGACTCCCTTGTAGGGGCTAAGTCATTCGCCAAGCAGACCACAGGTCTGCTCTGTGAGCCTGAGGGGGGGCGGCTTCGCTGCCCTTGGCGAATGAATTCGCCCTACAGTTCTCGGTCGCCGATCAGGAGTGCAAGGGACTCTGCTTGCGCTCGCCGCGCGGCGAGTGGCCGAAGAAGCGGCTGTAGCACTTGGAGAAGTGCGCCGGTGAGGCGAAGCCGCAGGCCAGGGCAATGTCGCGGACCTGCGACTCGCTGCGCAGCAGCAGGTCGCGGGCGCGGTTCAGGCGCAGTTCCAGGTAGTACTGGCTGGGGGTGCGGTCCAGGTACTTGTGGAACAAGCGTTCCAGTTGGCGCACCGACACTTCGTTGAGCTGCGCCAGTTCTTCCAGTTCCAGGGGTTCTTCCAGGTTGGCTTCCATGATTGCGACGATCTGGCTCAGCTTCGGCTGTGCGTGGCCGAGCTTCTGCCGCAAGGGGATGCGCTGCTGTTCGCGGGCGCTGCGCATGCGGTCGCAGAGCAGCAGTTCGGCAGCGCGGGTGGCGATCTCCACGCCACCCGGCTCACGGGCGATCAGTTGCAGGGTCATGTCCATGGACGCCGTGCCGCCGGAGCAGGTGTAACGGTCGCGATCCAGCTCGAACAGCTGGTTGGAGATGACGATGCCGGGGAACTTGTCCTTCACCTGCTCGATGTCTTCCCAGTGCACCGTGCAGCGATAGCCCTTGAGCAGCTCAGCGCTGGCCAGCAGGTGGCTGCCGGTGCAGATTCCGCCCAGTGCCACGTCGTGCTGGGCCAGCTTGCGCACCCAGTTGAGCAGGCGCCGGTCATAGCGGGTCGGCATGGGGTTGGAGCCGACGACGAACAGGGCATCCAGTTCGGGGGCGTCGTCAAGGCTGTGATCGGGAACCACGCGCATGCCGTTGCTGGCCTGCACTGGTTCGTGGTCGGCGGCGATCAGCAAGGTGTGGAACAGGGTGCGCTTGGCGGCCAGGTTGGCCATGCGCAGGGTCTCGATCGCCGAGGCGAAGCCGATGGTGGTGAAGTTGGGGATCAGCAGAAAGCCGAAGGTCTTCACTGCGGCCGGCCGGGGCTGGGCCTGGAATTCGTCGACGGACGGCGCCGCAAGGTTTGCAACAGCCATTGGTTTTTCCTCCGCTGCATCGACTGTCGTTTTTGGGTATTGGCGGGTGAGGCAGAAGTCGAAGTGCAGTTCTGTCTTTTTATTGTTTTGCGGCGCTGGAGCGGGCCGGCGCCGGGGTCCAGCTTACACCCATTCCAGCCCTGCATCAGCGGCGTCCCTGCCCGACATCCGGGGTTCAGCGAGACGGTCTCCGGTAATCGAACGGTATTCCTTCGTCGGCAGGGTAGGTTTGGGCATTTACACGTCGCAAACAGGCAAACGGGGTGTCGGGCTAACTCGCACAATCGGCCCCAACAGGCAGATACCGACAGCCCTCCAGTGGTCGGTTCCGGGCCCCCAAAACAACAGAGACGACAGCGGGTTGTCGCAGGAGATCATCGATGTTCAGCAAGCAAGACCAGATCCAGGGTTACGACGACGAACTGTTCAGCGCGATGCAGGAAGAAGAGCACCGTCAGGAAGACCACATCGAGCTGATCGCCTCGGAGAACTACACCAGCAAGCGCGTGATGGAAGCCCAGGGCAGCGGCCTGACCAACAAGTACGCCGAAGGCTATCCGGGCAAGCGTTACTACGGCGGCTGCGAGTTCGTCGACAAGGTCGAGCAGCTGGCCATCGACCGCGCCAAGCAACTGTTCGGCGCCGATTACGCCAACGTCCAGCCGCACTCCGGTTCCCAGGCCAACAGCGCCGTCTACCTGGCCCTGCTGAACGCCGGCGACACTATCCTCGGAATGAGCCTGGCCCACGGCGGCCACCTGACCCACGGCGCCAAGGTGTCGTCTTCCGGCAAGCTGTACAACGCTGTGCAATACGGTCTTGATACCGCCACCGGCCTGATCGACTACGACGAGGTCGAGCGCCTGGCTGTCGAGCACAAGCCGAAGATGATCGTCGCCGGCTTCTCCGCCTACTCCAAGACCCTCGACTTCCCGCGCTTCCGTGCCATCGCCGACAAGGTGGGTGCGCTGCTGTTCGTCGACATGGCCCACGTCGCCGGCCTGGTCGCCGCCGGCCTGTACCCCAACCCGCTGCCCTACGCCGATGTGGTTACCACCACCACCCACAAGACCCTGCGCGGTCCGCGTGGCGGCCTGATCCTGGCCAAGTCCAACGAAGAGATCGAGAAGAAGCTGAACTCCGCCGTGTTCCCCGGCGCCCAGGGTGGCCCGCTGATGCACGTGATCGCCGCCAAGGCCGTGTGCTTCAAGGAAGCGCTGGAACCCGGCTTCAAGGATTACCAGGCCCAGGTGATCAACAACGCCCAGGCCATGGCCAAGGTGTTCATCGATCGCGGCTACGACGTGGTGTCCGGCGGTACTGACAACCACCTGTTCCTGGTCAGCCTGATCAAGCAGGGCAAGACCGGCAAGGAAGCGGACGCCGCCCTTGGCCGCGCCGGCATCACCGTGAACAAGAACGCCGTACCGAACGACCCACAGTCGCCTTTCGTGACCTCGGGCATCCGCATCGGCACCCCGGCCATCACCAGCCGTGGCTTCAAGGAATCGCAGAGCACCGAACTGGCTGGCTGGATCTGCGACATCCTCGACCACCTCGGCGATGCCGACGTCGAAGCCCAGGTGGCCAAGCAGGTTGCCGGCCTCTGCGCCGACTTCCCCGTCTACCGCTGATCCAGGAGTCCGAGCATGCAACGTTATTCCGGCTTCGGCCTGTTCAAGCACTCCCTGAGCCACCACGAGAACTGGCAACGCATGTGGCGCAATCCGACGCCGAAGCCGGTCTATGACGTGATCATCGTCGGCGGTGGCGGCCACGGCCTGGCCACTGCCTACTACCTGGCCAAGGAATTCGGCGTGAAGAACGTCGCGGTAGTGGAGAAGGGCTGGCTGGGCGGCGGCAACACCGCGCGCAACACCACCATCGTCCGCTCCAACTACCTGTGGGACGAGGCGGCACAGCTGTACGAGCACGCGATGAAGTTGTGGGAAGGCCTGTCCCAGGACCTGAACTACAACGTGATGTTCTCCCAGCGCGGTGTCTACAACCTCTGCCACACCCTGCAGGACATGCGTGACTCGGCGCGCCGGGTGAACGCAAACCGCCTGAACGGCGTCGACGGCGAACTGCTGGACGCCCGCCAGGTAGCCGAGGAGATTCCTTTCCTCGACTGCAGCAAGAACACCCGTTATCCGATCATGGGTTCCACCGTTCAGCGTCGTGGGGGCGTGGCCCGTCACGACGCCGTAGCCTGGGGCTACGCTCGCGCCGCCGACGCCCTGGGTGTCGACCTGCTGCAGAACACCGAGGTGCTCGGTTTCCGCAAGCAGGATGGTGCGGTGATCGGTGTCGAGACCAATCGCGGTTTCATTGGCGCCAAGCGCGTCGGCGTGGTCACCGCCGGTAACTCCGGCCACATGGCCAAGCAGGCCGGTTTCCGCCTGCCGCTGGAATCCCACCCGCTGCAGGCCCTGGTGTCCGAGCCGATCAAGCCGATCATCCACAGCGTGATCATGTCCAACGCCGTGCATGGCTACATCAGCCAGTCGGACAAGGGCGACCTGGTCATCGGTGCCGGTATCGACGGTTACAACGGCTACGGCCAACGTGGCTCCTACGGGACCATCGAACACACCCTGCAGGCCATCGTGGAGATGTTCCCGATCCTCTCCCGCGTGCGCATGAACCGTCAGTGGGGCGGCATCGTGGATACCACCCCGGACGCCTGCCCGATCATCTCCAAGACCCCGGTGAAGAACCTGTTCTTCAACTGCGGCTGGGGCACCGGCGGCTTCAAGGCCACTCCGGGTTCGGGCCACGTCTTCGCGGCGAGCCTGGCGCGTGGCGAGATGCACCCGCTGGCCAAGCCCTTCTCCATCGACCGTTTCCATACCGGCGCACTGATCGACGAGCACGGCGCCGCTGCCGTGGCTCACTAAGGAGAATCGCCATGCTGCACATTTTCTGCCCCTACTGTGGCGAGCTGCGCTCCGAAGAGGAATTCCATGCCAAGGGCCAGGCGCACATTCCGCGCCCCCTGGACGCCAACGCCTGCACCGACGAGGAGTGGGGCGACTACATCTTCTTCCGCGACAACCCGCGCGGCATCCACCACGAGCTGTGGGTGCACGCTGCCGGCTGCCGCAAATACTTCAACGCCACGCGCCACACCGTGAGCTACGAGATCCTCGAAACCTACAAGATCGGTGAGAAGCCCACTGTCACCGAGGCCAACGTCGGCGACAAGAAAGCCGCGACCGCAGGAGTAACGGCATGAGCCAGGTCAATCGCCTTCCCAAGGGTGGCCGCGTCGATCGCAGCCAGCCGCTGACCTTCACCTTCAACGGCCAGAACTATCAGGGCTTTGCCGGCGACACCCTGGCAGCCGCATTGCTGGCCAACGGCGTCGATATCATCGGCCGTAGCTTCAAGTACTCCCGTCCGCGCGGCATCGTCGCCGCCGGTGCGGAAGAGCCCAATGCCGTGCTGCAGATCGGCTCCACCGAAAGTTCCCAGGTGCCGAACGTACGTGCCACCCAGCAGGCCCTCTATGCAGGCCTGGTGGCGACCAGCACCAACGGCTGGCCGAATGTGAACAACGACGTCATGGGCATCCTCGGCAAGGTCGGCGGTGGCATGATGCCGCCCGGGTTCTACTACAAGACCTTCATGTATCCGCAGAACCTGTGGCTGACCTACGAGAAGTACATCCGCAAGGCCGCCGGCCTCGGTCGTGCGCCCCTGGAAGTCGACCCGGACATCTACGACCACCTGAACCAGTACTGCGATGTGCTGGTGGTCGGCGCCGGCCCTGCCGGTATCGCCGCTGCACTGGCCGCCGGCCGCAGCGGTGCCCGCGTGATCCTGGCTGACGAGCAGGAAGAGTTCGGCGGCAGCCTGCTGGACACCCGCGAGACCCTGGACGGCAAGCCCGCCTCGGAATGGGCGGCCAAGGCCATCGCTGAACTGGCGAAACTGCCGGAAGTGACCCTGCTGCCGCGCGCTACGGTGAACGGCTATCACGACCACAACTTCCTCACCATCCATCAGCGCCTGACTGACCACCTGGGCGAAGTCGCGCCCCATGGCCAGGCCCGTCACCGCGTTCATCGCGTCCGCGCCAAACGTGTGGTGCTGGCCGCCGGTGCCCACGAGCGTCCGCTGGTGTATTCGAACAACGATGTCCCCGGCAACATGCTCGCCGGCGCCATCTCCACCTACGTGAATCGCTATGGTGTGGCCCCGGGCCGCCAACTGGTGCTGTCCACCAACAACGACTACGCCTACCGTGTCGTGCTGGACTGGCTCGACGCCGGCCAGAAAGTGGTGGCCGTGGCCGACGCCCGCAGCAACCCGCGCGGTGCCTGGGTCGAAGAGGCCCGCGCCCGTGGCGTACGTATCCTCACCGGCAGCGCCGTGGTCGAGGCGCGTGGCAGCAAGCGCGTCACAGGTGCCCGCATCTGCGCCATCGATCTGAAGAGCCACAAGGTCACCAGTCCGGGTGAAGTGGTGGAATGCGACCTGATTGCCAGCTCCGGCGGCTACAGCCCGGTGGTACACCTGGCGTCGCACCTGGGCGGCAAGCCGACCTGGCGTGAAGACATCCTCGCCTTCGTGCCCGGCGAGGGCTTCCAGAAGCGCATCTGCGCCGGTGCCGTGAATGGCGTGTTCGGTCTGGGCGATGCTCTGGCCGACGGTTTCGAGGCCGGTGCCAAGGCTGCTGGCGAAGCCGGCTTCAAACTGGTCGAAGGCACTCTGCCCAAGACCGAGAAACGTAAGGAAGAAGCGTCCGTGGGCCTGTTCCAGGTGCCCCACGACAAGTCCACTTCCCGCGCGCCGAAGCAGTTCGTCGACCTGCAGAACGACGTCACCTCCGCCGGTATCGAACTGGCCACCCGTGAAGGTTTCGAGTCGGTCGAACACGTCAAGCGCTACACCGCGCTGGGCTTCGGTACCGACCAGGGCAAGCTGGGCAACATCAACGGTCTGGCCATTGCCGCCCGTTCGATGGGCATCAGCATCGCCGAGATGGGCACCACCATGTTCCGCCCGAACTACACCCCGGTGACCTTCGGCGCGGTAGCCGGTCGTCACTGCGGTCACCTGTTCGAGCCCAAGCGCTACACCGCGATGCAGCGCTGGCATCTGGAGCAGGGTGCGGAGTTCGAAGACGTCGGCCAGTGGAAGCGTCCGTGGTACTTCCCCAAGCGCGGCGAAGACATGCACGCCGCAGTGGCCCGCGAATGCAAGGCCGTGCGTGACAGCGTGGGCATCCTCGACGCTTCCACCCTGGGCAAGATCGATATCCAGGGCCCGGATGCGCGTGAGTTCCTCAACCGCGTGTACACCAACGCCTGGACCAAGCTGGACGTGGGCAAGGCCCGCTACGGCCTGATGTGCAAGGAAGATGGCATGGTCTTCGACGACGGTGTGACCGCCTGCGTCGGCGAGAACCACTTCATCATGACCACCACCACCGGCGGTGCCGCTCGGGTGATGGAATGGCTGGAAATCTACCACCAGACCGAATGGCCGGAACTGAAGGTGTACTTCACCTCGGTCACCGACCACTGGGCCACCATGACCCTGTCCGGCCCCAACAGCCGCAAGCTGCTGGCCGAAGTTACCGACATCGACCTGGACAAGGATGCTTTCCCCTTCATGACCTGGAAGGAAGGCCTGGTGGGTGGCGTACCGGCACGAGTGTTCCGCATCTCGTTCACCGGTGAGCTGTCCTACGAAGTCAACGTGCAGGCCGACTATGCCCTGGGCGTTTGGGGAAAAATCGTCGAGGCGGGCAAGAAGTACAACCTGACCCCCTACGGCACCGAAACCATGCACGTACTGCGGGCCGAGAAGGGCTTCATCATCGTCGGCCAGGACACCGACGGTTCGGTGACCCCGGACGACCTGAACATGGGCTGGTGCGTCGGTCGCAACAAGGCCTTCTCCTGGATCGGCTGGCGTGGCATGAACCGCGAGGACTGCCTGCGCGAAGACCGCAAGCAACTGGTGGGCCTCAAACCCATCGATCCGAACAAGGTGCTGCCGGAAGGCGCCCAGCTGGTGTTCGATCCGAAGCAGTCCATCCCCATGAAGATGGTCGGCCACGTCACCTCCAGCTACATGAGCGCGACCCTGGGTTATTCCTTCGCCATGGCCGTGGTCAAGGGTGGCCTCAAGCGCATGGGCGAGCGCGTGTTCGCACCGCTGGCCGATGGCAGCGTGATCGAAGCCGAAATCTGCAGCTCCGTGTTCTATGACCCGAAAGGGGACCGCCAGAATGTCTAACGTGAACGTCTACAAACAGCGTCCTGATGCCGCCCATGCCGAATCGCCGCTGTACCACGCCGGCCTCGACGAGCTGGCGCGCAAAGGCAAGAGCAGCGCAGGGGTTACCCTGCGCGAGAAGAAGCTCCTCGGCCACCTGGTGATCCGTGGTGACGCCAAGGACCCGGCTTTCGCTGGTGGCGTGCACAGCGCCCTGGGCCTGGAGCTGCCGGTGGCCCTGACCCTGGTAGCCAGTGGCGAGACTTCGCTGCAGTGGCTGGGGCCGGACGAGTGGCTGCTGATCGTGCCGAGCGGCCAGGAGTTCGAGGTCGAACAGCGTCTGCGCAAGGCGCTGGACGGCCAGCACATCTCCGTGGTCAACGTCAGCGGCGGCCAGACCATTCTCGAGCTCTCCGGGCCCAAAGCCCGCGAGGTCCTGATGAAGTCGACCCCCTACGACGTGCACCCGAGCAACTTCCCGGTGGGCAAGGCCGTTGGCAGCACCTTTGCCAAGGCCTCGCTGGTGATTCGCCATACCGGCGAAGACACCTGGGAACTGCTGATCCGCCGCAGCTTCTCCGACTACTTCTGGCTCTGGCTGCAGGATGCCAGCGCGGAATACGGACTGGCGGTGAAGGCCTGACCGATACGGGTTCCTCGTAGGTTGGTGCAGAGCGCAGCGAAGCCCAACGACTCGGGGCCCGGATGGACTTCAGGGAGCGCTGCGCGCTCCTTGTTGGGCTTCGCAAGCTCAGCACCAACCTACGTTGTTGCGCCGTTGGAGATCGAGATGAGCCGCACACCCGATACTTGGATTCTCACCGCCCACTGCCCGAGCGTGCTCGGTACCGTGGATGCAGTGACGCGCTTTCTCTTCGAGCAGCGCTGCTACGTCACCGAACACCATTCCTTCGATGACCGGCTGTCTTCGCGCTTCTTCATCCGTGTCGAGTTCCGCCAGCCGGACGACTTCGACGAGCAGTCCTTCCGCGCCGGCCTCGCCGAGCGCCTGGCGCCCTTCGATATGCAGGTGGAACTGACGCCGCCCGGTTATCGCGCGAAGGTGGTGCTGATGGTGTCCAAGGCCGACCACTGCCTGAACGACCTGCTCTATCGCCAGCGTATCGGCCAGTTGGCCATGGATGTGGTCGCAGTGGTGTCCAACCACCCGGACCTGGAGCCGCTCGCCCGCTGGCACGGGATTCCCTATCACCACTTCCCCCTCGACCCGAACGACAAGCCGTCGCAAGAGCGCAAGGTGTTGCAGGTGATCGAGGACACGGGTGCCGAACTGGTGGTGCTCGCCCGCTACATGCAGGTGCTGTCACCCGAGTTGTGCAAAAGGCTCGATGGCTGGGCAATCAACATCCACCACTCGCTGCTGCCCGGCTTCAAGGGCGCCAAGCCCTACCACCAGGCCTACCAGAAGGGCGTCAAGCTGGTGGGGGCCACGGCGCATTACATCAATAACGACCTGGACGAAGGTCCGATCATCGCCCAGGGCGTCGAAGCGGTGGATCACGCGCACTACCCCGAAGACCTGATCGCCAAGGGCCGCGACATCGAGTGCCTGACCCTGGCCAAAGCCGTCGGCTACCACATCGAACGCCGGGTGTTCCTCAACGCCAACCGCACGGTGGTGCTCAACGCTTGAGGCTTTTCCCCTCTCCCTTCCGGGAGAGGGTCGGGGGAGAGGGTGCGCCTTCTTCCGTCAGATTCAATGGTGCGCACGGCGCACCCTGCTTTCACGGAGTCCGCCTCTGCCAGGTTTCACCGGTGGGCTCCGGCAACAGACGCAAGCTCCAGTGCAAGGCCGCGTGGCCGTCGGTCGCGCCTTTGTATTCACAACAACAACGGAGAATTACGCATGTCTGGTAATCGTGGTGTCGTTTATCTCGGTTCGGGCAAGGTCGAAGTCCAGAAGATCGACTACCCCAAAATGCAGGACCCTCGCGGCAAGAAGATCGAGCACGGGGTCATCCTGAAAGTCGTCTCCACCAACATCTGCGGCTCGGACCAGCACATGGTGCGCGGTCGTACCACCGCCCAGGTAGGCCTCGTGCTTGGCCACGAGATCACCGGTGAGGTGATCGAGAAGGGCCGTGACGTAGAGAACCTGCAGATCGGCGACCTGGTTTCCGTACCCTTCAACGTGGCCTGCGGCCGCTGCCGTTCCTGCAAGGAAATGCACACCGGCGTTTGCCTGACCGTCAATCCGGCCCGCGCTGGCGGCGCCTACGGCTATGTCGACATGGGCGACTGGACCGGTGGCCAGGCCGAGTACGTGCTGGTGCCCTACGCCGACTTCAACCTGCTCAAGCTGCCGGATCGCGACAAGGCCATGGAGAAGATCCGTGACCTGACCTGCCTTTCCGACATCCTGCCCACCGGCTACCACGGCGCCGTAACTGCCGGCGTTGGCCCGGGCAGCACCGTGTATGTGGCCGGTGCCGGCCCGGTCGGCCTGGCCGCTGCCGCCTCCGCTCGCCTGCTGGGCGCCGCCGTGGTTATCGTCGGCGACCTCAACCCCGCCCGACTGGCCCACGCCAAGGCGCAGGGCTTCGAGATCGCCGACCTGTCGCTGGACACCCCGCTGCACGAGCAGATCGCTGCGCTGCTGGGAGAGCCGGAAGTGGATTGCGCGGTGGATGCGGTGGGCTTCGAAGCTCGCGGCCACGGCCACGAAGGTGCCAAGCACGAAGCCCCGGCCACTGTGCTGAACTCGCTCATGCAAGTCACCCGCGTGGCCGGCAAGATCGGTATCCCCGGCCTTTACGTCACCGAAGATCCGGGTGCCGTGGACGCCGCGGCGAAGATCGGCAGCCTGAGTATTCGCTTCGGCCTCGGCTGGGCGAAATCCCACAGCTTCCACACTGGCCAGACCCCGGTGATGAAGTACAACCGCGCACTCATGCAAGCGATCATGTGGGACCGCATCAATATCGCCGAAGTGGTGGGCGTGCAGGTCATCAGCCTGGACGACGCACCGCGTGGCTATGGCGAGTTCGATGCCGGCGTGCCGAAGAAGTTCGTCATCGACCCGCACAAGACCTTCAGCGCGGCCTGATCGACTGCAATACCCCCGACGCCGTGATGTGACAGCCGCGGCGTCTGTCCCTCAAGGGGCCCTTCGGGGCCCCTTTTTTTGTATCCGGCGAAAAGTAGTAAACCTGCAAGGGCATCATTCTTCTTCCAGTTCGACAAAGCGCTCGAGACTCACCATATCCAGCTTGATCCGCCCGACGAAGGCGGAGAACGCCAGGGTAGCGGCCAGGCGACGCAGGTCGGCGGCCCAGGGCGGAACGTAGCGTGGCTGCTCCAGCCAGCCGGATTCGAACAGCGGCGACAGGCGCACCACGTCGCCTGCGCTCATCCGCCCGGCGAACAGCTGGCGCAGCAATTCCGGGCGGTTGTCGCGCACCGCCACGCGCAACAGGGTGTGCACGCCAAGCATGCCGATCACGTAGCACGCGTCCTTCGTGAAAGCACTGCCACCGCGGACATCGGCGCCTCGGAACACGCGCTGGGTTGAGCGGAACGACTCTTCTTCGGTCTGCCCTGCGTCCAGGAAGCCCTTGAACACCTCAATGAAGTCGGCACCGTCGAGTGCCTGCTGTACCGCCACCACTCGCAGGGCGATACGGCGCAGCCGCTGGATGTCGATGCTGCCGGTGATCAGCTCGGCGAGCATGGCGATGCCCTCCTGGGTCAGCGTGGTGCGCGGTGCGCCAAGGGCCAGGCTGGTCAGGCGCTTCTGCGCCCGACCGTTCAGTGCGGTACCGGCATGGACGAATGCCTCGTGCTGCAGCAGCTGGGCCTTGTCCAGCTCGGAAAAACGCGCGGAAGCCCGCAGGCGGATGCGGGTGGCGCCGGCGATGGCTTTTGAGGCGAGGTCCGGGTCCACCACGACGCGAACCTTGTCGGGGCCGAAGAAAGCGTCCACTTCGGTGCGCATCCAGGTGGCGAAGTCCTCGGCGGGGATGCAAGCGTCGGTCGCGGGGATGCAGCGACTGTCCAGAAGGGCGTCGGTGGTGTCGAGGAAGAACCGCGCCGCGTCCAGGGGCGTCATTTTCTGCCGTTCGTAGTAGTGATCGGGACGCTGGTAGAGACGCGCGGAGTAGTCGCTGAAGGCTGGCGTGCCGATGGCGCCCAGCATGTGTCCGGCGCAGGCGTAACTGCGTGCGGTGGCGGCGAGGAAGGCGCCGGCCGGGTGGCCCTTGTCGCATTGGCCGGCAAGGGTTTCCAGGGCTTCGATCTCGGCGCTGTGATCCCGGGGGGTCAGTGCCACTTCGGGGAGTCTCGGGCGCCCGGCGCGCCAGTCGTCGAGAAAGCGTTCTTCGATGCCATCGGGCCAGGCAATGGCTTCCAGTACGCGAATCTTGCGTGCCAGGCCGGGGAGGGCAGCATCGAGTTCGGCGATGCGGTTTTCGCTCATGGCGGCAGACCGGGGAGGGTGTTCTTCAAGGCTAGTTCACGGCTGCCGTGTGCAGGGATGTCCGGGGGCGACGCCAGGCAACCGACAGAATGTCGGGAACGCAGACCCCGGTGCCGCAGTCATAAGGCCGAGTCTCCGCTCACAGTCCGGTACGTAGTGTTCCGGCGCGGACTTTTCCTTGAGGTCGACCTATGCACATTTCCCGAAGCCTGACACTGGCGACCATGCTGACCCTGGCGGCCAGCCCGGTATTCGCCGTTACCCTGGGCGATGTCGTCGCCGCCGCTGCCGCGAGCGGGCATCAGGAGACGGCACCGGGTGTTGCGCCAGCGGAGTCGGCGGCGTTGCTGGAGCAGTTGGGTGGCCAGTTGCAAGTCAGCCCGGAGCAGGCTCTGGGTGGACTGACCGCGTTGTTCGGCCTGGCGCGCAACAATCTGCCGGCCGACCAGTTTGCCCAGCTCGACCAGGCGGTGCCGGGTGTAGGTGTGCTCACTGATCCTAATACCCAGGGGTTGCTCAGCAGCATCGGCGGCTTGCTCGGCCAGCAGTCGGGCAACGTCCTGGGCAGTCAGCCCGGCGTGCTCGCCGGTCAGCAGATGCACAGCATGACTGACGTGAGCCAGGCGTTCGGTTCGCTGGGGATGGATAGCGGCCTGATCGGCCGGTTCGCTCCGCTGATCCTGTCCTTCCTCGGCCAGCAGGGCCTGGCCGAATCGCTGCTGCAGAACCTTGGCAGCCTCTGGCAATGGACCGTACCGCAGGTGCCGTCCAGCCCGGCCAATCCGGCTGGCCAGGCCGTTCCGGTGAATGGCCTGTCGACCTGAAGCAACTCGCGGGCGGGCGTTTCGGCGCCTAGCCCCGCACCTGCGCACGCAGCTGGCCGATGCGCGCGTCCTTTTCCTGCCATAGCAGGCTCACCCAGTTCTGCACGTACTGGCGGAATTCCCCATCGTTCTCGTAATCGCCCTGCCACAGGGCGGGGTCCAGCGGACGGGTCTGGATATCCACGATGACCTGTGGCACCCGGCCGGACAGCAACGCCCAGAAACCCGGCACGCCGTTACCGGGGTAAATCAGGGTGACGTCGAGAATGGCATCCAGTTGCTCGCCCAGCGCGGCCAGGACGAAGGCGACGCCGCCGGCCTTGGGTTTGAGCAGGTACTGGTAGGGCGAACCCTGGTTGGCGTGTTTCACGGGAGTGAATCGGGTGCCTTCGAGGTAGTTCACCACTGTTACCGGCATGCGCTTGAACTTCTCGCAGGCGGCTTTGGTGATTTCCAGGTCCTTGCCCTTCATCTCCGGGTGTTTGTCCAGGAAGGCCTTGCTGTAGCGCTTCATGAAGGGGTAGTCGAGGGCCCAGAAGGCCAGCCCGAGGAAGGGCACCCAGATCAGCTCCTTCTTCAGGAAGAACTTGAAGTAGG